>CAIKLM010000044.1 GCA_903828235.1 uncultured beta proteobacterium | reverse complement strand
GGGGTAAACACGCCCGCCGGCCGCGCATCCAGCACTCAACCGTGCCGAATGGCCCCCGCCGCGCCACTCAGGGCCACGATCCGTGCCTCAGGCCCTTGCCGGAATCATCCAGTACGTCACTCGTGAAAGATCCAGGCTAGGCCTCGGGTTCGGCTGGCAGCAGGCAGAGCAGGGCCCCGCCCGTGGCGGTGTCCCTGCCCAGGCTGGCCACGACCGGCCGCGGCGCCTGGCCCGGGGGCTCGATGACGAGGCGGAACGACGGCGGCGGCTGCTCCCCCCGCAGGCCGGCCAAGGCGGCCTCGAACCGCAGCCTGTCGTGGCCCGCGAGAAAGGCACCGAGGCGTTGCCCCGGCGCCTGCCCCTGCGGCAGGCCGAGCAGCCGGGCTGCGGTCTCGTTCAGCTCGACCACCACCCCGCCTGCATCGACCACCAGGCATCCGACCGGCCAGGCGTCGTGGCGCTCGGCCTGCTGCCGCAGTGCCGACTCCAGTTCGGCCCGCGACTCCTGCAGTTCCTGCGCCTGCAGGTCGAGCTCGACCTGGTGAACCTGCAGCTCATGCAGCAGGGCCAGCGCATCGGGCGCCGTCGCCGGTGAGGAAGCCAGCGTGTGCAGCACGCTCAACGCATCGACGATGGCGGTCGCGGGCTGCGCGGCGGCCGCCGGCCCGCCGAGCCTAGCGGCGGCCCGGCGGCGCAGCGCTTGCGGGTCCATGTCCGGAATATCGGGGCTCGTCGATCGGGACATGAGGATCTCCGCGGGTGGCAGACAACGAGCCCACTCTACGCCTCCCGCAGGCGGGCTTCCAGTTCCTTGGCGGCCGTGATGTCCACGAAGGTGATCACCACGCCCTGGATCACGTTGGCGAGCGTGCGGTAGGGCATGATGCGCACGCTGAACCAGTGGCCGTCGGTGGTGGCGATCTGCTTCTCGCTGATGGCCAGCGTGCGCAGGGTCTCCTTCATGTCGGCGTCGAGCTCGGGGTACAGCAGCGTGCTGGCCAGCTCGCTCAAGGGGCGACCGATGTCGCTCTCGCGCAGGTGGATGACGCGCGCGGTCTGCTCGGTGTAGCGGCGCACGTTGAACTGCTCGTCCAGGAACAGCGTCGCGATCGCCGTGCTGTTCAGCAGGTTCTGCATGTCGCTCTGGGCCAGTGCCAGGTCATCCAGCTTGGACTGCAGTTCGCCGTTGATGGTCTGCAGCTCCTCGTTCATCGACTGCGCCTCTTCCTTGGAGGTCGTCAGTTCCTCGTTGGCCGACTGCAGTTCCTCGTTGGTGGACTGCAGCTCCTCGTTGGCGGCCTGCAGCTCCTCGCGGGAGGCGCGCATCTCCTGGCGCAGCGCCTGGATCTCCTCGCGTGCGCGCAGCAGTTCCTCGGCCAAGCGCGGCTCCGGCTCGCCAGCGGTGCCGGCACGCCGCCTGCGGCGGCGCGGCGGTGCCGGGCGCTCGCGGAACACGATCATCGCCATGCCTTCCAGCGGCTGGGGCTGAACGATGCCCTGCACGGTGATGTCGATCGCGGCGGCGGTGGTGTCGTCGTCCAGCCGCAGCGAATGCAACTCCACCGTCGTGCGCGTCTGCAGCGCCGTGCGCAGCGCGACGGCCAGCTGCGCGCGGATGGCGGGCCGTGCCATCACGTGGATGTTCCAGTTCGCCTTGCCGGCGGCCGGCTCGAGGAAGCGGCCCGTGCGGCCGCTGATGTAGACGATGTCGCCCGCATCGTTGACGAGCACGGCCGGCGGCGCGTGGGCCTGCAGCAGCAGCTGATCGGCCAGTGCCTGCAGGTTGGCCGGCGGGGGGCTGGTGTGCAGCAGGGTGGTCTCCTGCGAGGTGGGGGTGGTTCCGGGGCGCCGTTGGGTCGGGAAGACCACGCGTTCGGCCGCCCCCGCATTCTGACTGCGCCAGTAGATCCTCGACCTTGGGTGAATCGGCGCGAACAGAGAGTGCGCGCGGCCCACGGTCTCCGAGCTGCCCAGCAGCAGCGCACCGCCGGGTCGCAGGCTGTAGTGGAACAGGGGCACCAGGCGACGCTGCAGCGCGGCGCCGAAGTAGATCATCAGGTTGCGGCACGAAAGGATGTCCAGACGCGTGAAGGGCGGGTCCAGGATCACGTCGTGCTGCGCGAAGAGCACCATGTCGCGGATGCGCTGCTCGACCTGGACCTCGTCGGGCCGCTCGACGAAGAAGCGATCCAGGCGCTGGCGCGCCAGTCCCTGCACCCCCGCCTTCGCATAGCGGCCGGTTCGCGCCGCCGCGATCGCGTCGGCGTTGAGGTCGGTGGCGAAGATCTGCAGCGGCCGGCGCTGCGCCTGGGGCACGGCCTCCTGGACCTCGGCGAAGGCGATCGCCAGCGAATAGGCCTCCTCCCCGGTCGAGCAACCGGCGACCCAGGCGCGCAGCGGGCCGGCATCGTCGGCGTGGTGCGCCAGCAGGACCGGCAGCACCTTGTCCTGCAGGTCCTGCCAGACCTCGGGGTCGCGGAAGAACGCGGTCACGCCGATCAGCATCTCCTTGAACAGCAGGTCCAGCTCCTGGGGATTGCCGCGCAGGAAGTCCGCATAGGCTGCCATCGAGCCGAGCCCTTGGACGGCAACGCGCCGCGCCACGCGGCGGTGCAGGGTGTTCGACTTGTACAGCGCCAGGTCGCGCCGCGTGTGGGCGTGCAGCAGCGCGAGGATGCGCTCCAGTGCGCCCGCGTCGTCGCCGGCGGGGGCGCCAGCCGTTGCCGCCGGCGGCGGCCGGGCGACGACGGCGAGGATGCGCGCCGGCAACTCGGCCGGCAGGTCGATGATGTCGACGCAGCCCGTTGCGATCGCGTTGCGGGGCATGGCATCGAACTGCGCCGATGCCGGCAGCTGCGCCAGCGTCAGGCCGCCCCGCGACTTGATGGCCTGCAACCCTGCGCTGCCGTCGGCGCCCATGCCCGACAGCACGACGCCGACCGCGCGCTCGCCCAGTTCACGCGCGAGCGAGCCGAACATCACGTCGATGGGCAGCCGCTGTCCGCGCGGCTGCGATGGCCGGGCCAGGTGCAGCGCGCCGCCAGTCAGGGTGATCTCGGCGGCGGGCGGGATCACGTAGACGTGGTTGGCCTCGACCGGCGTCGGCCCGGCGACCTCGCGCACCGGCATGGCCGTGTCGCGCTGAAGGAGCTGGGCCAGCAGGGCCTTGTGGGTCGGGTCCATGTGCTGCACGACCACAAAGGCCAGCCCGCTGGCCGGGGGCACCCGCGCGAGGAACTGCGCCAGCGGCTCCAGTCCGCCGGCAGACGCCCCCAGGCCCACGACCGGCGGAGCGGCGGCAACCGGCCCAGGCAGGGCCTTCGCGACATCAGGCATGGCGAGAGTATGAGACCCAGGCCGCCGGCGCCACCGGCTGTGCGGCGGCGCACAGACGCCCGTTGAGGCTGCGCCTACAACCCGCCTGACGCCGAGACCCTTGGCAACCCCACGAGCACTCCATGAACCCGATTGATGCCCCAAGCCCACCGCCGCTGCGGACCAAGGCGGCACCGCACCGGGCGGCGCCCGTCGCCCGGCGACAACCCGTGCGCGGCGTCGCCATCGACAGGACGGGCGTGCGTTGAACACGCCACGCGCCCCCGGGCCTTGCTGGAGCACGGCCTGCTTCGGCGAGGCGGCCGATACCTCGCCGATGGAGTTGTCGGTGCTCGGCGAGCACCTTCACGCGTGCCGCTCGCTTTGCGGGCGGCTGTTCACGCTGGGCTGCGCGGTCGAGGCCGCCCGGGCATTCGTCGCGGCGCGATTCGTCACCAGCCTGGTGGCCGTGGCGCTGCTGCTCGGCCTCGGCCTGCAGGTCTGGTGAGGAGGGGCGGCTGCTCGGGCTGCGCGCGCTGATCCGGAATGCGTCGCCGGAGCTTTGCGCGCTGCTCGATCCTGCGCGCGGTCCGCTGCAGCCGTCGATACGGTCCGAGATCTTCGGCCTGCAGCGCTTTGCGCAACACGGGCGAAGCCTGGGCAGGACGCACCGCGTGGCGCGTTCACGGCGTCTCGCGCCAACCTTCCACCCGCGCCTGAACAGCAACGTCGAGGTGCTGCGCGAGGCGCACCGCTACATCGGCGCGCAGGCCGCCACCGGCTACGACGTGAGCCCTGCCGCCGAGTGGCTGCTGGACAACTTCCACCTGATCGAGGCGCAGCTGGCGCCGATCCGCGAGGGCCTGCCGCGGCGCTACTTCCGCGAGCTGCCCGTGCTGGTCGAGCCGCCGCTGGCCGGGCTGCCGCGCGTCTACGGCGTGGCCTGGGCCTTCGTCGCCCACACCGATGGCGACTTCGACGAAGAACTGCTCGCCACCTACCTGTGCGCCTACCAGGAAACGCGCGAACTCCATCTCAGCGAGATGTGGGCCCTGCCGACCACGCTGCGCGTGGTGCTGATCGAGAACCTGCGCCGCCTGGCCGAGCGCGTGGCCTGCAACAAGGCGGCCCGCGAGGCGGCCAACCTGTGCTGCGAGCGACTCGACCGCCTGGGCGTGGCCGAGCTCGAGCAGGTGCTGCTGCCGCTGGAACGGCGCGGCGTGGGCCGCATGTTCCTGGCGCAGATGGCCCTGCGGCTGCAGGACCGGCCCCCCGACGCTGGAACCGGCCTGCGCCCCGAGCATCTTGCCTGGCTGCAGCGGGCCTTGCCCGACGCGGCGGCGCAGCACGCGCAGCACGGCGCCGACCAGGCCGCGGACAACGTCAGCGTGCGCAATGCCGTCAACTCGCTGCGCGAGATCGGCGATGCCGACTGGTCCGACATGGTGGCGCGGACCAGCCCGCTGATGCAGAGCATGCTGCGCTCGCCGGTCTTCGAGGCCGAGCATGCGACGACGCGCGACGAGACCTTGCACGGCATCGAGCGGCTGGCGCGGCGCAGCGGCCTGGCGGAAGGGGTGGTGGCGCGGCGGCTGCTCGACCTGATGGCCAGCGCCGACCCCGGCGATCCCCTGTCCGGCGTGCCCGGCCATTGGCTGACCGGCGCCGGGCGGCCGGCGCTGCTGCGCGTGCTCGGCCTGCAGGAGCGGGGTATCCGGGCCTGGCGAGCGTTTGCCGCGCCGCTGGCGCTGCCGGCCTTCCTGGCCGGCCTGCTGCTGGCGACGCTGGGGTTGCTGGCCTGGCTGGTGGAACAGCTGGCGCCGCTCGCGGCGGCACCCCGGCTCGGCGTCGCGCTGCTGATGGCCTTGCCGGCGTCGGAGGCGGTGGTCGCGGTGATCAACCGGCTCATCAGCGAATCGGCGCGGCCGCGCCCGCTGCCGCGGCTGGCGCTGCGCGAAGGCATTCCCGCCGAGCATCGCGTGCTGGTCGCGGTGCCGGCGCTGCTGTCCAGTGCCGCATCGGTGAAGGACCTGTTGCACCGGCTGGAGTTGCACCACCTGGCCAACCCGGAGCGCGAGGCGCAGTTCGCGCTGCTCAGCGACGACGTGGATGCCGATGCCGAGCGGCTCGATGGCGATGCGGCCCTGCTCGCGTTCGCGACGCGGGGTATCGATGCGCTCAATGCGCGCTACCCGGGGCCACCCGGGGCCGCGCCGCGCTTCGTCGTGCTGCATCGCGGCCGTCGCTTCAGCGAGACCGAGCAGCGCTGGATCGGCTGGGAGCGCAAGCGCGGCAAGCTCGAGCAGCTGATCGCGGCGCTGGCCCAGGGCGTGCCGGGGCCATTCGTCGACCTGGGGCAGGCCTCGCGCCTGGCCGACGCCACGCGCTACGTCGTCACGCTGGACAGCGACACCCAGCTGCCGCCGGGCAGCCTGCGCGCGCTGGTCGGCGTGGCGGCGCACCCGCGGAACCGGCCACGGCTGGACAGCGCCCGGGGCCGCATCGACGCCGGGTACGGCATCCTGCAGCCGCGCATCCTCACGCCGCTGCCGGCGCGGCGCGAGCTCACGCACTTCCACGCCCTGTTCGCCGGGCAGTGCGGCCTGGACCCCTACAGCACCGCCAGCTCCGAGGTCTACCAGGACCTCTTCGGCGAGGGCAGCTTCAGCGGCAAGGGCCTGCTCGATGTGCAGGCCGTGCATGCCGTGCTGGCCCAGCGCCTGCCCGAGGGGCTGGTGCTCAGCCACGACCTGTTCGAAGGCTCGCTGGCGCGCTGCGCGGCGGTGACGGACATCGGCCTGGTGGAGGCGGCGCCCTTCCACGCCGACGTGGCCGCCTCGCGCGTGCATCGCTGGACGCGCGGCGACTGGCAACTGCTGCCGCTGCTGCTGTCGCCCCGTCGCTACCGGCTGCGGGCCGTCAACCGCTGGAAGATGCTGGACAACCTGCGCCGCTCGCTGGTGGCGCCGGCTTCGCTGGCGCTGGTCGTGCTGTCGCTGGCCGGGTGGGCGCTGGCGCCCGCGGTGGCACTGGGCCTGGTGTTCGCCGCCTTTGCGGCAGGGCCCGTGCTGGGGGCCCTGGCCGGACTGTGGCCGCGCAGCCAGGACTTCGCGCGCGGGCACTTCTTCCGGCACGCCGGGGCCGGTCTGGTGCGCGCGGCTTCCGGCGGGCTGTGGCACCTGGCGCAGTTGCAGCAGCAGGGACGGCAGCAGGCCGACGCCATCGGCCGGGCGCTGTGGCGCATGGGCGTGAGCCGGCGCCACCTTCTGCAGTGGACCACCGCCGCCACGGCGCAGGCCCAGGCGACGACGCGCCCGGGCCTGCTGCTGCGCCGCCACGCGGCCGAGCCGGCGCTGGCGCTGCTGCTGACGGCCGGGCTGCTGGCTGCCGGCACGCCGCATGCGGCGATGACCGTCGCGCTGGGGCTGCTGTGGGCCGCCTCGCCGCTGTGGACGTGGTGGGCCAGCCGGCCGCGCTCATCGCGTGCCGATGCGGCCTTGCCCGCGGCAGCCCACGCCTACCTCGAAGGCGTGGCGCGCGACACCTGGAGCTACTTCGAGCGCTGTGTCAACGCCGACGAGAACCACCTGCCGCCGGACAATCTGCAGACGCTGCCGCACGAGATGCTGGCGCACCGCACCTCGCCGACGAACATCGGCCTGTACCTGCTGAGTGCAGCCTGCGCGCGCGAGTTCGGCTGGATCGGGACCGCGGAGCTGCTGCAGCGGCTCGAGGCCACGCTCGACACCCTGGACACGCTGCAGCGCCACCGTGGCCACTTCCTGAACTGGTACGACACGCAGACTGGCGCGCCGCTGCTGCCGAAGTACGTGTCCACCGTGGACAGCGGCAACCTCGGCGGGCACCTGCTGGCCGTTGGCCAGGCCTGCCTTTCGTTTGCGCGCCCAGCACCCGGCACGCACGAAGACGCAGGGGGGGAGTGCACCGACGGGGCCGTCGGGTTCAGCGCACGCCTGCGCGCGGTGGCCGCGCGCTGCACCGCCCTGGCCTGGGGGGCGGACTACCGGTTCCTCTACCACCCGCGGCGCCACCTGTTCCACATCGGCTACCGCGTGGCCGAGCAGGCGCTGGACGCCGGCTTCTACGACCTGCTGGCCTCCGAGTCGCGCCTGACCAGCCTGCTGGCCATCGCCAAGGGCGACGTGCCGGTGGGCCACTGGGCGGCACTGGGCCGTCCGTTCTTCGGGGTGGGGGCGATGGCCGGCCTTCGTTCCTGGTCGGGCTCGATGTTCGAGTACCTGATGCCCAGCCTGCTGGTCGACGAGCCGGAGGGCAGCGTGCTGCGCGATGCCGGCCTGGCGGCGCTGCGCGAGCAGATCGCCTTTGCACGGGCGCATCGCGTGCCCTGGGGCATCTCCGAGTCGGCCTACGCCGGGCGCGACCACACGCTGGCCTACCAGTACGCGCCGCAAGGCGTGCCGCGCCTGGCGCTGCGGCGCACACCGCCGGACGAGCTGGTGATCGCGCCCTACGCCACTGCGCTGGCGGCCCAGCTGGCCCCGCGGCGCGCGGTCGCCAACTTCGCCGCCCTGCAGGGGCTGGGCGCCCGCGGCAGCATGGGCTTCATCGAGGCGCTGGACTACACGCCCTCGCGGAGCACGCTGGACGAGCCCTTCACGCCCGTGGCCACCAGCATGGCGCATCACCAGGGCATGACGATCGTTGCGCTGGCCAACGTGCTGCGCGACGGCGTGGTGCGTCGCTGGGCGATGGCCGAGCCGCGGTTGGAGGCGATGGTGCCGCTGCTGCACGAGCGCGCGCCGCGCGAGGTGCCGCGGCTGCGCGCACCGTTGGCCGGACCGCTCCCCCAGGCGCTGAGGCGCCGCGCGCCGGGGCTGCTGCGCCCGGTGCAGCCGGGTGCGGCCGCGGTGGAGCCGACGCAGCTGCTGTCCAACGGCCGCTACCGCGTGACGCTGCGCGCCAACGGCGCCGGCTGGAGCCGCTGGGGCCCGGTGGGCATCCATCGCTGGCGCGACGACGCGCTGCGCGACGCGCTGGGCAGCTTCTTCTACCTGCGCCGCGCCGCAGGGGCCGACCTGGTCTCGCTGACCCAGCATCCGGCACCCGACCCGGACGCGGCCTACGGCAGCACCTTCCACGCCGATCGCGTGTGCCTCGAAGCCACCTGGCCCGACCTTCAGGCCCAGGTCACCGTCTGGGTCAGCCCGGAGGACGACATCGAGTTCAGGCAGGTCGAGCTGCGCAACCTCGGCGAGGCCGCGCTCGACCTCGAGCTGATCTCGGCCTTCGAGCTGGCACTGGCGGAGCCGCGCGCCGACGAGGCCCACCCGGCCTTCTCCAAGCTGTTCGTGCACGCGTCCTGGCGCACCGCGATGCAGGCGATGGTCTTCGAGCGCCGGCCGCGCCTGGCCGGGGAGCGGGCGGTCATGGCGGCGCACTTCCTCGCCGCGAGCGACCCCCCCGTGCAGGCAGTCCGCGTCCAGGCCGACCGGCAGCGCTGGCTGGGGCGCAACCGCGGCGCCAGCCGTCCGCTGGCGGCCTTCGACGCCGCGCCGGTGGCGCAGGGCGACGAGCCGGCCACGATGGACACCGGCCTCGACCCGGTGTGCGCGATCTCGCTGCGCGTGCGCATCCTGCCGGGCGCGAAGGCGTTGCTGACCTTCGCCACCGCCGCCACCGACAACGGCGGCGTGCTCAGCGCGGTCATCGACAAGTACCGCCAGCCCGTCCACGTTCAGCGCGCGTCGCTGATGTCGGCCACGTTGACGGGCATCCGCCTGCGCGCGCTGGGGATCGGTGCCAACGACTTCGCGGCGATCCAGACCCTGACCTCTGCCCTGGTGCAGACGCTCACCGTGCCCGAGCTGCCGGCGGGCGACCCCGCCGGCAGCAGCGGCATCGACCGCCGTCTGCTGTGGCGATTCGGCATCTCTGGCGACCGGCCCATCGTGCTGGTCTCCGCCCAGGCGGCGCAGGGCCAGGGCCTGCTGCGCTCGCTGGCCTTGGCGCTTCGGCTGTGGGCCTGGGGCGGCGTCGGCTGCGACCTCGTGGTGCTCAACGCAGAACCGGTGTCCTACGCGATGGCGCTGCAGCATGAGCTGCAAGGGCTGCGCCAGCGGCACGACGCCGAGACCGCGGCACAGGGCGGTGATGCCTGCACGGGCTTCTTCGTGCTGCAGGCCCACGAGGTGACGGCCGAGGAACGGGCAACGCTGCACGGTCTGGCGCGGGTCAGGCTGGTTGCCGACGGCCGGCCGCTGCCGCTGCAGGTGCAGGGGTGGATGGCCGCGCACGAGGCGGCCTTCGAGCGGCGGCATGAACTGGCGCGCTCGGCGCTGCCGGCGGCCTCGGGCCCCGCAGGGCCGGCCCCGGCGCCACGCGGGCGCTTCACGGCCGATGGGGCGGCCTTCGTCTTCGAGGCCGGCGAGGCCAGCCGCCCGACCCGGCCCTGGGTCAACGTCATCGCCAACGACGGGTTCGGCACCCTGCTGTCGGAGGCCGGCGGCGGCCACACCTGGGCCGGCAACAGCCGCCTGAACCAGCTGACCGCCTGGTCCAACGACGCGGTGGCCGATCCGCCGTCGGAGTGGCTGCTGCTGCAGGACCTGCGCACGCGCCAGGTCTGGAGCGCCACGGCCAGCGGCGGCACGGTGGTCGACGGCGAACCCGTGGTCTACCGGGTCACGCACGGCCAGGGCTGGAGCAGGATCGCGCACCGGCGGGGCGACGCGGAGGTCACGCTCACCTGGTGCGTCGACCCGGTGCTCGCGATCAAGCAGCTGCAGGTCGAGATCGCCAACCGCGGTTCGCAGGCGTTGCGCCTGCGCGTGGCCGGCATCGCCGAGTGGGCGATGGGTGCGGGCGCTGCTGCGCGCGCCACGGTGCACACGGCGCGGCTTCGGCAGCGGCTGCCCGAGGGCCGGGTCACCGCACTGCTGTGCACGCAGCGCGAGGCGTCCGGTGGCTTCGGCAACGGCACGGCATTCCTGGCGATCGCCCATGCGCCCGTCAACGCGTCCGGCACCGAGGACGACTGGACCTGCGACCGCCGCGAGCTCTTCGATGCACGGGGTCGCCTGGTGCTGCCGGACCACCTCGGGCAGTTGCAGGGCGCCGGGCTTGATCCCTGTGCCGCCCTGGCGGTGCGCCTGGACATTGCCGCCGGGGCATCGGCCGCTTGCGTCTTCCTGCTCGGCCATGCCGGCAGCGCGGACGCGGCGCGGAACCTCGCCACGCGCGCCGCGGCGGTGCCACCGGACCTGCGCCTGCACGCCGCACGATCGGCCTGGGACACGCTGCTGCAGGCCACCACGGTGGCCACGCCCGACCCGCTGTTCGATGCCCTGGTCAACCGCTGGCTGCTGTACCAGACCGTGTCCTGCCGGCTGTGGGCCAAGGCCGGGTTCTACCAGGCTGGCGGCGCCACCGGCTTCCGGGATCAGTTGCAGGACGCGATGGCCCTGGCCGTTGCCGCGCCACACCTGCTGCGCGCGCAGATCCTGCTCGCCGCCTCGCGGCAGTTCCCGGAAGGCGACGTGCAGCACTGGTGGCATGCGCCCGGTGGCGCTGGCGTGCGCACGCACTTCAGCGACGACCTGCTGTGGCTCCCGAAGGCCTGCGCCCACTACCTGGCGGCCACTGGCGACGCCACGCTGCTGTCGGAGACCGTGCCGTTCATCGAGGGCCCGGCCGTGCCGCCGGGTGCCGAGGATGCCTACGCCACGCCCACGGTGAGCGCGCTGACGGCCACGGTCTACGAACACGCGGCGCGGACGATCGACCGCAGCCTGCGCGTTGGCGCGCACGGCCTGCCGTTGATGGGCAGCGGCGACTGGAACGACGCCATGAACCGCGTCGGCCACGAAGGGCGCGGCGAGTCGGTGTGGCTGGGCTGGTTCCTCTGCACGGTGGTGGCGGAGTTCGCGCCGATCGCCCGCTCCCGCGGCGAGACGCAACGGGCCGGGCGCTGGGAGGCGGCGGCGCAAGGCTGGCAGGTGGCGCTGCGCGGCCCGGCCTGGGACGGCGCCTGGTTCCGGCGGGCCTTCTTCGACGATGGCAGCCCGCTCGGCTCGCAGAGCCTTGCGGAGTGCCGCATCGATCTGATCGCGCAGGCCTGGGCCGTTCTGTCGGGCGTGGCGACGTGGCCGCAGCAGGTGGTGGCGATGGCGGCGGTCGATGCGCAGCTGGCCGACGCGCAGGCCGGCCTGTTGCGCCTGCTCGACCCGCCGATGCAGCATGCCCAGCCCAGCGCCGGCTACATCCAGGCCTACCCGCCGGGCGTGCGAGAGAACGGCGGCCAGTACTCGCACGGCGCCGTGTGGGCGCTGATGGCGCAGGCCCGGATGTTCGCGGACCACGGCCACCCGGACAGCGGCGAAGCGGCCTGGCGGTACTTCACGTGGCTGAGCCCGGCGCACCGCCCGGCCGATCCGCAGCAGGGGGCGGCCTATGGCCTGGAGCCCTATGTGATGGCCGGTGACGTCTACACCCAGCCACCGTATGTGGGTCGGGGCGGCTGGAGCTGGTACACCGGAGCCGCGGCCTGGATGCACCGTGCAGCCATCGAATCGATCCTGGGGCTGAGCCTGGATGCCGGCACCCTGTGCCTGCGCCCGTGCCTGCCGGCGCACTGGCCGCGCGCCGAGCTGAGCCTGCTGCGCGAAGGACGCCGCCTGCGATTCGTCTTGCTGCGCGGGGGGGAGCCGCTGGCCCGGCGCGAGGCCGCCGCCTGCGGGGCAACGATGCTGCGCCCGGGCGAGTTGCTGGCGTGGCGAGACCTGCCGCTGCAGGCGAGCTTCGTGGTGCCGCTGGGCGGTGGCGCGTCCTGAGGCGGGCGCGGCTCAACAGGCCGGCCCGGGCCTGGCGCTGCAGCGGCCCGCCGGCTTGGTCTGCCAGCGCACCGACGCCGACGCCGAACGGTCCGATGCTGGCGTCCTTGTCAACCCGAGGTCTCTCATGATGAACACGCCACTGTCCGCCCACCGCGACATCCCGCAAGGTTTCGATGCCGGCATCGCGAACTCCCTGGAAGGCCTGGGTCACCAGGCCACGCAGATGGCCATCGACGGAGCCCGCAGCGTCCGCGAGCACGCCGTTCAGGCGCGTGACTCGGCCGCGGGCTTCGTGCAGCACAAGCCCTTGCCCGCCCTGTTGCTGGCGGCCGCCGGCGGTGCTGCCGTCATGTTGCTGGCCGGCTGGCTCATGCGCTCGTCGGCCTCGCGACATTGACGGTGTGGGGCGAACGACACCCTGCCCGAGGCTGGCCTGGCAGCGCGCCGGGCGCTTGGCGGAGCGGGCAGCGGGCCATGTCGCGCGGCCTGCTGCCTGGCTGCCCGACCGGACCGGCGAGCCGGGTGGCGCGGTTCGATGCGGCCGTGCTCAGACGCCCCAGACGATGGCCTCGCCCGCAGCGTGGGCCCTGCGCATCATCTCCACCAGGGGCCAGGCGCGTTGCCGCAGAGAGACCGGCTCCGCATCCTCGGCGGGTGCCTGTGCATCCGGGGCGATGCCCCTTCCCGCTGGTCGCAGCGCCGCGTCGCGTGCCACGGCGGCCTCGATCGACCGGATGGCCGACAGCATGGCCGGGGCTTCGATGATGCCCTTGGAGGCGGGCACCAAGCCCATGGCGGCCAAGACCGCGTCCCCCGCGGCTTGCAGCATCAGCACATCGGCTGCTGCCTTGGACTGGAAGCGGTAGGCCATGGGGACGTGCTCCAAAGGGAACCTGCAGTGCTTCATTGGAGCACGGGGACGGTCCGGATCCGCGCTGTCGCGGAAAGGTCGATTGATCCCGCTCAAGCCGCGTGTCGTCGGTTCACGTCGTGCAGCGTGACCTTCCGAGCCGACCGTGGTCGGAGCCGGGTGCGGTCGGGCCGCCGACACGCCCAGGGCGCGACCGCAGCTGCCGGGCATGCAACCGAAGCCGAGAGTGAGGCAAAGCCATGAGCAAGCGCGCGCGCCTGGGTGCACGCCTGGAGTCCTGGATGATCGATGACGAGGTGGCGGCGCGCTGGGTGATCCGCCCCGTGGCGGGCGGCCCGGACACGGCTGGGGTGATGGCACGGCCGCTTCGGCGGGTCGTGGAAGACGGCTATCCGGACGCGGCGGGCTCCGCGGCTGGAGAGGGTCGGTCAGACCTCGGGTCGTGAACCGCCGAGCGCTTGTGTCCTGACTCGATGAGTCTGCAGATCGAGCGCGCTCCGTCGAAACCCGCGCCCGGCTCGACCGCCGCGCGGCACGCGATCGGTCCGCAACCGGGCGGTGCCACGCCGGGACAAATCGTGCGGTGGCGTACCGACGGCCGCCGTGGCCAAGGCAAGCATGGACCACTTCGACGCCATCGTCGCCCTGCATCGCGAGTTCCCATGAAGCTGCAAGCCGAACGCCCGGACGCTGAGCGCTCCTCGTTGCCCAGCCTGACCGCCGCCGCACAGGAGGATCTGCTGCTGGAGGGTCTCGTGCCACAGCTCCGGGCAGAGCGCGAGCAGCTTGCCGTCTTGCTGCGACGCGTCGACCGACTGCGCCACTTGCTGTCGCAAAGCCACGGCGTCGTGGCGCAGTTGCGGCGTGATCTCGCGCTGGCCGCGTGCGTGGAAGGGCGAGACCCCCTCACGGGCCTGCCCAACCGGCGCGGCTTCGAGTTGCCTGGGGGGCGGGTGCTGGCCGAACACGTCGGCGGGCCCTACAAGCTCGCGCTGCTCTTCGTGGACCTCGATGGCTTCAAGGGCATCAACGATCGACTGGGCCACGCCGTGGGCGATGCGTTGCTGCAGATCGTTGCCAGCCGGCTGGCCGCTGGCATGCGACGCGGTGATCTCGTCTGCCGGCACGGGGGTGATGAGTTCGTCTGCCTGTTGCCGAACCTCGAGAGCGAGGACCGCGCGCTCGCGCTGGCCGCGGGCCTGCTGCACGCGGTCACGCAGCCTTGCGCGCTGGGTGGCCACCACGTGACGGTCGGTGCCAGCATCGGCGTGGCGGTCTACCCGCGCGACGGAGACAGCCTGCCGGCATTGATGCACCGCGCCGACGGCGCGATGTACGAGGCCAAGAAGCGACGCTGCGGGCTGGCTATGGCCCACCCGGACAGGTTGCCCGCTGCCGCCGACGGGGAACGCGACGTCGTCACCAAGGCCCGGGGCGCCGTCGTCGATCGACTGCCGCCGATTCCCTTGCAGCCCACCGGCGCATGGGGCTGAGGTCGAGCGCGTGACGCGAGGAACTCATGCCAACCGATGCGGTTGGGTCTTGAACGGTGGTGGCAGGCAGTTGCCTGGTGCAAAGACCCCCCGTTGAGATTAGGAGCGCTGCCGCAGGCACCTGCGGGCTTGTAAGGTCTCGTCACCGGGAGAGCAGGTCCACGTACGCTTGGTAGCTGTAGACGCGATTCTTCTTCTGGCCGGTGAGCTCGGTCAGGATGCCGAGACCCTCCAGCAGCCTGACGGCGGCGCTGGCGGTCGGAAACGTCGTCTCCAGCCGCTGGCGAACGTGCTCGACGCTGAAGCGCGGCATCATCGGCACCAACTCGAAGAGGCGGTAGCTGATCGGCCCGGCCTTGGGAGACGCCAGCAGTCGTTTGCGGTCGGCCGCGATCAGGCTGGCCACGTCGATGATGCTGCGCTCGGCCTCCGCAGACGCCGCAGCCACGCCTTCCAGGAAGAAGGACACCCAGCCCTCCCAGTCGCCGTTGCTGCGAATGGCCGACAAGCGCCGGTAGTACTCGGCCTGGTGCTGCTTGAGGTAACCACTCAGGTACATCAGCGGCTCCCGCAACAGCCCCCACTGCTCCATGAGTGCGGCAAGTAGCAGTCGTCCGATGCGCCCGTTGCCATCCAGGAAGGGGTGGATGGTCTCGAACTGGGCGTGGATCAGGGCGACCCTGACCAGCGGCGGCAAGTCGGCGTCGGCGGCATGGATGAAGCGCTCCAGGTCCGTCAGCAGATCAGCCACCTGCTGGGGTGGTGGCGGCACGAAGGCGGCGTTGCCCGGTCGCGTGCCGCCGATCCAGTTCTGCGAGCGGCGCAGTTCGCCGGGCTGCTTGCCAGCGCCGCGCGCCCCATCGAGCAGCAGCCGATGCGCTTCGCACAGCAGGCGAACGCTGATCGGCAAGCCCTGCAGGTCGCGCAACTGCCCCTGCACCCAGCGAAAGGCGCGCAGGTAGTTGGTGACCTCCTCGACATCGTCGGCGTTGCTGACCTTCAGTCCCGCCTCTTCATCGAACAGGTCGGTCAGCGTGGCCTGGGTGCCCTCGATCTGCGAGGTGAGCAGTGCCTCCTGGCGGATGGCGCTGTAAAGCAGCCATTCGACCGAAGGGACCAGGCCCGACACCCCGGCCAGGCGCGACAGCGCCAGCTCGGCCTGCCGGTTCAGGTCGACGAAGCAGGTCGGCGCCAGCGGCGGGTCAGCCGGGGGCAGCGGTCGCGGCACGAAGGCGCGGACCGACTCACCCAGCGTGGTCGTGATGGCGTAGGTGCCTGTGATTCGGGGCATTGAAAGCGCGCTTTGATTTTTCGCCTTCAATTAAAGCACGCATTAGTTTGATACTCCAGTATCAAAGATCGCTTTCATACGATGCAGCCTCGGCCTCGATCCGATACCCCATCGCCCGGTAGCCGCGCTGTCGCTTGTGCCACATCCGCAGCAAGGCCGGATGGCCGGTGTCCACGACGTCGATTACCCGCACGTCGGTCTTGCTGGCGTGTTCCCGGTGCAGATGCCCGGCGTACTGCTGCAAGGTGCCCTTCCAGGACACCGGCATGGCGAGCACCAAGGTGTCCAGCGGCGGGTGCCTGCTCGTGGTGCAGTCGACAACGACGACTCCCCGGCACATCCAAGAAAAACGGCCCCATCAGGGGCCGTTCAAGTTGCGGCTTGGACCTGCAGGATGAACCTGCCTGTTGCAGCGGCCGCAACTCCATGTTCTGGGTCGCAGGCGAATCAACAACTTAGCGTATCGGTGGTGG
>CAIKLM010000043.1 GCA_903828235.1 uncultured beta proteobacterium | reverse complement strand
GCAGCCGGCGCCGCGGCGCCGGCCGCGGCCGCCGGTGTGGCGGCGCTGGCCGCGCCGGCCGAGCGCGTCGTCTACTTCGATTTCGACAGCTTCGCCATCCGCGACGACTTCAAGTCCCTGATCGAGGGCCACGCCCGCGTGCTCGCGCGCGAAGGCGCCCGCCGCATGACCATCGAGGGCCACACCGACGAGCGCGGCGGCCGCGAGTACAACCTGGCGCTGGGCCAGAAGCGCGCCGAGGCCGTGGTGCGCTCGCTGGTGCTGCTGGGCGTTTCCGAGCGCCAGCTCGAGGCCGTGAGCTTCGGCAAGGAGCGGCCCGCCGCGCAGGGCAGCGACGAATCGGCCTGGGCGCGCAACCGCCGCGCCGAGCTGAAGGACCGCTGATGCGCACGGTCCGCCACGGGCTGGCCGCGGGCTCGCTGCTGGCCGGCCTTCTGGCCACCGGGCCGGCGGCCGCCTTCCTGAACGACGCCGAGGCCCGCAAGGCCGTCAACGACCTGCGCGAGAAGGTCGCGGCCATGGAAGAGGCCACCGCCAAGCGCGAGGCCGAGGCCAGCGCCGCCGCCGCGGCCGAGCGGGCACGCTTCGCGGAAGAGCTGGCCACGCTGCGCCGCAGCCTGCTGGAGCTGAACAACCAGATCGTGGCGCTGCGCGGCGAGATCGCCCGCCTTGGCGGCGCCAACGAGACGCTGCTGAAGGAACTCGCCGAGTCGCAGCGCCGCCAGCGCGACGTGAGCCAGGCCTTCGACGAGCGCCTGAAGAAGATCGAACCCGTGAAGGTGGCGATCGACGGCCGCGAGTTCATGGTCGAGCAGGAGGAGCGCCGTGGTTTCGACGACGCCTTCGCGGCCATCCGCGGTGGCGACTTCGACCGCTCGGTGCAGCTGTTCACCGGCTTCCTGCGCCGCTACCCCGGCAGCCCCTACGCCGACTCGGCGCGCTTCTGGCTTGCCAACGCCCACTACGGGCGGCGCGACTACCGCCAGGCCATCGAGCTGTTCCGCGCCTTCGTCACCGGTGCCCCGCTGCACCCGCGCGCGCCCGACGCGCTGCTGGCCGTGGCCAACAGCCAGGCCGAGATGAAGGACGGCCGCGCGGCGCGCCGCACCATCGAGGAACTGCTCAAGGAATACCCCTCGTCGGAAGCCGCCGTGGCGGGCCGCGACCGCCTGGCCTCGCTGCCGAAGTAGGCGCGCCCGCTGCAGCGGGCCGCGCCATGCCCTAGCATCGCGGCCCCATGCTGCAGGAATCCGATCTTCCGGGCCTCGTCGCCCAGGTGCTGGCCGCGTCGTTCGCGCTGGCCGTGGTGTTTGGTGCCATCGCCCAGCGCACCCACTTCTGCACGATGGGGGCTGTGTCCGACATCGTGAACATGGGCGACTGGGGCCGCATGCGCATGTGGCTCATGGCCATCGGCGTGGCCATGCTGGGCTTCAACGGCATGGTGGCGGCGGGCTGGGTGCAGGCGGGCCAGAGCGTGTACGCCGCGCCGCGGGTGATCTGGCTGTCCAACCTGGTGGGCGGTCTGCTGTTCGGCTTCGGCATGGTGCTGGCGTCGGGCTGCGGCAGCAAGACGCTGATCCGCATCGGCGGCGGCAGCCTGAAGAGCCTGGTGGTGTTCTTCGTGCTTGCGGTGGCCTCCTACGCCACGCTGCGCGGCATCACCGCGGTGGCGCGCGTGGCCACCGTCGACGCCGTGTCCTTCACGCTGGCCGTGGGCCAGGACCTGCCCTCGCTGCTGGCCCACTTCAGCGGCCTGGCCAAGCCCACGGCGGCGCTGCTGCTGGGGGCGCTGATCGGCGGCGCGCTGCTGGTGTTCGCGCTCGCCCACCCCGACGGCCGCCGCGCCGACGCGTTGCTCGGCGGCCTCGGCCTGGGCGCGGTCATCGTGGGCGTGTGGTGGGTCACGGGCCGGCTCGGCCACCTGGAGGAGCACCCCGCCACGCTCGAGGAGGTGTGGCTGGCCACGAACACGCAGCGCATGGAGTCGCTGACCTTCGTCGCGCCCATCGCGTACACGGTGGACTGGCTGATCCTGTTCAGCGACACCAGCAAGACGCTCACCGTGGGCATCGTCGCGGTGCTCGGCGTCGTCGTCGGCTCGGCGATCATGGCGCTGGCCAACGGCAGCTTCCGCTGGGAGGGCTTCGCCGGCACCGAGGACACGGCCAACCACCTGGTCGGCGCGGTGCTGATGGGGGTGGGTGGCGTCACCGCCATGGGCTGCACCGTGGGGCAGGGGCTCACCGGGCTGTCGACGCTGGCGCTGGGCAGCTTCATCGCCTTCGGCGGCATCGTGGCCGGTGGCGTGCTCGCGCTGCGCTACCAGATGTGGCGGCTGGAGCGCATGGCGTGAACGCGGCGACGCCGGCGCTGCCGGCCGAGGCTGCGGATCTGGAGCGCCGATTCGGCGGCCTGCGGCGGCTGTACGGCGATGCCGGCTACGCCGCCGTGCGCGCGGCCCGCGTGGCGGTGGTGGGGCTGGGCGGCGTGGGTTCCTGGGCGGCCGAGGCGCTGGCGCGCAGCGGCGTGGCGCGCCTGGTGCTGGTGGACCTGGACCACGTGGCCGAGAGCAACGTCAACCGCCAGGTGCAGGCGCTGGGCGCCACGCTGGGCATGGCCAAGGCCACCGCGCTGGCGCAGCGCCTGGCCGACATCCACCCGGGTTGCGAACTGCTGCCCGTGGAGGACTTCGCCACGGCCGACACCTGGCCGGCCCTGCTGCCCGCACCCGTGGACGCGGTGCTGGACGCCTGCGACCAGACCTCTGCCAAGGCGCACCTGGCCGCCTGGAGCCTGCGCGCGGGCGTGCCGCTGGTGATGGCCGGCGCGGCGGGCGGCAAGCGGCGCCCGCAGGCCGTGGAGGTGGACGACCTGGCCTTGGCCACGCACGACCCCCTGCTGGCCGGCCTGCGCCAGCGCCTGCGCAAGGCCGGCGCGGTGCCGCGCCAGGGCGCCACGGGGCTGCGCGCGGTGTTCTCGCGCGAGCCCGTGGCCCTGCCCGACGCCGCCTGCGCCACCGCGGGCGGCAGCGACGGCAGCCTGAACTGCCACGGCTACGGCTCCAGCGTCACCGTCACGGCGACCTTCGGCTTCGTGGCCGCGGCCGAGGTGCTGCGCCTGTTGATGCCGAGCGACACCGCCGCTGCGGCTCGGAACCGCGAGCGCGCCGTGCTATAGTCTCGGGCTCTGCGGACTACGGGTCGTTAGCTCAGTCGGTAGAGCAGCGGACTTTTAATCCGTTGGTCGCAGGTTCGAATCCTGCACGACCCACCACCGTGCTGCGTGCGCAGCGCGAACGAGGCAGGTCTCGGGCAGGTTCGGCAGGTTTCCAGGGCTCTTAGCTCAGTTGGTAGAGCAGCGGACTCTTAATCCGTTGGTCGCAGGTTCGAATCCTGCAGGGCCCACCAGTTTTCCTTGCAGTGACAGGCACTTGCAGGGCTTCGCGTTTAGTCCGTCGGATTTCCCGGCGGTTTCAACTGAACCGGAGTTCTCCATGTCCTCATCACATACCCCTGAAGGTTCCCGCGACCTCGCGTCTGCCAGCGCGAACGCACCCCACGCGGCCCCGTCCCGCATCGGGCAGAGCTCGCACTCGCTCGCGGCCGACCTGTTCAAGGTCGCGGCGCCGCTGTTGACGCGCGACGAGCTGCGCACGTTGGCCGGCCGCCACGAAGACGTCGAAGTGCAACTGGACTACCTGTCCAGCCTGGCCGTGCTGCTCGCCCACTGCCTCGACACGTTGGAGGACAGCGCGCAGTCCTCGGCGCTGTTCGCCCTGGCCGCCGGCATCGAGACCGCCTCGACCAACCTGTCCATCGCCAACGCCGCCGCAGCCGCGCTGCAGGGGGGTGTGCAGTGAGCGCGGCCAGCGTCCCGGCCGTCGCCCCGACCGTGCTGCCGCTGCGCGCCGGCCACCTGACCATGGCCCAGGTCTTCGAGCTGTACCTGGCCACCTACACCGGCCGCGACAGCGCGCGCTACTGGCGCGTGGAGTGGTGGAGCATGCGCATCGGCCAGCTGCGCCTGGCCGACCTCACCGACGACCACGTCCACGCCGAGCTGGAGCGGCTGTCGCGCGAGCCCAGCCGCACCTACGCCGGCCGCGATGTCGAGGGCCGGCCGATCTACCGCGCGCGCGGCGGTGCGCTGGCGCCGGCAACGCTGAACCGCTACGCGGCCACGCTGGCGGCCGTCTGCACCTGGTGCATCAAGCGCCGGGTGGCGCCGCAGGGCTGGCAGCATCCCTGCCGCTCCATCGAGCGCCGGCCTGAGGACAACCTCAAGACGCGCTTCCTCAGCGACGAGGAGTGCCAGCGGCTGCTCGACGCCTGCAGGGCCTCGCAGTGGCCGCGCCTGCGCCTGCTGGTACTCATGGCCCTGACGACCGGCGCGCGGCGTGGCGAGCTGAGCGCGCTCACCTGGGGCCACGTCGACCTTGACGGCGCCACGGCCACGCTGCCGCGCACCAAGAGCGGCAAGCCCCGGGTGCTGCCGCTGGTGCCGGCCGTGGTGGAGGAGCTGCGGCGCTTCAAGGCCGGCGCCTCGACGCTGGTCTTCCGCTCCGCGAGGGCGGCCGACCGCGTCTATTCCTTCGAGGGGCGCTTCCGTCTGGCCCTGAAGGCCGCCGGCATCCGGGGCGTGACCTTCCACACCCTGCGGCACTCCGCGGCGTCCATGCTGGCCCGCAACGGCGCTACGCTGTACGAAGTAGGCGAGGTTCTGGGACACCGACAGATGCAGACGACGATGCGCTACGCGCACCTGGCCGTCGGGCACAAGGCGGCGCTGGTGAACCGCGTCATGGGCGGGCTGGCCTGATGGCGGGCAAGCTCACCTGGCGCGTGCCTCAGTGGCGCGGCGTGGCCTGGGAGCGGCACCGGCCCGAGTGGGAGGACCGCTTCGGGCCGACCGTGGCCGACCTCGTCGTCCGCTTCCGGCTGGTGGCGTCCGACGCCGACGGGCCCGCGAGAGTCGACAAGGTGCGCACGCTGCAGCGCATCGCGCGGCAGCCGGACTCGCTGTCTGCGGCCGAGCTGCTCGACCTGGACCCGGACACCGACGACCGGTTGACGGTGCAGGCCTGGCGGCTGTATCGCCGTGACCGTCTGGAGCTGCTGTCGCCGGCCGAGCTGGCCCGCTGCGCGGAGGCGGCCGAGGTCGAGCTGCTCCATCCAGCGCCTGGCCGGCCTCGCACGCACGATGTCGTTGTTCCGTTCGTGGCGGCCGTGCTGGCGGCCCTGGAGGCCTCTGGCGAGCGCCTGCGGGGTCAACTGCTGCACGACCACGTCGAGGCCGTGCTGCGGGCTGCTGGCGCGGTGAGGCCTCAACGGGGCCGCGATGATCCGAGCATGGCGGACAACGTGCGCAAACTGCTCTGGCAAGCCGGGAGGCTGCGCCGAGGTCGAGTTTTGTAGATCTCCGCCGCCAAGGCGACCGGGAATCCTTGCGAACACTGGCAAACGCCAGTCGGTGCCCTGGCAGGCGCCTGTCACTCGCAAGGATTCCCATGCAACACAGCAACACGCTTCCCGGCGGCGCGCCGGCCACAGGCGCGCCACTCGACCGGGTGCGCCGACTCGAGCCGGAATACCGGCAGAGCCGCGCGCGCTTCTTCCCCACGCTGCACAGCCTGCAGTGGTTCGTGCGGCGCCACAAGGCGCGCCTGATCAAGGCCGGCGCCATCGTGATGCACGGCGGCCAGTGGTACGCCGACGACGCCAAGTTCGACGCCGTCGTCATGGCCGTGGCCGAGGAGCGCGCGCGCGAGGTCGGCGGCGTGCCGGCCGACGATGGGGTGCCGGCATGACCGCCGCCACTGTCGTGGGCTCTGTCGCGGCTGCTGGCACCGTCCGCGGAAGGGCTGCCGCCGATCAACTGCTGCGCGATCTGCGGCGGCCGGTTGCCGCGCCGGATCGGCTGGCTGATGCGCTGCGGGAGCTGGGCGACGACGGCGTCGCCCGGGCGGCGTTCCTGCGCGAGCTGCAGCGCGTGATCCGCGCTTCGGCTGCAAGGGGGCAGTGATGCACGCCGAAAAGAAAACGCCGGGGCTGGGGGCCCCGGCGTATGAAGGCTGGTCCTTCGTTCCCGAAAGCCGCCAGTCCAAGCGAACCAGCATTGTGGGCAACCCCGAGAACGGCGGTAAAGCCCAGCCCGCTGGCGTCAGCGAAAGCCTGACCGTAGCGCAGTGCCAGGCCATGCGCGCCGAGGCGCTGCGGTTCGGCTACGCGCTGACCTGGGCGCTGGTGCCCGGTGCCGGCCTGCGCTGGTATGCCACGCGCCGGGGCGCTGCTCCGGTGGTTCTCGGCAACACAGCGGGCGCGCATCGGTTCCTGACGATGCACGCGCGCTGGATCGAGCGGCCGGGCCTGGGCCAGGCCAAGGCGGACCGCTGGCTAGGCCAGAAGACGCGCTCCCAGGTCAAGCGTCTGCTCAGGCGCAAAGCGACTGCATGACCGCCGCGACAGGCGTCGAGAAGACGCGCGACGAGCTGGCGGCCGAGTACCTGCTGGGCGCCTTCATGCAAGACGCCAGCGCGACGATGGCTGTGTGCGCCGATGCGGGCCTGACGCCGCGCGACGTGCAGGCTGCCGACCTGCAGGCGCTGCTGGCCGCAGTGTGGCGGCTGTTCGAGCGTGGCGAGGCCGTCAACTCCGGGACGCTGCTGTTCGAGCTGGACGGCGCCCATCCCACTATCAACCTGCGCTACCTCGCGGGCCTGGAGATGGGGCCACCGGCCAGTGGCGCAGCGCGCTGGGTGCGGGAGATCAAGCAGGCAGCCGCACGCCGCAGCCGCATCGCGGCCCTGCAGGCGGCGCTCGCGCATGAGCATGCCGGCACCGACGCCGATGCGGCGGCCAGCGTGGCCTGGGCCGAGCTGCTGCAGCGCCTGACCGAGCAGACACCGAAGGGCGCGAGCCTGGTGCTTCCGCTGCAGTGGGCGCGTGACCTGGGGGACGTGGCCGAGGTGCCGCCGCAGCTGGTCGAGGGCGTGCTGACCGTGGGCGGGCTGTCCTCGGTCAACGGGCAGCCCAACGCCGGCAAGAGCTACATCGCAGGGCACCTGGCGCTGTGCGTTGCCGCGGGCAGGCCGTGGCTGGGGCGGCGCGTGGCGCCCGGCGGCTGGGCGCTGTACGTCGCAGCCGAGGGTGCCGCATCGGTGCGCGCACGCTGGCAGGCCGACCGCAAGCACTTCGGCCACGAGCTGGGGCGCATCGCGCTGGTGGCGCGTGGGCTGAACATGCTCGATCCCAGCGCCGACGTGGATGCGTTGATCGCCACGGCGCGCGAGGTGTCTCGGCAGGCCGGCGCCGGGCCTGGCCTCATCGTGGTGGACACCGTGGCGCGCGTGATGGTGGGCGGCGACGAGAACACCGCCGTCGACATGGGCCGGCTGATCGGTGCGGCTGATCGGCTGCGCGAGACGACTGGCGCCCACGTCATGCTCATTCACCACATGGGCAAGGACGCCGCCCGGGGCGCGCGTGGGCACTCTTCGCTGAAGGCTGCGCTGGACACCGAAATCGAGGTCACCGTCGACGAGGCCACCAAGACGCACTACGCCAAGCTGACCAAGCAGCGCGACCTCCCCAGCAAGGGCGAGACGTTCGCCTGCAAGTTCATTCCCGTGGAGCTGGGGATCGACCAGTGGGGCAACGCCATCACGGCATGCGCCGTCGAGGCCAGCGAGGTGGGCATCGGCAAGCCAGCGCCCAAGCGCATGACCGCCAGCCAGGGCGCCGTGCTGGCGTTCCTGGCAGGCCGGGAGGAGGGCGCCAGGCGGGCGGCCATCGTGGAGGCGCTAGAGCCGCAAGGCGTGGCCCGCAGCGCGGTCTACAAGGCCGTGGCAGACCTGCTGATGGCGGGCCTGCTGATGGATGTCGCTGGCGTGATCTATGCGCCAAAGGGTTAGCCGTGTCCATCCGTCCAAATCCATCCATTCCGTCCGTCGTGGACGTTTGTCCATCCGTCCACTCCCCTACGGGGAGAGTGGACGGTGGACAGACAAGCAGCGGCGCCGAGGGTGTCCAGAAGATGCCGTCGCCACAGCCCCGATGGACCCGCGTTACTGCAGGGGTAGGGGGGGGTCGAAAAGGTGGAGCCACCCCGGCCAAGACCGGTCCCTTACCGTTTTCCGCAGCGTGTCAGAACTGCATGGGGGGGGCTTCCGGGTGGGGCTGGCAGGCCGCACTTCACCAGCTGGGCCTGGCTGCGGCCATCGACTTCCCTGCATCGCGCACGACCCGCGTGCATCAAGTTCCGCCCGACGCCGACGAGCCACCCGAGACCGCCTCGGAGATGGCCCGCCGGCTGGGCATCTCGCGCCAGCTGGCGCACTACCGTCTGCGGCGTCAGCGCCGCCAAGGATTGACGACATGACCAACATCGAACGAGCCACCCTGGACCCGCGGTCTCAAGCCGCACTGGTGTCCGCCTTCATCCAGGCGTCTTCCGACCTCACGCGGGCCGTGATCGGCGCCATGTCGCGGCAGGACGGTGAAGCTGCCGACGCCGTGTGGGACACGTTCGGCCGCGGCGGCGCGCTCGAGCTGCGCCTGGAGGCGCGGCCCAGCGGCATGCGCGTGATGCTGCAGGTGTCGCCGCCTGGTGGCGATCCCGTGCGGGTGTTCGACCTGCCGCTGCCCGATACGGCCGGCGGCCCGCCCTACGGCATGCACTAGCCCGCCGCAGGGGCCGCCGCGGCGGCCCGTGGCCGCCCGCTTTTACAGGGGCGCTACGCGGTCGCTACAGTGGCCGCATCGTGCGCATCCAGCCTGCGGCTGATTGCACGACACGTTCTCCGGTGGGCCAGGTTGCCCAGGCGCGAAACGTTCACGAGTCCTCAACCACTCGGAGCGCGCGCCAGCCTGCGCTGTGCTCCTTCAACCCGGGAACATGACCATGTCGAAGCGACTGAACGAGCTCAAGGGCGAGCTCAACGAGACCGTGGCGCTGATGCGCACGATGCACAACAAGGCCGAGCGCGAGAACCGCGGCTTCTCGGCCGAGGAGCAGCAGCACTTCGACGGCATGAAGGCCAAGACGCAGGAGCTGCGGCTGCGGATCGAGCGCGAGGAGGAGTTCGCGCAAGACCAGCTGCGGAACGCGCGGCCGCTGGGTCCCGGTGATGGCTACAGCGGCATCAGCCCGCTGGCCCTGGCGCAGCGCCGACTGAACGGCCCCGAGGTGCGCAGCGGCAAGGACTGGACCGAGCTGTTCGAGCGCACCGAGGACAGCGAGCTGAGGAGCGCGCGCGACAGCGGCGAGCTGAGCCTGGGGAGCTTCGTCCGCGCCGTGGCGGGCATGCGCTCGCCCAATCCCGAGCTGATGCAGCGCGTGCTGGCCGTGGGCACCGACTCGGCCGGCGGCTTCATGGTGCCCAGCGTGGTGATGCCCCAACTGCTGGACGCCCTGGCGCCTGCGTCGAGCCTCATCACGGCCGGCGCCAGCATCATCCCCCTCGACATGGGTGCCAAGGACGCCAACTGGGCCGCCGTCGACACCCTGCCGACCGCCGCGTGGCGCAACGAGAACGCCGCCGTGGCCGAGAGCGACCCGGTCTTCCGCCAGGTCAAGGCGACGCCGCGGTCGCTGGCGTTCTTCTTTCGCCTTTCGAGGGAACTGCTCATGGACGTGCAGAACCTCGAAGGCCAGCTGGCCGCCGTCATCGGCCAGGCCTTCGCGGCGGCGCTCGATGCCGCCGGCCTGCGCGGCAGCGGCACGGCGCCGACCCCCCGGGGCATCCTGAGCACCGTCGGCGTCCAGGCCGTCGCCAACGGCACCAACGGCGCGAGCCAGGCCACCGTGCGCTGGGCCAACCTGATGACGGCCATGCAGCAGATCCTGGCCGCTAACGGCCCGCTGCCCACGGCGGCCATCATGAGCCCGCGCTCCCTGGTCGGCTACGGCAGCCTGGCCGACACCACCAACCAGCCGCTGCAACGTCCGCAGCCTCTGCAGCCGCTGCAGTTCATCGCCACCAGCGCGATCCCCAACAACCTGACCGTGGGCACCAGCACGGACTGCACCGAGGTCTACGTCGGCAACTTCCGTTCGGTCGGCTTCGTGATGCGCGAGCGGCCGAGCATCCAGCTGCTCAGCGAGCGGTACGCGGAGGTCGGCCAGGTGGCCTTCCTGGCCCACGTTCGCGCCGACGTGATCGTCACCTACCCGACGACGCTGGCCGTCGTGACCGGGCTGCGGCCGTAAGGGCTGCGTACTGAGCAGGGGCGGCCAGGCGGCTGCCCTTCCTGCACCGTGCCCGCAACCGCTGAAGGAACCCCGCCATGAGTCGAGGTCTTGCGACCCTGAGCATCAACCTCGAAGCCCGGCTGGCTAAGCTGCAGGAAGGTTTCGACAAGGCCGCGCGCGTGGCCGACAAGAACGCCTCGTTGATCGAGGCGCGCTACAACAAGCTGGCCAGCACCGCAGCGGCGGTGGGCGCCGCGTTCGCCGGGGCGTTTGCAGCCGACCGCCTGGTGCAGTTCTTCCGCACCACGCTGGACGGCCTGGACGCGCTCAACGACCTGGCCGATGCGACGGGCGCGAGCGTCGAGAACCTTTCCGCGCTGGAGGACATCGCCGCGCGCACCGGCACCTCCTTCGACGCTGTGGGCTCGGCGCTGGTCAAGTTCAACGCACAGCTGGCCCAAGCGAGGGCTGGCAGCGAAACGGCCGAGACTCTGAAGCGTCTTGGCCTGAATGCCGAAGAGCTGCGCCGCCTTGACCCGGCCGAGGCGCTGCAGCGCACGGCTGCTGCGCTGGCCGGGTGAGCGCATCCGAGCCCGCTAGCCGCGACGACGGCCGCCGGCGTGGGCGAGGGCGGCCCATCGGCCCCGTGGCGCTGGCCCTGCTGGATGCAGCTCAGGCTGGCCCAGCCGATGTCAAGACGCTGGCGATGCGCGCCTGCGTGGGCTTCGCCGTGGCCCGCTACAGCGCGTCGCGCCTGCTCGCGGCTGGGCGCCTGGCAGCCGACCGCACGCGCCGGCCGTGGGTGCTGCGCCTCCTGCAGGCCCACGATCCCGATGCAGAGGCCGTAGCGACCCGGTTCCTGTACGACTGGATGCGCGCCCGCTGATGCGCCCGCGCGCCGGTAATAGATGCTGAATCATCACCTATTACGCGTACGCCTGGATGCACGCCGGCTGATGCGTGGCGCTTGGTGTTTCTGCGTGCTACGCTACGACTGCGCGGAGCCCTGACCGGGTCTCTTAATCCGTTGGTCGCAGGTTCGAATCCTGCAGGGCCCACCAAACATCTCAACGGACTCGTTGAAGCTCAACGGCCTGGCGGCGACGTCAGGCCGTTCTGCTTTGTGCGGCCGTAGCCGGTGCAAGGCTCCGCGCGGAACGGGGCTTCGCGACCCGTGGCGGCACCTTCCGAGCGTCCAACTCCGACCTGGAGTTCTGTGGATCCGTCCAGGTCGCCCCATGAGCCTGGGGCCGGCCATCATGTCGGCCGTTCGCCGCCGGAGCCTGCCGAGGTCCGCCGGGTCGCACAATCGCGCCGGGGAGATCGCCTTCGCCCCGGCCCCAAGAGTGCTGCACACAGGGAGACAGCCATGGCCCCCCTCCACCACCTGTTCCAGGCCCTGGCGGCGCTGGTCCTGATGGCCTTGCTCGCCGGTTGCGGGGGCGGCGGCAGCCCGGAGTCCCCGGCCAACCGCGCACCGATCGCCACCGCCGCTTCGGCGCCGCCGGTGGTGGCCGGCACCCCGGTGACCCTGGACGGCTCGGCCAGCTCCGACCCCGACAACGATCCCCTCGGCTTCGCCTGGACCCTGGCGGCGCCCCCGGGCAGCACCGCCACCCTGAGCGGTGCCGCCACCGCCCGGCCCGTCTTCACCCCGGACGTGCCCGGCACCTACACCGTCACGCTCACGGTCTCCGACGGCACGGCCAGCGCTTCGGCCAGCGTCACCCTCACGGCCTCGGCGCCGCCGCCCGTCGTTCCGCCGGCCATCGCGTTGGACCAGGCGGAGCCGCTGTCGGGCAGCGTCAAGCTGTCGCTCACCGGCACCGTGACCGGCGCCGTCACCTGGTTTGCCGACCTGAGGCTGCTGGGCAGCGGCAACCCCGCCGACGGCCACTCGGTGGCCTGGAACACGGTGGGCGAGGCCAACGGCCCGCACCAGATCCTGGCCCAGATCCAGCGCAGCGGGCAGCCCGCCATCGAGTTGCGTCGCACCGTCGTGGTGTCCAACTCCAGCGTCACGCTGAGCGCGACCGTCTCCGGCACCACCGGCACCATCCACGTGGACGTTCGCGCCGCCTCCACCTTCGGCATCAGCCGCGTGTCGGCCAGCTTCGACGGCACGCCCTTCGGGTCGCTCACGCAGCCCAACGCCTGCAGCCGCTTCTGCGGCGGCTCGAACGACCTCTACCGCTTCGCCGTGGACGCCGCGCAGGCCGGCAGCGGGCCGCACACCATGGTCATCACCGCCGTCGACGCCGGCGGCGGCTCCCGTTCGCTGACCGTGAACGTGCCCGTCAGCAACGCCCCCAACCTGGCCCTGACGGCGCCCGCCGACGGCGCCCTCGTCTTCGGCACCCTTCGCGTGGCGGGCAGCGCCACCAGCGACAAGCCCGGCGCCATCACCACCACCGCGCGCCTGGGCGACGTGGTGTTCCTGTCGACCACGGCCAGCAGCTTCACCGGCAACTTCGACCTGACCGGCCTGACCCCTGGCAACTACACGCTCACCGTGAACGCCACCGACAGCACCGGCCAGAGCCGCCAGGTCCAGCGCGGCGTGGTCGTCACCTCGAGCGCCGCGCTGGCCTACACGCCGCTCTTCACCCTGCCCGTGGGTGGCAGCCTGCTGGCGGCCGACCGCAACCTGGTGCTGGTCGCCGCGGGCGACGGCAGCGTGCTGCTGCGCGACCTGTCCTCGGGCGGCGAGGTGGCGCTCAGCGGGGCGTCGTCCATCCAGTACGTCAGCGGCTGGCAACTGGATACCGGCCGTGTGGTGGCCTTCGGCAAGGGCCCGGACTGCGTCCTGTACTGCGTGTACCTGTGGTCGGCCAGCGGCAGCCGCAGCAACCTGACCAACCCGAACCCGCATTCCCGCGCGTCCAACATCGGCGGCGGCTGGGCCTACGACCTGCACCCGCAGATCCGCGGTGACCACGTGCTGTGGGTCAACGACAAGGCCGAAGGCACGGGGCACTACACGCTGCACCGGCTGTCCACGGGCGAGTACCGCAAGATCGCCGCGCCTGCCGGGGTGAACTACGTGGGCAACGTCGAGTTCGCCTTCGCCGTTGCCGGCGACGTGGTGGACTTCTGGTTCTGGGGCCAGACGGGGGGCGAGGGCACGAACTCGCAGTTCGACATCTTCCGCTGGCGGTCGGACACCGGCGCGTCGGCGCGCATCACCGGCGGCGGCAGCCGCAGCGTCTACCCGCAGGTCGATGGCACGCGGGCCGCCTGGCAGCAGTCGCCGGTGTCGGGGTCGGTCTTCGGCAGCACCTTCTCGCTCGTGGCCAGCCCGTTGAGCGGCGTCTCGCCCGGCACGCTGTCGGACCGGGCCACCCGGTTCCAGCTGAAGGACGGCGTGCTGGCCTGGATGGAGAGCGCCAGCCCCACGAGCGTGGCGCTGAAGGCCTCGGCCGGCGGCACGACGCGCACGCTGTCCAGCCTCAGCACGGCCAGCCTGCTGGCCAACGGCGGCGGCTGGGTGGTCTATGCCGAGGGCGGCAAGGCCTACAGCTGGAACGCGGCCACCGGCATCGACCGGCTGCGGCTGGACGTCGCGCCCGCCCAGGCCTACGTGGCGGGCGGCTCGATGGTCTTCACGCTCGGGACCTCGGTGTACCGGGTGGCGCTGGACTGAGCCGGTTCCTGGCTCGGCCGCGCTCAGGCCTGCGGCAGGGCCTCGCCGGCGAATTCGAGCAGCACCTTCATCGCGCGGCGCCGGTCGCTGGCCAGCTCGAAGGCTTCGCGGGCCTCGGCCAGCGGGAAGGCGCGCGTGATCATCGGCGCCATGTCGATGCGGCGCTCGTTGATCAGCCGCACCGCCAGCGCGAACTCGGCGTGGAAGCGGAAGCTGCCGACCAGCGTCAGCTCCTTGGCCACCACCACGTTCTGCGGCAGCGGCACGTCGCCGCCCAGGCCCAGCTGCACCACCACGCCCCGCGGCGCCATCACGTCCAGGCCCGCCCGCAGCGCCTGCGCGCTGCCGCTGCACTCGAACATGACGTCGAAGCTGCCCTTGCGCGTCAGGCCGTCGGCGGCGTAGCGGGCCGTCCAGCCGGGGTCGGTGGCGGCGTTGACCGTGTGCTGCGCGCCCATCGCGCGCGCGATGGCCAGCGTCTCGTCGGTCAGGTCGACGGCGGTGACCTCGGCCGCGCCGTGCAGACGGGCCGCGGCGACCGCCAGCGCGCCGATCGGGCCGCAGCCCGAGACCAGCACGCGCCGGCCGATCAGCGGCCCGGCGCGCGACACGCCGTGCAGCGCCACCGAGAAGGGCTCGGCCAGCGCGGCGTGTCGCAGCGGGATGCCGGGCGCCACCGGCTCGCACTGCACCGCATCGCACACCAGCAGCTCGCGGAATGCGCCCTCGACGTGCGGGTCGCGCATGGCGCTGCCATAGAAGCGCATGTCCAGGCACTGGTTGGGCCAGCCCTCCAGGCAGTAGCGGCAGCGGCCGCAAGGGCGGCTGGGGTTGACGGCCACGCGGTCGCCGGGCCGCACCCGCGCCACGTCGCCGGCCACCGCCACCACCGTGCCCGCCACCTCGTGGCCCAGGATCATCGGCCGCTTGATGCGCACCGTGCCGAAGCCGCCCTGGTGGAAGTAGTGCAGGTCCGAGCCGCAGATGCCGCCGTAGCCCACGCGCACCAGCACCTGGCCGGGGCCCACCTCGCCGGCCTCGCGCTCGACCACGCGCAGGTCGTCGGGGGCGTTGACGACCAGGCAGCTGCACTGCAGCCGCATCGGCCGTCCGTCGTCGCCGTGGTCTTCGGGGTCTTGGGCGGGCGCGGTCATCGCGGCCGCCTCACATCACCGCGCCCAGCTGCCAGGGCACGAACTCGTTCTGGCCGTAGCCGTGGCGCTCGCTCTTGGTCAGCCGGCCCGAGGCCGTCTCGAGCATGAGCCGGAAGATGCGCTCGCCGCACTCGTCCACCGACTCCAGGCCGTCGACGATGGTGCCGCAGTCGAGGTCGATGTCCTCCTCCTGCTGCCGCCACAGCGCCGTGTTGGTGGACAGCTTCAGCGACGGCGACGGCGCGCAGCCGTAGGCCGAGCCGCGGCCGGTGGTGAAGCAGATCAGGTTGGCGCCGCCGGCCACCTGGCCCGTGGCCGACACGGGGTCGTAGCCCGGCGTGTCCATGTAGCCGAAGCCGCGCGCCGAGACGCGCTCGGCGAACTCGACCACGTCCACCAGGTTGGTGGTGCCGCTCTTGGCGATGGCGCCCAGGCTTTTCTCGAGGATGGTGGTCAGGCCGCCGGCCTTGTTGCCGGCCGACGGGTTGTTGTCCATCTTCATGCCGTTGCGCGCCGTGTACTGCTCCCACCACGCGATGCGGCGCAGCAGCTTGTCGGCGACCTCGGGGCTGGCCGCGCGGCGCGTCAGCAGGTGCTCGCCGCCGTAGATCTCGGGGGTCTCGCTCAGGATGGCGGTGCCGCCGTGCCGCACCAGCCGGTCGACCGCCGCGCCCAGCGCCGGGTTGGCGCTGATGCCCGAATAGCCGTCGCTGCCGCCGCACTGCAGGCCCACCACCAGGTGGCTGGCCGGCACCGGCTGCCGCCGCACGCGGTTGGCGTGGGGCAGCATCTCGCGCACGATTTCGATGCCGCGGGCCACCGTGCGCGCGGTGCCGCCGGTGTCCTGGATGTTGAAGGTGCGCAGCCAGGCGCCTTCGGCCAGGCCCTCCTGCGCGACCAGGCCCTGGATCTGGTTGGTTTCGCAGCCCAGGCCGACGATCAGCACCCCCGCGAAGTTGGCGTGGCGCGCGTAGCCGCCGAGCGTGCGGCGCAGCACGCGCAGCTCCTCGCCGTCGCTGGCGGTGGCGCAGCCCATGCCGTGCGTCAGCGCGACCACGCCGTCGACGTGCGGGAAGTCGGCGAGCGCCTCGGGCCGGATGTCGCGGCGGAAGTGGTCGGCGATGGCCCGCGCCGCGGTGGCCGAGCAGTTCACGCTGGTCAGCACGCCGACGTAGTTGCGCGTGGCCACGCGGCCGTCGGCGCGCACGATGCCGTCGAAGGTCGCGGGCTCGGCGACGAACCCGGTGGGCCGCGCGCCGGCGCCGGGCTCGTGGCGGCGCGCGAAGTCGCTGAAGGCGAGGTTGTGCGTGTGCACGTGCTGGCCGGCTGCGATGGCCTGCGTGGCCGCGCCGATGACCTGGCCATAGCGGCGCACCGCCTCGCCGGCCGCGATGGCCCGCGTGGCCACCTTGTGGCCCGGCGGCACCAGGCCCGAGACGGTGACGCCCTCGCCCCCGCCCTCGCCGGCCAGGCGGGTGCCCGAGACCAGCTGGCGCCGCGCGATGACGACGTTGTCGTCGGGGTGGATGCGGATGAAGGGGCTGCTCATCGGCGGCGCTCGAACGTGCCTCAGCCGTCGATCAGCGCCGGGTCCCAGGCGTGCACGGTCTGCTGCTGCTCGCCGAGCTTGTCGATGCCCAGCCGCATGGTGTCGCCGGGCTTCAGGTACACCGGGTGCGGCTTGGCGCCCAGGCCCACGCCCGGCGGCGTGCCGGTGGTGATCAGGTCGCCGGGGTGCAGGCTCATGAAGCGGCTCAGGTAGCTCACGAGTTGCGCCACGCCGAAGATCATCGTGCGGGTGCTGCCGTCCTGCCAGCGCTTGCCGTTGACCTCCAGCCACATCGGCAGGTCCTGCGGGTCGCCCACCTCGTCGGCCGTCACCAGCCAGGGGCCGACCGGGCCGAAGGTGTCGCAGCCCTTGCCCTTGTCCCAGGTGCCGCCGCGCTCGAGCTGGTACTCGCGCTCGGAGATGTCGTTGACGACGCAGTAGCCGGCCACGTGTTGCAGCGCGTCGGCCTCGGGGACGTAGCGCGCCGTCGAGCCGATCACCACGCCGAGCTCGACCTCCCAGTCGGTCTTGACCGAATCCCGGGGCAGCACGACGGCGTGGTTGCAGCCGACGGCGACGCCCGTGGGCTTCATGAAGACGATCGGCTCCTTGGGGATCGGCTGGTTCGACTCGGCCGCGTGGTCGGCGTAGTTCAGGCCGATGCAGATGAACTTGCCCATGCCCGTCCAGGGCACGGCCAGCGTGCCCAGCGGCACGATGGGCAGCGTCGACACGTCCAGCGAACGCAGCCGGGCCTGGCCCGCCGGCGACAGCGTGGCCGGCGTGATGTCGGTCATCAGCGAAGAGAGGTCGCGCACGTGGCCGTCGGCGTCGAGCAGCGCGGGCTTCTCGTGGCCCTTGGGGCCGTGGCGAAGCAGCTTCATGGTCTTGTGGTCTCCGTTGCGGGGGTGACGGGGTTCTACAGGGTCCAGCCGCCGTCGATCAGCTGCGCGGTGCCGGTGGTGAAGCCGGACTCGTCGCCGGCCAGGTACACGGCCAGGGCCGCGATCTCCTCGGCGCGGCCCAGGCGCCCCATCGGCTGGCGCGCGATGAACATCGCCTCGACCTGCGCCGGCGTCTGGCCGCTGGCCCGGGACTGCGCGGCGATGCGGTCGCGCAGCGAGGGCGACTCCACCGTGCCCGGGCAGATGGCGTTGCAGCGCACGCCGCGGGCGATGAAGTCGGCCGCCACGGCCTTGGTCAGGCCGATCACGGCGGCCTTGGTGCTGCCGTAGACGAAGCGGTTGGGCGCGCCCTTGATGCTGCCGGCCGCCGAGGCCACGTTGATGATCGAGCCGCGCCCGGCCGCGAGCATGCCGGGCACGAAGGCCTTGATGGTGCGGTACATCGAGCGCACGTTGAGGTCGAAGGCGAAGGCCCACTGCTCCTCGGTGCAGTCGAGCACGGTGCCGGCGTGCACGTAGCCGGCGGCGTTGAACAGCACGTTCACGCCCGGGTGGCGCGCCGCGGCGTCCTGGATGGCGGCGGGGTCGAGCACGTCGAGCTTCTCGGTCGTGCAGCCGGCGGCGGCCAGCGGCGCGAGCAGCGCGGGGTCGAGGTCGGTGGCGATCACGGTGGCGCCTTCGCGCGCGAAGGCCAGCGCGGTGGCCTGGCCGATGCCGGCGCCGGCGGCGGTGACGAAGGCGGTCTTGCCTGCGAGTCGTGAGGTCATGGCGGGGCTTCCGGGTGCGGGTGGGTTCAGGCGCGCGGCACCAGCCGCACGTGCGCGAGCTGCTCCTGTGCCTCGACCAGCGAGGGCACGAACTTGCGCCCGTGGCCGAGCGAGCTGGCCAGCGTGAGCGACTGGTGCACGGCCTCGCCGAGCAGCGTCGGCACGGCCAGGCCCTCGGCCAGGTGCGTGTAGTAGCGGACGTCCTTGCGGGCGTTGTCGAGCTCGAAGCGCAGGCCGGCCAGGTCGCCGTGCAGCGTCTTGGCCATGGCCTGGAACAGGCCCGAGTTGACCGCGCCTGCGCTGATCACCTCGACGAGGCGGGCCAGGTCGACGCCCGAGCGCGCACCCACGGCGAAGGCCTCGGCCGTGGCCGTGCAGATGGCCTGCGCGATGAAGTTGTTCAGCAGCTTGATCGTGTGCCCTGCGCCCGGCCCGCCGACGTGGAACACGTTCTCGGCGAAGCAGCGCAGCACCGGCTCCAGCCGCGCAAAGGTGGCAGGCTCGGCCCCCACCATCACGTTCAGCCGTCCGGCCTCGGCCTCGACCGGGGTGCGCGCCAGCGGCGCGTCGACGAGCTCGGCGCCGCGCTGCAGCGCCAGTGCCCGCAGCCGCTGCGTGGAGCCGGGCTCGGAGGTCGAGCAGTCGACGACGACCAGGCCCGGGGCCGCGGCCTCCAGCAGGCCGCCCGGCCCGGCCAGCACGGCCTCGACCTGCGGCGAGCCGGTGACGCAGACGAACACCCACTCGCACCCCGGGGCCAGCGCCGCCGGCGTGGCCGCCTCGGTGGCGCCGGCCGCCAGCAGGTCGGCCACGCGCTCGCGGTTGCGGTGCACGGTCAGGCGCACCGCGTGGCCCTTGGCCAGCAGGTTGCGCGCCATGCCGTGCCCCATCAAGCCCGAGGCGCCGATGAATCCGATCGTGCTCATGGAGATCTCCCGCCCGTGCCGGCCGCGCCGCCGCTCAGCCGCGGCCCACGTAGGGCATCTTCGTCGCCATCACCGTGGTGAACAGGATGTTGGCCGAGGGCGGCAGCCGGGCCATGGTCATGAAGGTCTCGACCACCGCGGACAGGTCCATGCGCGGCTCGGCGCGCACCGAGCCGTCGGCCTGCGGCACGCCCTGCGCCATGCGGGCCGTCATGTCGCTGGCGGCGTTGCCGATGTCGATCTGCCCGACGGCGATGTCGAAGGGCCGGCCGTCGAGCGCGGCCGTCTTCGTCAGCCCGGTGACGGCGTGCTTGGTGGCCGTGTAGGCGATCGAGCCCGGCCGTGGCGCGTAGGCCGAGATCGAGCCGTTGTTGATGATGCGGCCGCCCTGCGGCGACTGCGCCCGCATCAGCCGGAAGGCGTGCGAAAGGCAGTAGAAGGCGCCGTTGAGGTTGACGTCGACCACCTGCTTCCACTCGGCCGCGCTGACCAGGTCGGGCGTCTTGGCCGACAGGCCGCCGCCGGCGTTGTTGAACAGCAGGTCGAGCCGGCCGAAGCGGGCCTGCACGGTGTCGAAGGTGTCGCGGACGGCCGGCTCGTCGGCCACGTCGCAGGGCAGGGCCAGCGCGCGCGCGCCGTCGTCGCCGGCCATCGCCTGCGTGGCCGTCAATGCCTCCAGGCGGCGCCCGACGAGCGCGACCTGCCATCCGTCGCGAAGCAGGGCGAGGGCACAGGCCTGTCCGATGCCGGACCCGGCGCCGGTCACGAGAGCGGTCTTCATCAGTGGTTGTCTTTCGGAACGAACGCGCCACGCTGGCCGCGCAGGAAGTCGAGGTCGGCGCCTTCGTCGGCCTGCAGCACGTGCTTCACGTACAGGCCCCAGTAGCCGCTGTCGAGCACCGGCGTGGGGGGCTGCCACGAGGCGCGCCGGCGCTCGAGCTCGGCGTCGTCCACGTGCAGGTGCAGCGAGCGCGCGGCCACGTCCAGCGAGATCAGGTCGCCGTTGCGCACCAGCGCCAGCGGGCCGCCGGCGGCCGCCTCGGGCACGGTGTGCAGCACCACTGTGCCGTAGGCGGTGCCGCTCATGCGCGCATCGCTGATGCGGACCATGTCGGTGATGCCCTTGCGCAGCACCTTGGGCGGCAGCGGCATGTTGCCGACCTCGGCCATGCCGGGGTAGCCCTTGGGGCCGCAGTTCTTCAGCACCAGGATGCAGGTCTCGTCGACGTCGAGCGACTCGTCGTCGATGCGGGCGTGGAAGTCGTCGCTGTTCTCGAACACCACCGCGCGGCCGGTGTGCTTCATCAGGGCCGGCGTGGCGGCGCTGGGCTTGATCACGGCGCCGCGCGGCGCCAGGTTGCCCTTGAGCACCGCGATGCCGGCGCTGGGCTTGAACGGCTCGGCGAAGGGGCGGATCACGTCCTTGTTCCAGTTGCTGGCGTCGGCGACGTTCTCGCCGATGGTGCGGCCGTTGGCGGTGAGCGCGTCGCGGTGCAGCAGCGGCAGGATCTCGCGCAGCACCGCGGGCAGACCGCCGGCATAGCAGAAGTCCTCCATCAGGTACTTGCCCGAGGGCTGCAGGTTCACCAGGCAGGGCAGCTCGCTGGCCAGGCGGTCGAAGTCGTCGACCGTCAGCGGCACGCCGATGCGGCCGGCGATGGCGATCAGGTGGATGACGGCGTTGGTGCTGCCGCCGATGGCCGCCAGCGTGCGGATGGCGTTCTCGAAGGCCTCGCGGGTGAGGATCTTCGACAGCACCAGGTCCTCGTGGACCATCTCGACGATGCGCCGGCCGGCCGCGCGCGCCAGCACGTTGCGCCGGCCGTCGACCGCCGGGTAGGCGGCGTTGCCGGGCAGGCCCACGCCGAGCGCCTCGACCATCGAGGCCATGGTGCTGGCCGTGCCCATGGTCATGCAGTGGCCGTGGCTGCGGTGCATGCAGCTCTCGGCCTCGAAGAAGTCCTTCAGCGCCAGGGTGCCGGCGCGCACCTGCTCGCTCATGCTCCACACGCCCGTGCCCGAGCCCAGTTCCTGGCCGCGCCACTTGCCGTTGAGCATCGGCCCGCCGCTGACGCCGATGGCGGGCAGGTTCACGCTGGAGGCGCCCATCAGCAGGCTGGGCGTGGTCTTGTCGCAGCCGAACAGCAGCACGACGCCGTCCACCGGGTTGCCGCGGATCGACTCCTCGACGTCCATGCTGGCGAGGTTGCGGTACAGCATGGCCGTGGGCCGCATCAGCGTCTCGCCCAGCGACATCACCGGAAACTCCAGCGGGAAGCCGCCGGCCTCGTACACGCCGATCTTGACCTGCTCGGCCAGCGTGCGGAAGTGCGAGTTGCAGGGCGTGAGCTCGCTGAAGGTGTTGCAGATGCCGATCACCGGCCGGCCGTCGAACTGGTCGTGCGGGATGCCCTTGCCCTTGACCCAGCTGCGGTAGGCGAAGCCGTCGCGGTCTTGCCGGCCGAACCACTGCTGGCTGCGGAGATCCTGGGGCTTCTTGCGCGGGGCTTGGCTCATGGTCGGGGGCGGGCCGGGGTTTGTCCGGAGGGACGGCGCGCGCCCGGGAAATACTATGGTATGACGATTGAACGCCCACCCGTGGAATCCCCAGGAGAACCCGCCTTGAGCGACGCCCCGTCCGACATCCCCGTGCTGACCGCGGCCCGGCTGTCGCCGCTGTACACCGCGTCGCTGGCGGCGCGCTTCACGCTGCTCGACCGCCTGCACCAGACCGACCCGGCGGCGTTCGAGCGCCTGGCGCCGACGGTGCGCGCGGTGGCCGCCAGTGGCGACTCCGCGGTGCCGGGCGAGCTGATCGCGCGGCTGCCGGCGCTGGAGATCATCTCGGTCATGGGCGTGGGCTACGACGGCGTCGACCTGCCGGCCGCGCTGGCCCGCGGGGTGGTGGTGACCCACACGCCCGACGTGCTCAACGACGAGGTCGCCGACACCGCGCTCGGCCTGATGCTGTGCGCCGCGCGGCAGCTGCCGCAGGCCGACCGCTGGGTGCGCGAGGGCCGCTGGGAGCGCGAGGGCCCCATGCCGCTGGCCCGCAAGATGAGCGGGGCCCGGCTCGGCCTGGTGGGCATGGGCCGCATCGCCAAGGCCATCGCGCACCGCGCGCAGGCCTTCGGCATGTCCATCGCCTACACCGCGCGCAGCGCCAAGCCCGAGCTGCCGTACCGCCACGTCGCCACGCCGGCGGCGCTGGCCGCCGAGGTCGACTTCCTCGTCGTCATCACGCCCGGCGGCGCCGGCACCCGGCACCTGATCGACGCCGTGGTGCTGCAGGCGCTGGGGCCGAAGGGCATCCTGGTCAGCGTGGCGCGCGGCTCGGTCGTCGACGAGGCGGCGCTGATCGACGCGCTGGAGCGCGGCGTCATCGGCGGCGCGGCGCTCGACGTGTTCGAGGACGAGCCGCGGGTGCCCGAGCGGCTGCGGGCCCTGTCGCACGTGGTGCTGGCGCCGCACGTGGGCAGCGCCACCACGCAGACCCGGCAGGCCATGGCCGACCTGGCGTTCGACAACCTGGTGTGCCACTTCGGCGGCCGGCCGGTGCGCACGCCGGTGCCCGAGTGCCGGGCGGCGGGCCGCTGATGGCCGGCGCGCTGGTTTTCGAGCCGGCGGCGCTGCAGGCCGCCGTGGCGGCGGTGATCGCCGGCTTCGGCAGCGGGCCCGCCGAGTGCGACGAGGTGGCGCGCAACCTCGTCGAGGCCAACCTCACCGGGCACGACTCGCACGGCGTGGGCATGGTGCCGCGCTACGTCGAGGGCTTCCTCGAGGGCGGGCTCACGCCCAACGCGCGGGTGCGCGTCGAGGTCGACACCGGGCCCCTGCTGCGCCTGGACGGGCAGGCGGGCTTCGGGCAGGTGATCGGCCGCGAGGCCATGGCGATGGGCATCGAGCGCGCCCGCGCGCACGGCGTGTGCGCCGTGGCGCTGGGCAACGCGCACCACCTCGGGCGCATCGGCGCCTGGGCCGAGCAGGCCGTGGCGGCCGGGCTGGTGTCGATGCACTTCGTCAACGTCGTCGCCCGGCCCATCGTCGCGCCGCACGGCGGTGCCGACGCGCGCTTCGGCACCAACCCCTTCACCGCCGGCGTGCCGCTGCGCGGCCGCCCGCCGATGATCCTGGACTTCGCCACCAGCATGATCGCGCAGGGCAAGACGCGCGTCGCCCACAACAAGGGCGAGCCGGTGCCGGAGGGCTGCCTGATCGACGATCAGGGGCGGCCGACGACCGACCCGCGCTGGTCGGTGATCGAGCCGCCGGGCGCGATCCTGCCCTTCGGCCTGCACAAGGGCTACGGGATGGCCGTGCTGTGCGAGCTGCTGGGCGGCGCGCTGGCGGGCGGGCAGGCCGGGCACCGCGAGCAGGGCTCGCGGCGGCGGGTGCTCAACGGCATGCTCAGCGTGCTGATCGACCCGCGCGCGCTCGGCGACCCCGACCGCTTCGAGTCCGAGGCGCTGGACTTCGCCGCCTGGGTGACGGCCTCGCCCCCGCGCGAGGGCTTCGGGCCGGTGCAGATCGCCGGCGACCCCGAGCGGGCGCTGCGCGAGCGCCGCCAGCGCGAAGGCATCCCGGTGGACCCCGAGACCTGGCGGCAGATCCTCGAGGGCGGCGAGCGCCTGGGCGTGCCGGCCGAGGCCGTGAGCCGGCTCGGCCGGCCCGCTGCCGCCTGACCGGGCGAACCCGAAAAGGGTAAGTCCGGACGGGGGTGCGACTCAATCGTCATACGATAGAAATCGACCCGCACCCGGTGGGCGCTTGACCAACGATCACAGGAGACACGCGCATGCAACGCAGGAATTGGTGTTTGGGCGCCGCGGTCGCGGCGGTGATGAGCGCGGCGACATTCGCCGCCGGGCCGGCCCTCGCGCAGCAGAAGGTCACGGTCTGGTGGGAGAAGGGCTTCTACAAGGCCGAGGACGACGCGCTGTTCGCGATGATCAAGAAGTTCGAGGAGAAGACCAAGATCAAGGTCGACCTCAGCTTCTACGCCACGCAGGAGATCATCCCCAAGAGCGTGGCCGCGCTGGAGGCCAACAACCCGCCGGACGTCGCCTTCGGCAACGTGTTCGACTTCCAGGCCACCGGCAAGTGGGCCTTCGAGGGCAAGCTCGAGGACATCACCAGCGTCATCGACCCCATCCGCAACCGCTTCGAGCCGCGCGCGCTGGCCACGACCTTCCTGCTGAACGGCGCCGAGCAGAAGCGCGCGTACTACGCGTTCCCGGTGCGCCAGCAGACCATGCACATCCAGTACTGGAAGGACATGCTGGCCGAGGCGGGCTTCAAGGAAAGCGACATCCCGAAGACCTGGAAGGCCTACTGGGAGTTCTGGTGCGACAAGGTGCAGCCCGCCTACCGCCAGAAGTCCGGCAACCGGGCCTTCGGCACCGGCTTCCCGATGGGCGTGGACTCCAGCGACGCCTTCTACTCGTTCCTGACCTTCATGGACGGCTACAACGTCTCGCTCGTCAACGACAGCGGCAAGCTGCTCGTCGACGACCCCAAGACGCGCGCCGGCCTGATCGCCGCGATGAACGACTACACCGCCGTGTACGCCAAGGGCTGCACGCCGCCGTCGTCGACCGCCTGGAAGGACCCGGACAACAACAACGCCTTCCACAACAAGACGATCATCCTGACGCACAACGCGACGATCTCGATCGTGGCCAAGCATCTGGACGACATGAACAACCCGGCGCTGACCGAGGCGCAGCGCGCCCAGGCCCGCAAGAACTACACCGAGCTGATCGCCACGGCCGGCTTCCCGACCAAGCCCGACGGCACGAAGTTCACCTACCGCGCCGCGGTCAAGACCGGCGTCGTGTTCAAGGACGCGAAGAACAAGGACGCGGCGAAGCAGTTCGTCTCGTTCCTGCTCGAGGACGCGAACCTGACCCCGTACATCGAGGGCTCGCTGGGCCGCTGGTACCCGGTCACGAAGGCGGGCCAGGCCTCGAAGTTCTGGACCAGCGACCCGCACCGCCTCATCGTGCACAACCAGTTCCAGGCCGGCACGACGCCCTTCGAGTTCACGAAGAACTTCCGCTTCACGCAGCTCAACATGGAGAACGTGTGGGCCAAGGCGATGAACCGGGTCCTCTCCGAGAAGTGGACCACCGAGCGCGCGGTCGACGAGATGATCGCGCGCATCAAGACGGTGGCGTCGAACTGAACCGACGCTGAGCGCACGCCGCCCGCCGACTCGCGCCCGCGATCGGCGGCGGCGGCCCCACCGCCGCGCGCATGAGCACCGCCACCACCGCCGACGCCCGCCCGCCTGGGCCGGCGCGCCGGGCCACCACGTCCTGGGAGTTCTGGGGCCGGATCCTCGTGATCCCGTACCTGCTGATCTTCGTGGTGTTCGTGGTGTATCCGGTGGGCTACGGCCTGTGGCTGGCCCGCAACCCGCAGAGCTACGTCAAGCTCTTCGAGGACCCGATCTTCTTCCGCACCGCGGTCAACACCGTCGTGTTCCTGCTGGTGGCGGTGAACCTGAAGATGGTCATCGCGCTCGGCCTGTCCGGCTTCTTCGTGCAGAGCCGGTGGTGGATCAAGCTCATCGCGCTGGTGTTCATCCTGCCGTGGGCGGTGCCGTCGATCCCGACCATCCTGTCGGTGCGCTTCATGCTCAACCCCGAGTGGGGGGTGATCAACACCACCATCTTCAAGCTGACGGGCCTGGACGGCCCCAACTGGCTGAACGACCCGACGCTGGCGCTGTGCTTCTCGATGCTGATGCACATCTGGAAGAGCCTGCCGTTCTGGACGCTGATCTTCGTCGCCGGGCGCCTGGCCATCCCGTCCGAGCAATACGAGGCGGCCAGCGTCGACGGGGCCAGCCGGTGGCAGAAGTTCCGCCACATCACCTGGCCGTCGATGGCGGCGCTGTACTTCACCTCGACCATCCTGTCGATGATCTGGACGCTCGGCGACTTCAACAGCGTCTACCTGCTCACCGGCGGCGGGCCGGCCGACCTGACCCACGTGCTGGCCACCCTCGGCATCCGCTACCTGCGGCTCGACCAGCTCGAGCTGGCCATGGCCAGCATCGTGGTGGCCATGCCGCTGGTGCTGCCGCTGGTCTACGTGATGATGAAGAGGCTGTCCAAGTGAAGCTGTCCTGGCGCAAGGTCAGCCGCGAGGCGCAGCTGCTGCTGGTGGGCATCCCGGTGCTGCTGTGGACGCTGATCCCGGTCTACCACCTGCTGCTGTTCGCGATCAGCCCGCCGGGCAAGGCGACCTCGGGCCGCCTGTGGCCGCAGGACCCCACCTTCCAGAACTTCGACATCGTGCTCAACCAGAAGCACTTCTACCTGACGCACTTCTGGGTGCAGATCGGCAACTCGCTGCTGATCGCCGTGGCCACCGGCCTGATCACGCTGTTCGTGGCCACCTGCGCCGCGTTCGCGATCAGCCGCCTCAAGGTGCGCGGCGGGCGCACGGTGCTCAACCTCGCACTGTTCACCTACTTCATCCCGGCGGCCTTCCTGGCGGTGCCGATGTACAAGACCATGGCGGTCTACGGCCTGCTGAACAACCGCTGGTCGATGATCCTCGCGATGGTGACGATCGCGTCGCCCTACTGCATCTGGGTGCTCAAGCAGGCCAGCGACAAGCTGCCCTGGGAACTCGACGAGGCCGCGCGCATCGACGGCGCGACGCCGCTGCAGCTGTTCCGCCTGGTCTACCTGCCGCTGATGGTGCCGTCGCTGGTGGCGGTGGGCACCTACGCGCTGCTGCTGGCGTGGAACGAGTACCTCTACGGCTTCCTGCTGCTGTCCAAGGAGGTCGAGATCCCGCTGGCGGTGGCGCTGGGCAACTTCCTCAACGCCGACGACTCGCCTTGGGAGATCCTCATGGCGACCGGCTTCATCTACGCGCTGCCGCCGGCGGCCATCTACTACGCGTTCAAGCGCTACATGGTCAGCGGCCTGACGGCCGGCGCCGTGAAGAGCTGAGGGGCCCCCATGGCAGCGGTCGAGTTCAGGAAGGTGTTCAAGACCTACGGCGGCAAGGTCAAGGTCATCCACGGCATCGAGTTCGCCATCCGCGACGGCGAGTTCGTCGTGCTGGTGGGCCCCAGCGGCTGCGGCAAGAGCACGCTGCTGCGCATGCTGGCGGGGCTGGAGGAGATCACCGGCGGCGAGATCCTGATCGACGGCAAGGTCGTCAACGACCTTGAGAGCAAGGACCGCGACATCGCGATGGTGTTCCAGAGCTACGCGCTGTACCCGCACATGACGGTGCGCGAGAACATGGGCTTCAGCCTGAAGCTGCGCAAGGCGCCGGCGGCGCAGATCGGGCAGCGCGTGGCCGAGGCGGCCCGCATCCTGAACCTCGACCCGCTGCTCGAGCGCTACCCGCGCGAGCTCTCGGGCGGCCAGCGCCAGCGCGTGGCCATGGGCCGCGCGATCGTGCGCGACCCCAAGGTGTTCCTGTTCGACGAGCCGCTGTCCAACCTCGATGCCAAGCTGCGCGTGGCGATGCGCTCCGAGATAAAGGCGCTGCACCAGCGGCTGAAGACGACCACCGTCTACGTCACGCACGACCAGATCGAGGCCATGACCATGGCCGACCGCATCGTGGTCATGCACGACGGTGTCATCGAGCAGATCGGCACGCCGCTCGAGTTGTTCGACCGCCCGCAGAACCTGTTCGTCGCGCAGTTCATCGGCTCGCCGGCGATGAACGTCTTCGCGGGGCGCGTGCAGGGCGCCGCCGTCGAGGCGCTGGGCGCGCGCTGGCCGCTGCCGCCCGGCGTGCAGGCGGCCGACGGGCAGGACGTGCAGTACGGCGTGCGGCCGGGCGACCTCGAGCTCGTCGCCGAGGGCACGCCGGCCCGGGTGGTCGTGGTCGAGCCCACGGGCGCCGAGACGGAACTGCTGCTCGAGGTCGGCGGCCAGAACCTGACGCTGGTGCTCCATGGCCGGACGGACGCCCGGCCCGACGACGTCGTCCACCTGCGCCTGGACGCCGCGAAGGCCCATGTCTTCGACACCCGCAGTGGCCAGCGCCTGGGCTGAGGGCCCCACCGCCGGCATGGGCGCGACGCCGGCCGGCCGACCCCTGGCGCCGCCGCGCATCCTGGTCATGGGCGTGTGCGGCAGCGGCAAGAGCACCGTCGGCCAGGCCCTGGCCGGGGCGCTGGGCCTGCCCTTCGTCGAGGGCGACGAGCTGCACCCCAGCGACAACGTCGCGCGCATGGCCGCCGGCATCCCGCTGACCGACGAGGACCGCCGCGGCTGGCTCGATGCCATTGCCACCCGCCTGGACGACGCCGCGGCCCGCGCGCAGGGTGCGGTGGTGGCCTGCTCGGCGCTCAAGCGGGCCTACCGCGACCGCCTGCGCCAGGCGGCGCCCGACCTGCGGGTGGTCTGGCTTCACGGCGACGAGGCCCTGCTCGCGCGACGCCTGGCCGGCCGCACCGGCCACTACATGCCGCCGTCGCTGCTGCCCAGCCAGCTGGCGACGCTGGAACCGCCCCACCCCGACGAACACGCGCTCGCCGCCGACATCGGGCAGCCGCCCGGCGCGCTGGTGCAGAGCCTCGTCGACCAGCTCCAGGAGCCCGCCGCGTGATCGACAGCCGCACCTTCCGCCTCGACGGCCGCCTCGCGCTGGTCACCGGCTCGTCCACCGGCATCGGCCTGGCGCTGGCGCGCGGGCTGGCGCAGGCCGGCGCGCCGGTGGTGCTCAACGGGCGCGACCGCGCCCGGCTCGCCGCCGCCGCCGCCGCGCTGCGCGCCGAGGGCCACACCGTCCGCGAGAGCGCCTTCGACGCCACCGACCCCGCGGCCGTCGAGGCCGCCGTCGCGTCCATCGAGGCGCAGCAGGGCCCCATCGAGATCCTCGTCAACAACGCCGGCATCACCCGCCGCGCCCCCTTCACCGAGCTGCGGGTCGAGGACTGGAACGCGGTGATGGGCACCAACGTCTCCGGCCCCTTCCTCGTCGGGCAGGCGGTGGCGCGGCGCATGGTGGCGCGGCGGCGCGGCCGCATCATCAACATCTGCTCGGTGATGAGCGAGCTGGGCCGCCCCGGCACGGCGGCCTACACCGCCAGCAAGGGGGCGCTGAAGATGCTGACCAAGGCGATGGCCATCGAGCTGGCGGCGCACGGCATCACGGTCAACGGCATCGGGCCGGGCTACTTCGCGACCGAGCTCACCGCGCCGCTGGTGGCCGACGAGCAGTTCAGCGCCTGGGTGGCCAAGCGCGCGCCGATCGGGCGCTGGGGCCGCGTCGAGGAACTGGCCCCGGTGGCGGTGTTCCTGGCCAGCGACGCCGCCGCCTTCGTGAACGGCCACGTGCTGTACGTCGACGGCGGCATGACCGCCGCGCTGTAGCGGCCGCGCCAAGCCCCCCCGGAACGCCGGCCCGCCGCGATGAAGCCGATCAAGAACGTGCTCGGCCACAGCCTCGACCGCCTGGGCGAGGCCATCGTCGCCGGCCGCCACGTGCCGGGGGCCAGCCTGCCGCCGGAGCCGCTGCTCGGCGAGGAACTCGGCGTCAGCCGCACCGTCGTGCGCGAGGCGATCAAGTCGCTGGTGGCCAAGGGCATGCTCAGCACGGGCCCCAAGGTGGGCACGCGGGTGCTGCCCTCGGAGCGCTGGAACTGGTTCGACCCCGACGTCATCGCCTGGCAGTCCAAGGCGGGCCTGACGCGCGAGTTCCTGCGCGACCTGCAGGAGCTGCGGCGCGTGGTCGAGCCCGCCGCGGTGCGGCTGGCGGCCGAGCGCGCCACCTCGGAGGACCTGGCCGGGCTGGAGCAGGCCTACGCCGGCATGCGCGACGCCATCGAGCAGGGGGGCGACTACGTCGCGAACGACCTCGCGTTCCACCAGGGGCTGCTGCGGGCCTGCCACAACCGCATGGTGGTGCAGATGAGCAAGGCGCTGGTCGCGCTGCTGCGCACCAGCTTCGAGATCTCGACGACCAAGCCCGACGGGCCGGCGCAGGCGCTGCCGCTGCACCGCGCCGTGCTCGACGCCGTGATCGCGCGCAACCCGGCGCGCGCCGAGCGCGCCGCGCTGACGCTGATCGACAGCGCGCAGCAGGACATCGAGCAGGTGCTGGCCTCGCGGCGGCAGTTGCCGTCGGTGTCGGCCCCGCCGGCCCGGCTCAAGCCCCGCGGGCCGCGGCGCTGAAGCCCCGACATCCCGTACCCCAACCCCAAGCGCAGCAGGACCCACCGATGCACATCCTCATCACCGGCGGCGCCGGCATCGTGGGCGCCCGGCTGGCCCGCTCGCTGCTGGCCCGCGGCACGCTCGCGGGGCAGCGGCTCGAGCGCGTCGTGCTGGCCGACCAGGCCCCGCCCCCCGACGACCTCGCGGCCGACGGCCGGGTCGAGGCGATGGTGGGACCGCTGCTCGGGCAGTGCGAGGCGCTGCGCGAGCGCGCCTTCGACGGCGTGTTCCACCTGGCCTCGGCGGTGTCGGGCGAGTGCGAGCTCGACTTCGACCTCGGCATGCGCTCCAACCTCGACAGCACGCGCGCGCTGCTCGAGGCGCTGCGCGCGCGGTCGGCCGCAGCAGCCACCCCGCCGCGGGTGGTGTTCTCCAGCTCCATCGCCGTCTTCGGCCCCGACCCCGCGGTGCCACTGCCCGCGGTCTGTGCCGACGACACGCTGCCGGCGCCGCAGACCAGCTACGGCACGCAGAAGCTGATCTGCGAGCACCTGATCGCCGACTACACGCGCAAGGGCTTCATCGACGGCCGCGCGGCGCGGCTGGTCACCGTCACCGTGCGCCCGGGCCGGCCCAACGGCGCGGCCAGTTCCTTCTTCAGCGGCATCGTCCGCGAGCCGCTGGCCGGCGAGGAGGCGGTGCTGCCGGTCGACCCCGGCGTCGCGCACCCGGTGTCGTCGCCGCAGCGCACGGTCGAGGGGCTGATCGCCGTGTTCGAGGCCAGCCGCGAGGCCTTCGGCGGCCGCACCGCGCTGAACCTGCCGGCACTGAACGTGACGGTGCAGCAGATGCTCGACGCCCTGCAGGCCGTGGCCGGCCCGCGCGTGCGCGCCCGCGTCGTGCCGCGGCGCGACGAGCGCATCGCCGGCATCGTGGCCAACTGGCCACGCGCCGTCGTGGGGGCGCGGGCCGCGCGGCTGGGCCTGCGGCCCGAGGCCTCGTTCGAGGACATCATCCGCCAGTACATCGACGACTGCCGCCGCAGCGCCCCTGAAGCGCTGCGCGGCCTGGAGCAGCACACATGAACCAGATCGACCTGAAGGGCCGGCAGGCCATCGTCACCGGCGGTGCCCGCGGCATCGGCCTGGCCATCGCCGGGCGGCTGCTCGGCTCGGGCGCTGCCGTGCGCCTGTGGGACATCGACGCCGGGCAGCTGGCCGAGGCCGCGCGCACGCTGGCGCCGCTGGGCGCGGTGCGCACCGACGTCGTGGAGCTCACCGACGACGCCGCCGTGGCCGCGGCCACGGCGCGCGCGCAGGCCGCCGACGGGCGCATCGACATCCTCGTCAACAACGCCGGCATCACCGGCGGCAACGCGCCGACCTGGGAGCTCGACCCTGGCGTGTGGCGCCGCGTGGTCGAGGTCAACCTGGTCGCCCCGTACCTGACCTGCCGGCACGTGGTGCCGGCCATGATCGCCGCCGGCTACGGGCGCATCGTCAACATCGCGTCGGTGGCGGGCAAGGAGGGCAACCCCAACGCCTCGCACTACAGCGCGAGCAAGGCCGGCCTCATCGCGCTGACCAAGTCGCTGGGCAAGGAGCTGGCCACCCGCGGCGTGCTCGTCAACGCCGTGACGCCGGCCGTGGCCCGCACCGACATGTTCGCGCAGATGACGCAGCAGCACATCGACTACATGCTCGGCAAGATCCCGATGGGCCGCTTCCTGGAAGTGCAGGAGATCGCGGCGATGGTGGCCTGGCTGTCCAGCGAGGACTGCTCGTTCTCCACCGGCGCGGTGTTCGACATCACTGGCGGGCGGGCCACCTACTGAGTAGCCGAGCAGCCGCGGGCTACACTGGTGGCCCCCACGCAAGCCCGTGGAAACCCGAAGCCATGAGCCCGACCACGCCCTCCGCCGACACCGCCGACACCGCCGCCCCGCCCGCCTACGACCCCAGCGCCAAGCAGAAGTCGCAGGCCAAGACGGCGCGCATCCCCATCAAGGTGGTGCCTGCCGGCGAGGTGCTGAAGAAGCCCGAGTGGATCCGCGTCAAGGCCGGCAGCCCCACCACGCGCTTCTACGACATCAAGAAGATCCTGCGCGAGCACAAGCTGCACACGGTGTGCGAGGAAGCCTCGTGCCCGAACATCGGCGAGTGCTTCGGCAAGGGCACGGCCACCTTCATGATCATGGGCGACAAGTGCACGCGGCGCTGCCCGTTCTGCGACGTCGGCCACGGCCGGCCCGACCCGCTGGATGCCGATGAGCCGCTGAACCTGGCGCGCACGATCGCGGCGCTGAAGCTGAGCTACGTGGTCATCACCAGCGTCGACCGCGACGACCTGCGCGACGGCGGTGCCGCCCACTTCGTGGCCTGCATCGAGAAGACGCGCGAGCTGTCGCCTTCCACGCGCATCGAGATCCTGGTGCCCGACTTCCGCGGCCGCGACGACCGTGCGCTCGGCATCCTGCGCGCCGCGCCGCCCGACGTGATGAACCACAATCTCGAGACCGTGCCGCGCCTGTACAAGGAGGCGCGCCCGGGCTCCGACTACGCCTTCAGCCTGAACCTGCTGAAGAAGTTCAAGGAGCAGGTGCCCGGCGTGCCCACCAAGAGCGGCCTGATGGTGGGCCTGGGCGAGACCGACGACGAGATCCTGGCCGTGATGCGCGACATGCGCGCGCACAGCATCGACATGCTGACCATCGGCCAGTACCTGGCGCCCAGCGGCCACCACCTGCCGGTGCGCCGCTACGTGCACCCCGACACCTTCGCGATGTTCGAGCGCGAGGCCCGCGCCATGGGCTTCAGCCACGCCGCGGTGGGCGCGATGGTGCGCAGCAGCTACCACGCCGACCAGCAGGCGCACGCCGCGGGCGTGGCCTGAGCCAACGCCCCCTTCCGCGGCATGCCCCAAGCACCCACGCCCGCCCTGGCGGCCTTCCTGCGCCGCCTGCCCAAGGCCGAGCTGCACCTGCACATCGAGGGCAGCCTCGAGCCCGAGCAGCTGTTCGCGCTGGCGCACCGCAACGGCGTGCCGCTGGCCCACGCCAGCGTCGAGGCGCTGCGGGCCGCCTACGACTTCACCGACCTGCAGAGCTTCCTCGACATCTACTACGCCGGGGCCAGCGTGCTGCGCACCGAGCTCGATTTCGAAGAGCTCGCGATGGCCTACTTCGCGCGCGCCGCAGCCGACGGCATCGTGCGCGCCGAGCTGTTCTTCGACCCGCAGACGCACACCGCGCGCGGCGTGCCCATGGGCGCGGTGATCGGGGGCCTGGCGCGGGCCTGCCGCCGCGCCGCCGCCGAGCACGGCATCAGCGCCGACCTGATCCTGTGCTTCCTGCGCCACCTGAGCGAGGCCGAGGCGCTGCAGACGCTGGATGAGGCGCTGCCCTGGCGGCAGCACTTCATCGGCGTGGGGCTGGACAGCAGCGAGCGCGGCCACCCGCCGGAGAAGTTCGCTCGCGTCTTTGCCCGCGCCGCCGAACTGGGCCTGCACCGCGTGGCCCATGCCGGCGAGGAGGGGCCGCCGGCCTACATCGAGAGCGCGCTCGACGTATTGGGTGCCGAGCGCATCGACCATGGCGTGCGCTGCACCGACAGCCCGGCGCTGGTGCAGCGCCTGGCGGCGCAGGGCACGCCGCTGACCGTGTGCCCGCTGTCGAACGTGAAGCTGTGCGTGTTTCCCGACCTGGCTTCGCACAACCTGCCGGCGCTGCTGGCTTCCGGCCTCAAGGTCACCCTCAACAGCGACGATCCCGCCTACTTCGGCGGCTATCTGCTGGATAACTGGTTGGCCTGCTTCGAGGCGCTGCCGCTGACGCCGGCCGACGCCGTGCGCCTGGCGCGCCACAGCCTGGAGGCGAGCTTCGCGCCCGTGGCTCAGCGGGCGGCCTGGCTGGCGCAACTCGAGCAGGTGGCCGCGCAAGGCGTCTGAGCCCTTGCGCGCCGGCGGGGCCGGCCGGTCGGCCGCCTGCCCGCGGTGACACTTGTTACAAATCGGGGCTTGGGGCCCTGGCTCAAGAGCCGGGCCGGCGCGGCCGATATCCGACGCAACGCTGCGATCGGATCCGCCATGACCAAGCCCTGCTGCCCCCCGTACCGCCGGCCCGGTGCTGCCGCCCGGGCAGCCGGCTTCACGCTCATCGAGCTGATGATCGTCGTGGCCATCGTCAGCATCCTCGCGTCGGTGGCCCTGCCGGCCTACAACGACTACATCGTGCGCGGCAACGTGCCGCAGGCCACGTCGCGGCTGGCCACGCTGCAGGTGCAGCTCGAGCAGTTCTTCGACGACAACCGCACCTACGTCGGCGCCCCCGGCTGCAACGCCGACACCAGCAACCGCTTCTTCGACTTCTCGTGCAGCACGCAAACCGCGACAGCGTTCACGCTGCAGGCGGTGGGCAAGGGCACGATGGCGGGCTTCACCTACACCGTGACGCACCAGAACGTGCGCGCCACGGCCGCGGTGCCCACCTATTGGGCGACGCCCAATCCCAACAACTGCTGGGCCATCCGCAAGGACGGGACGTGCTGATGGACGCCCGCCGACGCGCCCGTGGCGTGACGCTGATCGAGCTCCTGGTGGGCATCAGCATCCTGGGCCTGCTGATGGTGATGGCCGCGCCCGGCCTGGCGGAGTGGTTCGCGAACACGCGGCTGCGCAACACCGCCGAGGCGCTGGCCACGTCGCTGCAGAACGCCAAGGGAGAGGCGGTGTCGCGCAACGCGCGTGTGCGCTTCCAGCTGACCAGCTCGCTGGGCGACGACTGCGTGATCAACGACAGCGGCCCGCACTGGGTGGTGAACCTCGACCCCGACGCCGAGCCGACGGCCGTGGCGGGCCAGTGCGCCGTCGCGCCGTCGGACACCGACGCGCCGCGCCTGCTCAGCCGCCACGACGGGCGCGAGGGCGCGGCCAGCACCGTCATCGACGGCAGCGTCGATACGCTGGTGTTCAACGGTCTGGGCCGCATCGTGCCCGTGCCGGCGGGCGACATCGTCTTCGAGGTGCGAGCCGTCGACGAGGCCGACTGCGTGGCCAGAGGGGGCGCGCGGACCTGCCTGCAGGTCGTCGTCACGCCCGTGGGCCAGGTGCGCACCTGCAACCCGGCCGTCAGCCCGCCACACCCCGGAGCCTGCTGATGACTCCCAAGGGCAAGACGATGTCGGCGCGGCGCCGCGCACGCGGCGTGGCGCTGATCGACGTGCTGGTCGCCGTGGTCGTGTTCGCCGTCGGCGTGCTGGCTGTCGTCGGCCTGCAGGGCACGGCCGCGCTGCAGAGCAGCCAGGCCCGGTACCGCGCCGAGGCGACCCTGCTGGCGAACGCGCTGATCTCGCGCATGTGGCTGACCGACCGCCAGGTCGCCACGCTGCAGACCAACTTCGCACCCGGCCAGGCGGGCTACGACGAGTGGTTCGCCACCGTGGCCGCCACGCTGCCCGGCGTGGCCAACAGCGCGGCCAGCGCGCCCACCGTGACGGTCGAGGCCGTGGCCGGCGGCGCCAGCGCCCCCGACACCGCCCGCGTGACGGTGCAGATGTGGTGGCGGCCCCCGGCGGCGGCTGCCGATGCCGGGCCCAACCAGCTCGTCATGGTCACCCAGATCCGCTGAAGCCATGGACCGTCTTGCCGTTCCCTCGCCGGCGGCGCCGTCGCGGCGCCAGCGCGGCGTCTCGCTGGTGGAGATCATGATCGGCCTGGTGCTGGGCATGCTGTCCGTGCTGATCGTGCTGCAGGTGTTCCAGCGCTCCGACGGCGCCCGGCGCGCCGCGCTCGGCGGCGACGACGCGCAGAACAGCGGCGCGCTCGCGCTCACCCAGCTGCAGCGCGAGCTGCGCCAGGGCGGCCACGGCGTGGCCTCGTTCCCCATCATCGGCTGCGACCTGCTGCTGCCCAACGGGCGCACGCTGAGGGCACTCGCGCCGGTGACCATCAACCACCCCGACATTCCGGCCGGCGACGAGGACACCGACACGCTGATGGTGGTGTACGGCTCCTCGGGCGGCTCGCCGGAGGGCTCGCGCATCGTCCTGCAGCCCGCGGGGGCCAGCTACAGCGTGCCGGCCCCGGGGGCCTTCCAGGTCGGCGACTTCGTGATCGCCTCCCCGGCCACCCGGCCCGCCACCTGCCTGCTGCAGATGACGACGGTGGTCGGCGTGGCGGCGCCGAACGTCAACACCTCGGCGGGCGTTCTCGGCATGGCCAACGGGCGCCTGTACAACCTGGGCCGCACCCCGCGCGTGCAGGTGTACGCCGTGCGCGCGCAGCAGCTGACGGTCTGCGACATGCTCGCCAGCGACTGCGCCCGGGCCGCCGACGCGGACAACCCGGCCGTCTGGGTGCCGATCGGCCACCAGGTGGTGAGCCTGCGCGCACAGTACGGCCGCGATACGACCGCGCCCGCGATGGACGCGGTGGTGGACGTGTTCGACCAAGACGCCCCCACCACCGCCTGCGAGTGGATGCGCGTCTCGGCCGTGCGGCTGGCGGTGGTGGCGCGCAGCCCGCAGCAGGCCGCCCAGGCGGTGACCGCGTCCGCGCCCACCTGGGCCGGCTCGGCCAGCCAGCCCATCGCGCTGGACGCCCTGGAGGACTGGCAGCAGTTCCGCTACCGGACCTTCGAGACGCTGGTGCCCATCCGCAACATGACCTGGTTGCCGGGGGCTGCGGGATGCTGACCATGGCCGCTGCCTCGCGCCGACCGGCCGTCGCCCCTGCGCAGCGGGGCGTGGCGCTGATCACCGCGCTCGTCGTGCTGCTGGCCATGACGCTGGCGGGCCTGGCCGTCGTGCGCTCCACCCTCACCAGCACGCGCGTCGCCGGCAACCTGGCGTTCCAGCAGGCGGCCACGCAGTCGGCCGACGTCGGCATCGAGGCGGCCATCGCCTGGCTGCAGACCAACAACACCGGGGCCCGGCTGCATAACCACATCGACATCGGCCCCACCGAGCCGGTGGGCTACTTCGCGAGCCGCGAGGAGCCGGCGGCCAACCAGTCCTGGCGGGCCTTCTGGGACAACGTCATCGCCACCACCGCCCGCGTGAACACGCTGCCCGCCGACGGCGCTGGCAACCGCGTCAGCTGGGTCGTGCACCGGCTGTGCAACGCCACCGGCAACCCGGTCGGCGGCGCGGGCTGCGAGGCGACGCCGGACCTCAGTGGCGGCGAGTCGGGCAGCCGTGGCTCGGGCGTGGTGCGCCTGCAGACGGCGGCGCAGCGCTACTACCGCATCACGGCGCGCGTGGACGGCCCTCGCAACACCGTGAGCTTCGTGCAGGTGGTCGTGGCGATCTGACGCCCGGCGCCACCTTGCACCGAGACACCCCATCCGGACCTTCAGGAGCATGACCATGACGCGACTACACCATGGCCTGCGGCGGCTGGCCCTGCGCACCGTCGCCGCCGTGATGCTGGCACTGGGTCTGCTGGCCGCGGGAGGCGCTCACGCATCGACCGTCGACATCAGCAGCGTGCCGCTGACCAACGCCACCGCCAGCGTCGTCAAGCCCAACCTGATGTTCATCCTGGACGACTCCGGGAGCATGGACTGGGACTTCATGCCGGACTGGGTTCCCGGTGGCTTCTGCCGCGCGGCGGGTGCCTCGACCACCAGCAGCGGCACCTGGAACCGCGCCTGCTGCCAGAACGCCGCCGGCAGCGGCCCCGGCCAGGCCTGCTACCAGACCAGCACGCGGCGGGGCCACCCGCCGTTCATGGCCTCGGCCTTCAACGGCGTGGCCTACAACCCCGCGGTGCGCTACCGGCCCCCGGCCAATGCCGACGGCACGAGCCGCATCAGCATGACGGCGGCCAACACCTTCAACTGGACCTCGGTGCCGACGGACGCCTACGGGGTGCAGAGCACGTCGGCCTACACGGCCACGACCATCTCGCTGGTCACGCAGTACCCCGATCTCGAGTGGTGCACCGACGACACCTTCACCAACTGCCTGCGCAACGGCAACTACGTGCTGCCGGGCACCGTGGGAGGCCTGGCCTACACCACCTTCAACGCCGCGTTCGCCACGGGCAGCGGCCAGATCGCGCTGGGTGCGCCCAACGCGGCCACCACGGCCACGCGCAACTTCGGCCCGCATTACTACCGCATCGTGCCTGGCGAGTGGTGCACCTCGGACAACCTGCGCGACTGCGTCTCGGCGCCTTCGGCCACGCACACCGTACCGGCGCCGCTGCGCTGGTGCAACAGCGACGCCAACGCGCGCGCGGCCACGCCGGCGGCGAGTTCGTGCCAGGCGGTGCGCACCAACGTGTACACCCACGCGCGCTACCCGACCAAGGTGATGCAGGCTGGCGTGGCCACGCCGGCACAGCCCGCCCGGGCGACGTTCAGCCTGGCGCAGAGCGGCACCTGCAACTCCACCAACCGACCCGAGTTCAGCGCCGTCAGTGTCAATGGGGTCAATTTGATCGTGACCCCGACGGTGGCCGACACGACGCCCACCGCCGCCGAGACGGCGGCGCAGATCGTCGCCCGCATCAACGCGGGCGGCTCGGGATACACGGCCAGCCGTTCCGGCGCGTCCGTCACCATCAGCGCCCCGGTGGCCATGGGCGCCATCACGCACGCGGTGAGCCTCACCCGCGTGGCGGCCAACAGCTGCACCGTCAGCTTCTCGCCGGCGACCCCTGCGTTTGGCGGCTTCGTGCCCGAGGTGTTGGGGGCACAAGCCGTCTTCCCGGGCTCGTTCGAGCGCGTGGACATCGTGCCGTCCACCACCAGCTACCCCAAGGCGGTCACGCGAACCGATTGCGCCGGCGCCACCTGCACCTACGACGAGGAGATGACCAACTTCGCGAACTGGTTCGCGTACTACCGCACGCGCATGCAGACCATGAAGTCCGGCGTCAGCCTAGCCTTCGCGGCCGTGGACGACCGCTTCCGCGTCGGCTACTACACCCTGAACAACGCCTCGGGCAGCGACTTCCGCAACACCGCCACCTTCAGCGGGACGGCCAAGGAAGCCTGGTTCACGCGCATGTGGGCGGCGAGGCCCGTGGGGGGAACACCGCTGAAGACGGCGCTGTCGACCGTGGGCCGGCTGTATGCCGGTCGGCTGAACGGCACCTCCCTGCGCGGATCGACCGTGCAGGACCCGATGCAGTACTCCTGCCAGAAGAACTTCACGCTCCTGTCCACCGACGGCTACAACAACGATCCGAACACGCCCCGGCAGATCGACGGCACCACGGTAGTCGGCAACCAGGACGGGACGCTGCCGCGGCCGTTCCGCGACGGCCTGAATGCCTCGAACACGCTGGCCGACGTGGCGGCCTACTACTACCAGACCGACCTCCGCAGCGTCGCGCTGAGCAACTGCACCAGCGGCAGCACGGGCGAGGACGTCTGCGAGAACAACGTGCCGGTCAGCGACACGGACACGGCGCCGCACCAGCACATGACCACGTACACGCTGGGCATGGGGGTGTCGGGCTTCATGCAGTTCCGGGCCGATTACGCCAACCCCAGCGTCACGACGGGCGACTACCACGCGGTGGCCAACGGCAGCACCGTCAACGTGGCCGCCGGCATCTGCACCTGGCTGACCAGCGGCAGCTGCGAGTGGCCGGTCCCCGTGGACGGCCAGCAGACCTCCGTCGACGATCTCTGGCACGCCGCCGTCAACGGGCGGGGCCGCTACATCAGCGTCAGCGACCCCGAAAGCCTGTTCGCGGGCATCAGCGGCGCGCTGGCCGCCATCGAGCGCGAGGACGGCGCCTCCGCGGCGGCCACCACCAGCACGCCCAATGTCTCGGCCGGCGACAACTTCGTCTTCGTGTCCAACTACACCTCGGGCGAGTGGAGCGGCGAACTGCTGGGCAAGCGCATCAACCTCGCCACCGGGCAGCTCGAGGACAGCGCCGGTGACTGGTCGGCGCGAGCCCGCCTGGAGGGCGCCGCCTCGCGGACGATCTACATGTACTCGGCCACCGCGACCAACCGTCTGACCGCCTTCAACTGGGCCAACCTGCAGGCCGCGAGCCTGGCCTCCTACTTCGAGACCGCGCACATCAGCACGGGCGCGAACAGCCTGTCGCAGTTCTGCACGCTGGGCCTGAACTGCCTGAGCGCCGTCGGCCGTGCCGCGGCGCCGGGCCAGCCGCTGGTGGACTTCCTGCGCGGCGACCGCAGCAACGAAGGAACGGACCTGGCCACGAGCAAGCCGTTCCGCCAGCGCCAGTTCCGGCTGGGCGACATCGTCAACTCCGAGGCGGTGTACGTTCGCCGCCCGCTGTTCAACTACGCCGACACGGGCTACACCGCCTTCAAGGCCGCCGAGGACAGCCGCAGGCCCATGGTCTACGTCGGCGCCAACGACGGCATGCTGCACGCCTTCGACGCCGCGACCGGCGACGAGCTCTGGGCCTATGTGCCGACGATGGTCATCCCGCGGCTGTACCGGCTCGCCGACAAGAACTACGCCACCCGGCACCAGTTCTACGTCGACGCCTCGCCCGTGGCCGGCGACGTCAAGATCGGCAGCGAGTGGCGCACGATCCTCGTCGGCGGCCTCGGTGCCGGCGGCCGCGGCTACTACGCGCTGGACATCACCGACCCCCTGAACCCCAAGGCCCTGTGGGAGTTCACGAACGACAACCTGGGCCTGAGCTACGGCCGCGCCGAGATCGCCAAGCTGGCAAACGGCACCTGGGTGGTGATCCTGCCCTCGGGCTACAACAACACCGCGCCTGGCGACGGCCAGGGCCGGCTGTTCATCCTCGACGCCGGCACCGGCACGCTGCTGTCCAGCATCGTGGCCAGCGATGCCGTCAACACCGGCCCGGCGAGCACCGGACTGGCCCACATCCGCGCCTGGGTCGACGAGGCCGACGTCGACAACACGGTGCAGCGCGTCTACGCGGGCGACAACGCGGGCAACGTGTGGCGCTTCGAGGTCAACAGCAGTCCGGCCAAGGCCGTGCGGCTGGCCACCCTGCAGGGCAACACCTCGCAGGCACAGCCCGTGACGGCGCGGCCCGAGCTTGGCGACGTGGCCGGCAAGGTCATGGTCTACGTGGGAACCGGGCGCTACCTGGGCACGAGCGACCTCGTCGACACGAAGCCGCAGAGCATCTACGCCATCAAGGATCCGCTCGGCACCTCCGGCTGGGGCAACCCGCGGTCCAGCGGCAGCTTCGTGCAGCAGAGCCTGACCGCCGGCACCTGCCCGGCAGGCTCCACCGCCTGCACGGCGGGCGAGCCGGTGCGCACCAGCACCAGCAACAGCGTCAACCTGGCCACCCAGGGTGGCTGGTACGTCGACCTGCCGGTTGTCAGCGAGCGTTCCACGAACGACCCGCAGCTGGCCCTGGGCACGCTGGTGGTGACGACCAACGTCATCGAGAGCAGCACCTGCACTGCCGGCGGCTACAGCTTCATCAACTTCTTCGACTACCGCACCGGCTCCGCGGTCGTGAACGCGTCGGAGGTCGTGAGCACGCAGCTGGGCAACGCGCTGGCCACGCGCCCCGCGCTGATCTCGCTGCCCTCGGGCGACATCAAGAGCATCACGCGGCTGTCGAACGCCACCACCAGCGTCGATCCCATCCCGGTGGCCGCCGGCGGCGGCGCCACGCGGCGGCTGTCCTGGCGCGAGCTGGCCACGGAACAGTGATGACCGGGGCTGCGCCACTGCTGCCACCCGCGCCGCCGATCGGGCGCCAGGCCCTGGCCCTGGGCGTGGCGCTGGGGCTGCACGTGGCCGCCGCGCTGGCCTGGGGCGACGGCCTCGCGAGCCGTGGGTCGGCGGCTGCCGCCGGGCTGCAGGGCGGTGCGGGCGATCGGGCGGCGCAGCCCGTGTCTGCCGTCGTGTGGCTGGCCCTGCCGCCGGCCGCCGCGCCCGGCCGGCCGGCCGAGCCCGAGCCACCGGCCGTGTCCGGGCCGTCGGCGACCGCGCCCGAACCACAGGCCCCGCCGGGCGGCGACGCCCCCGGGGCCCCGGGCGGCGCGACGGGGCAACTCAGCAGGCACGGCGAGCCCTGGACGCTGGCCTTCCCGGACATCGACCTCGGTGCGCCGCGCCAGGCCCTGATGATGGCTCTGCAGCTCGATGCCGCCCGCCGGGTCGAGGGCGCGGAGGCCGTCGGGCCAGCGCCCGGGCCGGCGCTCTCCACGCTGGCAACCTACGTCAGCGACCAGCTGCTCGGCGCCGAGCTGCAGGGGGCCGGCGCCCCGGGCGGCACGGCCTGCCTGGAGGTGGTGTTCGAAGCCGCCGAGGCGCGCGTGGCGTGGCGGCTGCGCGAGCCCTTGCCAGGGCGCCAGCGCTGCCCCCGTCCGGCGAGGGCCTGATCGCCCCGCCGTCAGCGCGTGGCGTTGCCCAGGGCGGGGCGGACGGCGCGCCGCACCGCCCCCACCGTGACGCTGCCCAGCAGCGCGGCACCGACGATCAGCAGCGCCCCCAGACCCCAGGCGGCCCACACCAGCCAGCGGCCCACGCCGCCGAGCACGGCGAACAGGTCGCGCGTCAGCTCCAGCGTGGCCACGGCCACCGGCTGCCAGCCCGGCAGCCACTGCTCCAGCCACGCCGCGCCCGGCATCTCGCCGATGTTGGCGGCCAAATTGCCGATGACGGCCGGGTCCAGCCCCAGCACCCAGGCGGTGGCCCAGGCCAGCAGCGTCCAGAAGCCCAGGGCGAGTGCGGCGAGAACCCAGATGAGGATGTGCATGGCCGTGATGCTAGGCCGCACGCCATGCCCGCAGCGGCCGTCAGGCCGCTTCGGCCAGCGCCCCCGCCTCGGGCCCGAAGGCGTAGGCGTCCATGCCCAGCTCGCCGAAGGTCAGGCTCTGGTGCACGCGCAGCGCCTGCGGCGGGCCGTCGCCGGCCGCCGCGCCGGCGGCCACGAAGAAGGGCAGCAGGTGTTCGTCGGTGGGGTGCATCGAGGCGCCGTGCGGCGCCGCGGCCCGCCAGGCCAGCAGGGCGTCCCAGTCGGCGGCTGCGCCGCGCGCTGCGAACCAGTCGCGGAAGGCCGTGCTCTCGGGCGTGGCCGGGGCGTCCTCGCGCCCGCGCAGGCCGCCGGCGAACACGCGCCGCAGGTTGTGCGTGATGCTGCCGCTGCCCACCACCCACACGCCCTCGGCCACCAGCGGTGCCAGCGCGCGCCCCAGCGCGAACAGCTGCGCCGGGCTCCAGCCCGGCGGCCAGGCCAGCGGCAGCACCGGCACGTCGGCGGCCGGGAACAGCTCGCGCAGCGGCACCCAGATGCCGTGGTCCAGGCCGCCCTCGGGCCGCAGGTGCACGGGCAGGCCGGCGCCGCGCAGCAGCGTGGCCGCGCGCTCGGCCAGCGCCGGGGCGCCCGGGGCGTCGTAGCGCATCGCGTAGAGCCGCTCGTCGAAGCCGCCGAAGTCGTGCACGGCCTCGTGGTGCGGCGCGGCCCGCAGCACGGGCTCGCGGGTCAGGCTGTGGGCCGAGGCCACCAGCACCGCCCGCGGCCGCGCGCCCCGGGCAACCAGCCGCTCGCCGAGCGTGCGCCACCAGAGGCCGGCCTCGCGCGGCTCCAGCGCCGTCATCGGCGAGCCGTGCGACAGGAAGACGGGCGGGAGGGTCCGGGTGTCCATGCCCGCATTGGGCCCGAAGCCGCGTCGGCGGCCGTTCAAAGCCGCTGACGCCTGGGTTCGATTCCGCGCCGCGCCAGCAGCGGCCGGGCCGATGCGGGATCATCCGCCCATGACCGCACCCGCGCCGACCCCGAGCCCCCGACCGCCGTCCCTGCGCAGCCTGGCCTGGCGCCAGGCGCTGCGCGACTTCCGCGCCGGCGAGCTGCGCCTGCTGGCCGTGGCCGTGATGCTGGCCGTGGCCGCGCTCACCGCCGTGGGCTTCTTCGCCGACCGCCTGAGCAACGGGCTGCAGCGCGACGCGCGCCAGCTGCTGGGCGGCGACGCCGTCGTCGGCAGCGACAAGCCGGCGCCGCCCGAACTGGCCGCCAAGGCTGCCGAGCTGGGCCTGCGCACCAGCACCAGCGCCAGCTTCCCGAGCATCGCGCGCGCGAGCGACGAGCAGGGCGGCCAGTCTCGCCTGGTGTCGGTGAAGGCGGTGAGCCCGAGCTACCCGCTGCGCGGCCGCCTGCAGCTGGCCGACGCCCCCGGCGGCCCCACGCAGACCGTGGCGGCCGCACCGGCGCCGGGCAACACCTGGGTCGACGCCGGCCTGCTCGATGCGCTGGGCCTGAAGGTCGGCGATGCGCTGCTGCTGGGCGATGCGCGGCTGCGCATCGACAAGGTCATCGTCATCGAGCCCGACCGCGGCGCCGGCTTCTCGACCTTCTCGCCGCGCGTGATGATCGCCGAGGCCGACCTGCCGGCCACCGGCCTGATCCAGCCCGCCAGCCGCGTGGGCTACCGCCTGGCCGTGGCAGCGCGCGAGGGCGCCCCCATCGCGCAGGGCGACGCCGCGGTGCGCGAGTTCACGGCCTGGGCCGAGCAGCGCATCAAGTCCGCGCCGCTGCGTGGCGTGCGCGTCGAGAGCCTGGACAGCGGCCGCCCCGACATGCAGCGCACGCTGGGCCGCGCCGAGAAGTTCCTCAACCTGGTGGCGCTGCTGGCGGCGCTGCTGTCGGCGGTGGCCGTGGGCATCGCGGCGCGCGACTTCGCCAGCCGCCACCTCGACGACTGCGCGATGCTGCGCGTGCTGGGGCAGAGCCAGCGCCGCATCGCCGGTGCCTACACGCTCGAGTTCGGCCTCGTGGGGCTGCTGGCCAGCCTGGCGGGGGTGCTGCTGGGGCTGCTGGTGCACAACGTGTTCGTGTGGCTGCTGGCCGGGCTGGTGGACGCGCAGCTGCCGCCGCCGTCGCCGTGGCCTGCCCTCTTCGGCCTGGGCGTGGGCATGACGCTGCTGATGGGCTTCGGCCTGCCGCCGGTGCTGCAGCTGGCGCGCGTGCCGCCGCTGCGCGTGATCCGGCGCGACGTCGGCGGCATCAAGGCCAGCTCGCTGGGCGTGCTGCTGGCGGGCACGGGGGGCTTCGTGGCGCTGCTGATGGCGGTGTCGTCCGACCTGACGCTGGGCCTCATCGCGGTGGGCGGCTTCCTCGGCGCCATCGCGCTGTTCGCGGGCCTGAGCTGGGCGGCGGTGATGCTGCTGAAGCGCTCGGTGCCCGACGCGAGGGCGCCGCGCTGGTGGCCGTTTGGCGGAGCCATCGCTCCGCGCTGGCTGGTGTTGGCGACGCGGCAGATCGCCGCGCGGCCGGCCTTCGCGGTGCTGCAGGTCAGCGCGCTCAGCGTGGGCCTGCTGGCGCTGGTGCTGCTGGTGCTGCTGCGCACCGATCTCATCGGCTCGTGGCGCCAGGCCACGCCGCCCGACGCGCCCAACCGCTTCGTCATCAACCTGCAGCCCGACCAGGCGCAGCCCTTCCGCGAGCGCCTGGCCGAGGCCGGCGTGGCCAACTACGACTGGTACCCCATGATCCGCGGCCGCCTGGTGGCCATCAACGGCACGCCGGTGAAATCCGACGACTTCGCGGGCGAGCGCGCGGCGCGACTGGTGGAGCGCGAGTTCAACCTCACGCACACGGCGGAACTGCCGCCGAAGAACCCGGTGGTCGCCGGCCGCTGGACGCCCGACGAGGCCGATGCGCTGAGCGTGGAAGAGGGCCTGGCCCAGGAGCTGGGCCTCAAGCTCGGCGACCGCCTGGCCTTCGACATGGCCGGCCTGGTGGTCGAGGGCCGCGTCACCAGCCTGCGCAAGGTGGACTGGGGCTCGATGCGCGTCAACTTCTTCGTCATCTTCCCGCGGGCGCAGATGGGCGACGGCGTGCCGGTGAGCTACATCAGCGCCTTCCGCGCGCCGGCGCCCCAGGCCGCGACGGCCGGGCAGCCCAGCTTCGACAACCGGCTGGCGCGCGACTTTCCCAACATCACCACCATCGACGTCTCGGCCAGCGTGGCGCAGGTGCAGCGCGTGCTGGACCAGGTCATCCGCGCGGTCGAGTTCCTGTTCGGCTTCACGCTGCTGGCGGGGCTGGTGGTGCTGTTCGCGGCCGTCACGGCCACGCGCGAGGCGCGCTCGCGCGAGTTCGCGGTGATGCGCGCCATGGGCGCCGGTGGCCGGCTGCTGGCGCAGGTGCAGCGCGCCGAGCTGCTGGGCGTGGGCGCGCTGGCCGGGTTCCTGGCCAGCGTGGCGGCCATGGTCGTGGGCTGGCTGCTGGCGCGCTATGCCTTCGAGTTCAGCTGGAACCCGGCGCCCTGGGTGCCGCTGGCCGGTGCGGCGGCCGGCGCGGTGCTGGCGCTGCTGGCCGGCTGGTGGGGCCTACGCGAGGTGCTGCGGCGCCCGGTGCTGGACACGCTGCGCCGCGCCGGCGCGGTGTAGCGGCGGCCGGGTGCGTCGTCAGGCGATGCTGCCGCCGGCGGCAGCGATGTCGTGCTCGTGCGCCAGCACGGCCTGCAGCGCGGCGGCCGCGGCGGCCACCTGCAGGTCCAGCGCCACGCTGGGCCGCAGGCCGGCCGGCCCGGCGGCCTGCGCCGGCAGCAGCGGCAGGTGCATGAAGCCGCCGCGGCAGGCCGCCGGGCCGGCCGTGGCCAGGTGGTGCATGAGGCCGTAGAACAGCTCGTTGCAGACGAAGCTGCCGGCGCTGAGCGACAGCTCGGCCGGCGCGCCGGCCGCGCGCATGGCGGCCACCATGGCCTTCACCGGCAGCGTCGTGAAGTAGGCCGCCGGGCCCTGCGACACCACCGGCTGGTCGGCGGGCTGCCCGCCGGCGTTGTCGGCGATGCGCGCGTCGGCCAGGTTGACGGCTACGCGCTCGGGCGTCAGGCCGGCGCGGCCGGCGGCCAGGCCCAGCGCCAGCACGGCGACCGGCCGCCACTCGTCCACCGCGGCGGCCAGCCGGGCGCGCGCGTCGCCGAAGGCGCAGGGCAGCCGCTGCGCGACGACACGCGCCTGCCGCCCGCGGGCCTCGACCACGCTGCCGTGCAGCGCCGCGGCCACGAGCTCCGACGGGTTGACGGTGTCGCCGCCGAAGGGCTCGAAGCCCGTCACCAACAGGGTGGACAAGTCGTGCTGCATGCCGCGGCAGTGTGCCAGCGCGCCGCGCCGCCTTGTGTACATTCCCGCGATGCGGTGGCATTTGGGCAAGTGGTGGCGGATCCTGGGCGTGGCCTGGGTGCTGGGCTTGGTGGCGGGCCTGTGGCCGCAGCCGGCCGCGGCGCAACCCGCGGCCAAGCGCGCCCTGGTCATCGGCAACGCCGCCTATGCCGACGCGCCGCTGACGAACCCCGGCAACGACGCCACCGACATGACGCGGCTGCTCGAAGCCATGGGCTACACCGTGCGCACCGTGCGCGACGGCAGCCGCGAGCAGATGCTGCAGGCCCTGCGCGAACACGCCGCGGCGCTGGCGCCGTCGTCGCTGTCGCTGGTGTACTTCGCCGGCCACGGGGTGCAGTTCGGCGGACGCAACTTCCTGGTGCCGGTCGACGCCCGCCCGCGCCGCGCTGACGACCTGCTGGCCCAGGGCGTGTCGGTCGACGAAGCGATCGCGCTGGTGTCGCGCGCGCGGCCCCGCTTCAACGTGGTCATCCTCGACGCCTGCCGCGACAACCCCTTCGGCGACACCGGCAGCGGCCTGGCGCCGCTGGACGCGCCGGCCGACACGCTCATCGCCTTCGCCACCGCGCCGGGCAAGGTGGCGGCCGACGGCAGCGGCCGCAACGGCCTGTACACCAGCCACCTGCTGCGCCACCTGGGCGCGCCCGCGGCGAGGGTGGAAGAGGCCTTCAAGCGCGTGCGCGTGGGCGTGCTCGAGGACTCCTCGGGCGCCCAGCTGCCTTGGGAGAACACCGCCCTCACGGCCGAGCTGGGCCTGGCGGCCTGGCCGCAGCCCGTGGCGCCGCCCGCCGCGGCCAGCGCCGCCCCGGCCTGGCTGGCCAGCGCCGACGAGCCCGCCATGCGGCGCTGGCTGAGCCAGAACAGCGACGCGCAGTTGCGGCAACCGGTGCTGGCCCGGCTGGTGGCGCTGCGCGAGGCCGGCGAACTGCGACGGGCCGCGCTGTCGTTGGCCGAACGCCCCTGCGCCGACTGCCCGCGCCTTGCGCCCGTGGCCACGGCGGGCGAGGGCGGCCGGCCGCTGTGGGTGGGCAGCGATCTCGTCACGCGGCGCGAGTGGGCCCTGTGCGTGGCCGACAAGGCCTGTCCGCCGCTGGCCGCCGAGGCGGTGTCGGACCCCGCACTGGCCTCCGCGCTGCCGGCCGCCGGCGTGTCGGCTGCGGCGGCGGCGCGCTACGTGGCCTGGCTCAGCGCGCGCGCCAGCGGCTGGCTGTTCCGCCTGCCGACCGAGGCCGAGTGGCAGCGCGTGCACCGCAGCGGCTTCTTCGACGAACGCGGCCGACCCCTGTTCGGCAACAACAGCGCCTGCCAGTTCGCGAACCTGTACGACCAGAACGGCGCCCTGGCCCAGCGCTTCGAATGGCCCGCGCTGCCCTGTTTCGACGGCTTCTCCGAGGCCTCGCCGGTGGGCCTGTTCATGCCCTCGGGCGACGGCCTGTTCGACCTGCTGGGCAACCTGTGGCAGTGGACCTCGACCTGCGCCGACGGTTCGGCTGGCGCGTGCACCCGCCAGCGACTGGTGGGCGGTAGCTGGGCCACTGGCAAGAACTGGTCGTGGGAACGACCGCCCACGCTGGCCGCCGAGCCCGACCTGGACGCGCCGCTGTTCGGGCTGCGCGTGGTGGCCACGCGGCGCTGAGCGCTGCGAACCGCTGCCGGCCTCAGCGGCCGACCGCGATGCGCCACGCTGCCGCGGAACGCCCACCGACCACCAGCTCGACGTAGCCCTCGCCCGCGGCCTGCATCACCCGCAGCTGCGCGCGGCCGGGCTCGTAGGGCAGGGCTTCGGCCAGGGCGATGGAGCAGGTCTCGCGACCGCGCTCGACGTCGAAGCAGGCCAGCCGGTTGCCGCTGGCCGCCACGAGGTGGCGCCAGCTGCCCAAGAATTGGCAGGCCAGCGCTGCCGAGGCGCCGTTTTCGCCGGCGCCGCGCTGGCCGAGCTCGTGCAGCGTGAGCTGCACCACCGGCTGCGCGGCGCGCAGATCCACCAGGTGCAGGTAGCCGCCGTAGCGCCGCGCGTTGTCGCGTGCCAGGCGGTCCATGCTCCAGGCGTAGGTGCCGAGCACGCCGTAGCCGCCGTCGGGCGACACGGCGCGGCAGCTCGGCTCCTCGCGCCGCCAGCGCTCGGCCAGCAGCGTGGCACGGCCCTCCCAGCCGGCGGGCGGCGCGGGGGCGGCCTGGGCCAGCGGCTGGGCGCCGGGCGGCAGCGCCGCCACCGGCTCCAGGCGCAGACTCAGGCTGCGCGGGGTGGCCGGTGCCAGCACCTTCAGCTTGGCGGCCTCGGCCACGCTGTCCACGGCGCGCTGCAGGGCGTTGACGATGGCGGCCTCGGGCGTGGCGGCATCGGACGCCGCGAAGCCGCGCGTGCCCATGGGCAGCGACTGCTGGCTCTGCACGCGCGCCTCGCGGTCGATGACGCGCAATTGCATCTGCGCCGCAGCGCTGTGGTACAGGCCCAGCGGGCGCGCGGTGTCCACCGAAAAGCTCAGCCGGTAGATGCGTTGCACCTCGTAGCGGCCGGCCTTGGCGGCAATCTCCTCGGCGGTGACGAGGTGGCCAGGATCGGCCAGGTCGACCCAGTTGTCGCGCAGGTCCTTGGCACGGGCTTCGTCCAGCGGCGCCAGGCCGCTGTCGGCGAGCACCTCCTCGAGCCGCGACTGCACGGCGCGCTCGAACTTCTTCAGCGCCGGGTCGGCGGCGTACACGGCCACGGCCACCGTGTTGGCGGCGCTTGCGGGGGCGGCCGGCCACGCGGCCAGCAGCAGCGCCGTCAGCGCCAGGGCCGCGCCGGGCAGCGCGCGAAATCGGCACCACCGCGTGGGCTGCAGCGGGGCCAGAAGGGGAGGGGCGAGGGTGTTCAACGGCTTTCCCAGAAGCGTGCCAGCGCGGTGTCCAGCCGCTTCACGGCGGCCAGGGCCAGCAGGTCGGCGGCCATCTCCGGCGACACCGGGTTCCAGCCGGTGAGGCCTTCGTAGTCGTCGGCCAGGTCGAGTTCGGAAGGACCGCTGGCACGGCTCTTCAGCTGGCCCTGGAAACGCCAGGCCGGACGGCTGCCGTCGCTGGGCGGACGCTCCTGCACACGCCCCTCGGCGCGCAGCGAGATGCGCACCTCGGCCGCGGCGCCGGGGCGCGCCAGCGTGGCCCCGTCTCCGGCGAGGGCGCTCTGCAGCGCCGTGCAGGCCTTGGTCCAGGGCTGCGCGCCGCCCTCGAGCACGATCACGCAGTCCAGAGCGACGGTCTTGCCGTCGAAGTACAGCCGCCGCCGTTCCTGGGCCAGGCGGGCGGGGCTGCAGTCGGCGACGCCGGCCAGCGCGGCTGGTGGGGCCACGCCGCGGCGCTCGAACCACTGGCGGCCGGCGCAGGGCGCGCCCAGCTCGGCATGCAGTGCGGCGATGCGCTCGCGGGCGTCGAAGGGCAGCACGAAGCCGGGCACGCCGGCCGGGGCCAGGCCCTGGGCGACGTCCAGCGAAGCCAGGGCGCGGCCCAGCAGCGCGCGCCGCGCCGCGCCACCGGTACCGGCGCCGGCCTGTGCCATCGCCTGCACGTGCGCCGTGATCTGCGCGCGGTACTGCGCATCGCGCTCGCGCAGCGCCGTCAGCGTGCCAGCCAGTTCGGCCGCTTGCAGCTCGAAGGCATCGCGCGAGAAGCCCGGGCTCAGCGCCGGGTCGACCAGGGCGGCGAGTTCGCGCGCCTCGGCCAGTGCGGCGCTGCGCTCGCCGGCGCTGCGCGCGCCATCGGCGGCGAGCTGCAGACGTTCGCGCAGCGTGGCCGCGGCGGCGTCGGACGTGGCGGCGGCGCGCGCGCG
>CAIKLM010000042.1 GCA_903828235.1 uncultured beta proteobacterium | reverse complement strand
GGCCGGCCCCGCCCCGGCGGCGGCATCGGCGGCCGCCGCGGGCGCGGCGCCGCCAGGTGCGCGGGCTTCCGGCCCGGGCGCCAAGCCCTGACACGCGGCACGACCGCCCGCTCCGCCACGCAAGGGTGCCCACGCGATGAAGCTCTCGGAAACCTCGATCCGCCGCCCGGTGCTGGCCACCGTGATGTCGCTGCTGCTGGTGCTGGTGGGCCTGGTGTCGTTCCAGCAGCTCAGCGTGCGCGAGTACCCGCGCATCGACGAGCCGCTGGTCAACGTCAACACCCGCCTGCTGGGGGCCAGCTCGGAGGTCATCGAGAGCCAGGTCACGAAGCCGCTGGAGGACTCGATCGCCGGCATCGACGGCGTCGACATCATGACCTCGATCTCGCGCACCGAGAGCAGCCAGATCACGGTGCGCTTCCGCCTGAGCAAGGATCCCGACACCGCCGCCGCCGAGGTGCGCGACCGTGTCGCCCGCGTGCGCGGCCGGCTGCCCGCGGCGGTGGACGAGCCCGTCATCAGCAAGGTCGAGGCCGACGCCACGCCGACCATCTGGCTGGCCTACACCAGCGAGACCATGAGCACGCTGGAGCTCACCGACCTGATCAACCGGGTCGTCAAGCCGCGCCTGCAGACGGTGCCCGGCGTGGCCGACGTGCAGCTCGGCGGGGACCGCCGCTTCGCGATGCGCGTCTGGCTCGACCCCGACCGCCTGGCCGCCTACCGCCTGACCGTGCAGGACGTGGAGGACGCGCTGCGCCGCCAGAACCTGGAGGTGCCGGCCGGCCGCATCGAGAGCGCGCAGCGCGAGTTCAGCGTCACGGCGCGCACCGACCTCAACCGCGCCAGCGAGTTCGAGCAGGTGGCGCTGAGGACGGTGAACGGCTACACCGTGCGCCTGCGCGATGTCGCCCGCATCGAGGAGGGGCCGCAGAGCGAGCGCAGCCGCGTGCGCCTGAACGGCGTGCCCAGCGTCAGCACCGGCATCATCCGCAACGCCACGGCCAACCCCATCGAGGTGGCCGACGGCGTGCGCGCGCTGATGCCGCAGATCCAGCGCGACCTGCCGCCCAGCGTGACGGTGATCCAGGCCAACGACCTGAGCGTGTTCATCGACCGCTCGATCAAGTCCGTCTACACCACCGTGGCCGAGGCCGTGGTGCTGGTGGCGCTGGTGGTGTTCGTGTTCCTGCGCACGCTGCGCGCATCGATCATCCCGCTGGTGACCATCCCGGTCAGCCTGATCGGCGCCTTCACGCTCATCGCGCTGGCCGGCTTCACGGTGAACACGCTGACGCTGCTGGCGCTGGTGCTGGCCATCGGCCTGGTGGTCGACGACGCCATCGTCGTGCTCGAGAACATCTACCGCCACATCGAGGAGGGCATGAAGCCCTTCCAGGCGGCCATCAAGGGCATCCGAGAGATCAGTTTCGCGGTGGTGGCCATGACGCTGACGCTGGCCGCGGTGTTCGCGCCGCTGGCCTTCACGCCCGGCCGCACGGGGCGCCTGTTCGGCGAGTTCGCGCTGACGCTGGCCGGCGCCGTGCTGGTCAGCGGCTTCGTGGCGCTGACGCTGACGCCGATGATGTGCAGCAAGCTGCTGAGGCACAACCCGAAGCCCGGCCGCTTCGACCGCGGCATGGAGCGGCTGCTGACGGGCCTGTCGAGCGGCTACGGCCGCGTGCTGGCCTGGACGCTGCAGCGGCGCTGGCTCATCGTCGGGGTGATGCTGGCGTCGGCCGGCGCAAGCTGGTGGCTGTTCACCACCACCAAGAGCGAGCTGGCCCCCTACGAGGACCGCGGCGTCATCTCGATGCCCGTGCGCGCGCCCGATGGCGCCACGCTGGAGTACACCGCGCGCTACCTCGACGCCATCGATGCCATCGGCGCGCAGTTCCCCGAGTTCGACCGGCGCTTCCTGTTCATCGGTGGCGGCCAGGTGTCCAGCGCCTTCGGCGTGTTCCGCACCGTCGACTGGGCGGATCGCGAGAAGACCACGCAGCAGCTGCAGCGCGAGCTGATGCCGCGGCTGATGGCGCTGCCGGGCGTGACGGCGTTCCCGGTGACGCCGCCCAGCCTGGGCCAGGGTTTCCGTTCGCGCCCGCTGGAGGTGGTGATCGTCAGCGGCGACAGCTACGACGCCATGGCTCGCGTCGGCCAGCAGATGCTGGCCGAGATGGCGAAGAACCCCGGCATCCTGCAGCCCGACATGGACCTGCAGCTCAACAAGCCCGAGGTCTTCATGGACGTCGACCGCGCCCGCGCCGCCGACCTGGGCGTCAGCGTCGACAGCGTGGCGCGCACGGTGGAGACCATGCTCGGCGGCCGCGTCGTCACCCGCTACAAGCGAGACGCCGACCAGTACGACGTGCTCGTGCAGACCGCGGCCAGCGGCCGCACCACGCCCGAGGACATCGAGAAGATCTTCGTGCGCGGCCGCAACGACACCATGGTGCCGCTGTCCAGCCTGGTGAGCATCCGCGAGGCCGTCAGCCCGCGCGAGCTGAACCACTTCAACCAGCGTCGCAGCGTCACCATCACGGCCAACCTGCAGCCCGGCTATTCGCTGGGCGAGGCGCTGAAGTTCGTCGACGAGACCGCGGCGCGGGTGCTGCCGCCGGGCTACGCCACCGAGCTCAACGGCGTGAGCCGCGAGTTCAAGGCGTCCAGCGGCGCGCTGGGCGTGGTGTTCGTGCTGGCGCTGCTGTTCATCTTCCTCGTGCTGGCGGCGCAGTTCGAGAGCTTCATCGATCCCTTCGTGATCCTGCTCAGCGTGCCGCTGTCGATGCTGGGCGCGCTGCTGGCCATGAGGCTCACGGGCGGCACGCTGAACGTGTACTCGCAGATCGGCCTGGTCACGCTGATCGGCCTCATCACGAAGCACGGCATCCTGATCGTGGAGTTCAGCAATCAGCTGCGGCAGCAGGGCCGCACCGTGATGGAGGCCGTGATCGAGGCCTCGAGCATGCGGCTGCGGCCCATCCTGATGACCACCGGCGCGATGGTGCTGGGCGCGGTGCCGCTGGCGCTGGCCAGCGGCGCGGGCGCCGAGAGCCGCCAGCAGATCGGCTGGGTCATCGTCGGTGGCATGTCGCTGGGCACGCTGCTGACGATCTTCGTCGTGCCCACCGTCTACACGCTGTTCGCGCGCAAGGGCACGCCGGGCGAGATCATGACGCCGGCCGACGACGACCTGAAGCACGCCCCCGGCCACGCCGACTGAGCCCGGCGCCGGCCGGGCCCGGCGACCTAACCGCCGATGTAGTGCATCTCGATGCGCCGCTCGCCGCTGCCCGGCTCGGCGGCCCCGGAGCCGCGAAGCTCGGAGTAGCGGTCCTCGCGCTCCTGCCAGGCCAGGCCGATGGCGCTGGCGATGTCCTGGTCGGAGGCGCCGCCGCGCAGCAGGGCGCGCAGGTCGTGCCCCTGCGTGGCGAACAGGCACAGGAACAGCTTGCCTTCGGTGGATAGGCGGGCGCGGTTGCAGTCGCCGCAGAAGGCCTGCGTCACGCTGCTGATGAAGCCGACCTCGCCGCCGCCGTCGGCGTAGCGCCAGCGCTCGGCCGTCTCGCCGGGGGCGGCCGGCGGCAGCTTCTCCAGCGGGAAGGCGGCGTGCAGCCGGGCCCGCACCTCGGCCGAGGGCAGCACCTCGTCGAGCCGCCAGCCGTTGGTGGCGCCGACGTCCATGTACTCGATGAAGCGCAGCACCACGCCGAGCCCGAAGCGCTCGCGGACGTGGCGCGCCAGCGGGACGATCTCGTGGTCGTTGGTGCCGCGCTTGACGACCATGTTGACCTTCACCGGCGCCAGCCCCGCGGCCAGCGCGGCGTCGATGCCGGCCAGCACGTCGGCCACCGGGAAGTCGACGTCGTTCATGCGCCGGAAGACGGCGTCGTCCAGCGCGTCCAGGCTCACCGTCACGCGCTTCAGGCCCGCTTCGCGCAGCACGGCAGCCTTGCGGGCCAGCAGCGTGCCGTTGGTGGTGAGCGTGATGTCCAATGGCTCGCCCGCCGGCGTGCGCAGCGTAGCCAGCTGCGCGATCAGCGCCTCCAGGCCCTTGCGCAGCAGCGGCTCGCCGCCCGTCAGCCGCAGCTTGGCCACGCCGTGCGCCACGAACAGCTGCGCGACGCGCGCGATCTCCTCGAAGCTCAGCAGTTCCGGCTGCGGCAGGAAGCGGTAGTCGCGGTCGAACACCTCCTTGGGCATGCAGTAGCTGCAGCGGAAGTTGCAGCGGTCGGTGACCGAGATGCGCAGGTCGCGCAGCGGCCGGCCGAGCCGGTCGGCGAGCAGGCCGATGGCGGGGATCGGCTGCGCAGGGATGCGTGCCGGCGTGGCCCGCGTGCGCAGGTCGGCCAGCGGAATGACGGACTCGCCCATGGAGGAGGATTGTGCCGCGCGCGCCCGGCCTGACGGCGCAAGGGTCGGGCCCGCAGGCCCCGCGTCAGGGGCGGCCCGCCGGGGCGGCGGCGGTGGCCGGCGCCGTGGCTTCGGCCGCCGGCTGCGCACCCTCGGCGCGCCGTGCGCCGTTGAAGCGCTTCTGCCAGTAGGCGGCGCGCATGTCCTCGACGCGCACCTCGCCGCCGCTGGACGGCGCATGGATGAAGCGGCCGTCGCCGACGTAGATGCCGACGTGGGAGAAGGCCCGTCGCATGGTGTTGAAGAAGACGAGGTCGCCGGGCTTGAGCTCATCGCGGCGCACCGGCAGCAGGCCGGCGTGCTGGGCCTGCTCGTGCGAGCGGCGCGGCAGCACGAGGCCGATGCTGTGCTCGAACACGTGGCGCGTGAAGCCGCTGCAGTCGAAGCCCTGGTCGGCGCTGGTGCCGCCGCGGCGGTAGGGCACGCCGAGGAAGTTCATCGCCGTCATCACCAGCTCCGAGGCCGTCTCGCGCACCTGCCGCACGAAGCGCGCGGCCTCCAGCGGCGCCGGGCCGGGCAGCAGGCCGCGTTCGCGCAGCAGGTCCAGCACCGCATCACCCGCGACGGGGGCCGAAGCGGCCGCAGCGGCGGCGGGCGGCGCGCCGGGCTGGGCCAGCGCCGGCGCCAGCGCGAGCACGGCGGCGCCTGCGCAGAGCGCGCGCAGCAGTCGCGGGGCAGGGTGGCGGGTCGGCATCGGCGGCGCAGCATAGCAGCGGGCCCGGGACTTCCCGGGCCCTTCACCACGCGTCGTCAGTGCCCTGCAAGGCCTCCGTCCGGACAATCCCGGGATGCCGCGGGCGGCGCTCTGGCGCCACGTGGCGCCCGCGCACCGCCGAACACCAGGAGACGAGCCCCATGAACGCCCCCGCCCGCTATGCCGACCTGCACCGCCGCTCGCTGGCCGAGCGCGACGCCTACTGGGCCGAGCAGGCCAGGCTCATCGACTGGCAGACGCCGCCCAGCCGCATCTGCAACCACGACAACCCGCCCTTCACGCGCTGGTTCGAGGGCGGCACCACCAACCTGTGCCACAACGCGGTCGACCGCCACGCCGCCGTGCGCGGCAGCCAGAACGCGCTGATCTGGGTGTCCACCGAGGTGGGCCAGGAAAAGGTCTACAGCTTCAGCGAACTGCAGGCCGAGGTGCAGGCCATGGCCGCCATCCTGCAGGCCCAGGGCGTGAAGCAGGGCGACCGCGTGCTCATCTACATGCCCATGATCCCCGAGGCCGTGTTCGCGATGCTGGCCTGCACCCGCATCGGCGCCGTGCACTCGGTGGTGTTCGGCGGCTTCGCCAGCGTGAGCCTGGCCACGCGCATCGAGGACGCCGAGCCGGTGCTGGTGGTCAGCGCCGACGCCGGCAGCCGCGGCGGCAAGGTCGTGCCCTACAAGCCGCTGCTCGACGAGGCGCTGCGCCTGTCTGCCCACAAGGTGCCCAAGGTGCTGATGGTCGACCGTGGCCTGGCCCCGATGGAGCGAAGCGCCGGCCGCGACCTGGACTACGCGGCCGAGCGTGCGCGCCACGCCGGCGCGCAGGTGCCCGTGGTGTGGCTGGACAGCACGGCCATCAGCTACACGATCTACACCAGCGGCACCACCGGCCGGCCCAAGGGCGTGCAGCGCGACACCGGCGGCTACGCCGTGGCGCTGGCCGCCAGCATGGAACAGATCTTCATGGGCCGCCCCGGCGAGACCTACTTCAGCACCTCCGACATCGGCTGGGTCGTGGGCCACAGCTACATCGTCTACGGGCCGCTGATCGCCGGCATGGCCACCATCCTCTACGAGGGCCTGCCGACCCGGCCCGACGCCGCCGTCTGGTGGAGCCTGGTCGAGAAGTACCAGGTCACGGCGATGTTCTCGGCCCCCACCGCGGTGCGCGTGCTCAAGAAGCAGGATCCGGACGCGCTGACGCGCCACGACCTGAGCAGCCTGCGCGCCCTGTTCCTGGCCGGCGAGCCGCTGGACGAGCCCACGGCGGCCTGGATCGCCGGGGCCCTGGGCAAGCCCATCATCGACAACTACTGGCAGACCGAGAGCGGCTGGCCCATCCTCACCGTGGCCAACGGCGTGGAGCCGCAGCGCAGCAAGTTCGGCAGCCCAGGCATCGCGATGCCGGGCTACGACGTCAAGCTCGTCGACGAGCAGACTGGCCAGGATATCACCGGCCCCAACCAGAAAGGCGTGGTCGTCATCGAGGGCCCGCTGCCGCCGGGCTTCATGCAGACCGTGTGGCGCGACGACGCGCGCTTCGTCAACACCTACTGGAAGAGCGTGCCGGGCCGCATGGTCTACAGCACCTTCGACTGGGGCATCCGCGACGAGGACGGCTACTTCTTCATCCTCGGCCGCACCGACGACGTCATCAACGTGGCCGGGCACCGCCTGGGCACCCGCGAGATCGAGGAGAGCATCTCCAGCCACCCCGCTGTGGCCGAGGTGGCGGTGGTGGGCGTGGCCGACCAGCTCAAGGGCCAGGTGGCGATGGCCTTTGCGGTGCTGAAGGACGCTTCGCTCGCGGCCACGCCCGAGGCGGCGCTCAAGCTGGAGGGCGCGATCCTCAAGGTGGTGGACGAGCAGCTCGGCGCGGTGGCGCGGCCCAGCCGCGTGCGCTTCGTGACCGTGCTGCCCAAGACGCGCAGCGGCAAGCTGCTGCGCCGCGCGATCCAGGCCGTGTGCGAGGGCCGCGACCCGGGTGACCTCACCACCATCGAGGACCCGACCGCGCTGCAGCAGGTGAAGGACCTGGTCGCCGGCTGAGCCCGGACCGGCCGGCGCGGCGCTCCGCCGGGGGCGCCCGGGCGAGGGTGCCGGGACGGCCCCCGCGGGGGATGCCGCCGTGGCCCGGCGCGGCCGAGACTGCGGCTCCCCGCCCACGAGGAGCCCCGCCATGCCGCTGCTGCGCCGTCACGCCATCCTGTCCCTGGCCGCCCTGGGCCTGGCCCCGGTCTTCGGCGCGCGGGCGGCGGCACCCCTGGCGCCCATGCTGGCGCAGGACGCGCCACCGGGCATCGACCCGGCCGGCTACCTGGTGAGCGAGAAGCTCGACGGCGTGCGGGCGCTCTGGGACGGCGCGCGGCTGCGGTTCCGCAGCGGCACGGACATCGTGGCGCCCGCCTGGTTCACCGCCGCGCTGCCGGCCCGGGCGCTGGATGGCGAGCTGTGGCTGGGCCGCGGCGGCTTCGAGGCCACCGTGGGCACGGTGCGCCGCGCCACGCCCGACGACGACGCCTGGCGCCGCGTTCACTACGCGCTGTTCGACCTGCCCGGCGACCCGCGGCCCTTCGCGCAGCGCGCCGAGGCGCTGGCCGCGCTGGCGGCCTCGCTCCGCCAGCCCTTCGTGCAGGCCGTGGCCCAGCGCAGCCTGCCCGACGCCGCCGCGCTGGCGCGCGAGCTCGACGCCGTGGTCCGCTCCGGCGGCGAGGGGCTGATGCTGCACCGCGCCGTCGCGCCGTGGCGCGCGGGCCGCAGCGCCGACCTACTCAAGCTTAAGCCCTGGACGGATGCGGAGGGCGTGGTCGTGGCGCACCTGCCCGGCCGCGGCCGCCACGAGGGCCGCCTGGGCGCGCTGCGGGTGCGCCTGCCCGACGGCCGCAGCTTCCGGCTGGGCACGGGCTTCAGCGACGCCGAGCGCGCGTCGCCCCCGCCCGTGGGCAGCCGCGTGAGCTTCCGCCACCAGGGCCGCACCGACGACGGCCTGCCGCGATTCGCCAGCTTCTGGCGCGTGCGCGGCGACGAGTGAGGCGCCGCGCTACAGCACGTCCGAGGCGTAGTCCGCCAGCCGCGAGCGCTCGCCGCGCGCCAGCGTCACGTGGCCGCCGTGCGGCCAGCCCTTGAAGCGGTCGACGGCGTAGGTCAGGCCGCTGGAGCCTTCGGTGAGGTAGGGCGTGTCGATCTGCGCCAGGTTGCCCAGGCAGACGATCTTGGTGCCCGGGCCCGCGCGCGTGATCAGCGTCTTCATCTGCTTGGGCGTGAGGTTCTGCGCCTCGTCGATGATGACGAACTTCGACAGGAAGGTGCGCCCGCGCATGAAGTTCAGGCTCTTGATCTTGATCTTGCTGCGCACCAGGTCGTTGGTGGCCGCGCGGCCCCACTCGCCGGCGCCGCTGTCGCTGCGCGCCAGTACCTCGAGGTTGTCGTCGAGCGCGCCCATCCAGGGGCCCATCTTCTCCTGCTCGTCGCCGGGCAGGAAGCCGATGTCCTCGCCCACCGGCACCGTCACGCGGGTGACGATGATCTCGCTGTAGCGGCGGTCGTCGAGCACCTGGCTCAGGGCGGCGGCCAGCGTCATCAGCGTCTTGCCGGTGCCGGCCGTGCCGGTGAGCGTGATGAAGTCGCAGTCCGGATCCATCAGCAGGTTCAGCGCGAAGTTCTGTTCACGGTTGCGCGCCGTCACGCCCCAGACGGCGTTCTTGCCGTGCGTGTACTCGCGCAGCGTCTTCAGCACCGCGGTCTTGCCGGTGATCTCGGTGACGCGGGCGTACAGGTTGGGCCCGCCCGGCACCTCGTGGTAGACGAACTGGTTGATCAGCAGCGCCGGCACCAGCGGCCCGCTGATGCGGTAGTAGGTGTGGCCGCCCTGCTGCCAGCTCTCCATCGTCTTGCCGTGGCGCTCCCAGAAGTCGGCGGGCAGGGCCATGACGCCCGTGTACAGCAGGTCGCCGTCTTCCAGCGTCTTGTCGTTGAAGTAGTCCTCGGCCGGCAGCCCCAGCGCGCGGGCCTTCACGCGCATGTTGATGTCCTTGGACACCAGCACCACCTCGCGGTCCGGGTAGCGCTCGCGCAGGCTCTGCACCACGCCCAGGATCTGGTTGTCGGCCTTGCCCTGGGGCAGGCCGGCGGGCAGCTTCACCTCGAGCAGCGTGGTCTGGAAGAACAGCTTGCCGCCGGCCTCGCGGTGGCCGGTCTTGGCCAGCGGGATGCCCTCGGCGGCGTCGGTGCCGCCGGCGCCCTTGTCGAAGCTGGCCAGCGCGTCGAGCTCGCGGCTGACCTGCCGCACGTTGCGCGACACCTCGCTCATGCCCTTCTTGTGGCCGTCCAGTTCCTCCAGCGTGATCATGGGCAGGAAGACGTCGTGCTCCTCGAAGCGGAACAGGCTTGTCGGGTCGTGCATCAGCACGTTGGTGTCGAGCACGAACAGTTTTGCCGGGCCCGTGCTGCGCGGCTTGCGCGCCCGCGCGCGCGGCTCGGCAGCGGCGCGGGGTGCCGCGACCGCAGGGGCGGCCGAGGCGCTGGCGGGCGTGGGCCGCGCCGCCGGGGCGATGCCGCCGTCGCGCAGTTCCAGCGGCGCCGGGGCGGCGTCGGCCGCCCGCGATTTCACCGAACGCTTCTCGGCACGGGGCGCCGCCTGCGCCTCGTAGTCGGCGGCTTGCAGCAGGTCACCCTTCTTCGACGGTGGCTTGGGCAGGGGCATGGGGGCGGGTCCGGGCTAGGTGGGGAGGACGCGGGCGAGAAAAAAGCCGCGTCGGCTGCGCCGCGCGGCTGGGGAGGGAGGGGCGACGGCGGCAGGGCGCCGGCGTCCGGCCCGTGGGCATCGTGCCAGGGGGTGCTTCAAGCGGCCTTCTTGAGCGCCTTCACGGCCTTCAGCACCTCGTCGACGTGGCCGGCGACCTTGATGCCGCGCCACTCGGCCCGCATCACGCCCTCGGCGTCGATCAGGAAGGTGCTGCGCTCGATGCCCTTGACCTTCTTGCCGTACATGATCTTGTTCTTGACCACGCCGAACATGTGGCAGAGCTTCTCTTCGGTGTCGGCGATCAGCTCGAAGGGCAGTTCCAGGTTGGCCTTGAACTTCTCGTGGCTGACCATGTTGTCGCGGCTGACGCCGAAGACCACGGCACCGGCCTTGACGAAGTCCTTGTGCTGGTCGCGGAACTGCATGGCCTCGGTCGTGCAGCCGGGGGTGTTGTCCTTGGGGTAGAAATACAGGACGACGACCTTGCCGAGGTGGGACTGGGGCGTGAACTTGACGCCGCCGGTGGCCAGCGCTTCGAATTCCGGGAGTGCTTTGTTGATGACAGGCGTCATGGAGGATGTTCTCGGAAGTTCCCTGGGCGGCCCTGGCACGGCCTTGGCCGGATGCCAACGCGAATTATAGGTCGGCCGGGAGGGGCTTCCGCCCTGCGATCAGGCCGGCGCCAGCATCAGCGCGGCCACCACCGAGCGGCCTTCGCTGGCCAGCACGTTGTAGGTGCGGCAGGCAGCGGCGGTGTCCATGGTCTCCAGGCCGATGCGCCGTTCGAACAGCACGCGTGCCAGCGCCGGCGGCGGAAACACCAGCCGCGGGCCGCTGCCGTACACGACGAGTTCAGGTTGCAGCGCCAGGATCGCCTCGAAGTGGGCCGCGGCCAGTTCCGCCGCCGCGGCCGGCGGCCAGGCCCGGACCGGGCCCCGCCACGGCACGAGCACGCTGGCCTCGTGCGGCACGCTGCCCACCCAGAGCCGGTGGCCCTCGAAGCGCGTGATGGCGTTGGTGCCGGCGAGCGTGTCGGGCTGGAACTTCATGGATGGATAATTCTAGGTTCCTCCGCCGCTGGGCCCCGGCCTGCGGCACGGGCCCCAAACACCGCCGCCGCCATGAAGCCGATCGTCAAGTCCGTCAAGCTCGCCAACGTCGGCTACGACATCCGCGGTCCCGTGCTCGACAAGGCACGGCAGATGGAGGAGGAGGGTCAGCGCATCATCAAGCTCAACATCGGCAACGTGGCCGCGTTCGGCGTGATGCCGCCCGACGAGATCGTGCAGGACATGATCCACAACCTGCCCTCGCAGGTGGCGGCGGGCTACACCGACAGCAAGGGCCTGTTCGCGCCGCGCAAGGCGGTGATGCACTACACGCAGGAGAAGGGCATCGCCGGCGTCACCGTCGACGACGTCTACCTCGGCAACGGCGCCAGCGAGCTCATCGCCATGAGCATGAACGCGCTGCTCGACGCCGGCGACGAGGTCCTCATCCCCAGCCCCGACTACCCGCTGTACACCGCGGTGGTGAGCCTGTCGGGTGGCACGCCCGTGCACTACCGCTGCGACGAGGGCTCGGGCTGGCTGCCCGACCTGGCGGACATCCGCGCCCGCGTCACGCCGCACACGAAGGCCATCGTCGTCATCAACCCCAACAACCCCACCGGCGCGCTGTACCCGGTGGAGGTGCTGCAGGGTATCGTCGACATCGCGCGCGAGCACGGGCTCGTCGTCTTCGCCGACGAGATCTACGACAAGACGCTGTACGACGGCGCCACGCACACCAGCATCGCCAGCCTGGCCGACGACGTGCTGTTCGTCACCTTCAACGGCCTGTCGAAGAACTACCGCGCCTGCGGCTACCGCTCGGGCTGGATGGTGGTCAGCGGTGCCAAGCGCGCCGCGCGCGACTACGTCGAGGGCCTGAACATGTTGGCCAGCATGCGGCTGTGCGCCAACACGCCGGGCCAGATGGCGATCCAGACGGCGCTGGGCGGCTACCAGAGCATCAAGGACCTCGTGGCCCCGGGCGGGCGCCTGTGCCGCCAGCGCGACCTGGCCTACCAGCTGCTCACGCAGATCCCGGGCGTCAGCGTGGTCAAGCCCAAGGCGGCGCTGTACATGTTCCCGCGGCTGGACCCCAGGCTCTACCCCATCGCCGACGACCAGCAGTTCGCCTACGAGCTGCTGGCCGAGCAGAAGGTGCTGATCGTGCAGGGCACCGGCTTCAACTGGCCCGAGCACGACCACTTCCGGCTCGTCTTCCTGCCCAACGTCGACGACCTCACCGAGGCCATCGGCCGCATCGAGCGCTTCCTCCACGGCTACCGCAAACGCCACTCCGCATGAACACCACCCTCCGCGTCGGCCTTCTGGGCATCGGCACCGTGGGCAGCGGCACCTTCGAGGTGCTGGCCCGAAACCAGGAAGAGATCCGCCGGCGCGCGGGCTGCGGCATCCAGATCACCGTGGTGGCCGACCTGGACACCGCGCGCGCCGAGGCCGTGGTGAAGGGCCGGGCGCGCGTGGTCGCCGACGCCTCGGCGGTGGTGGCCGACCCGGACGTCGACGTGGTCATCGAGCTCATCGGGGGCTACGGCGTCGCCAAGGCGCTGGTGCTGGAGGCCATCCGCCGCGGCAAGCACGTGGTCACGGCCAACAAGGCGCTGCTGGCGGTGCACGGCACCGAGATCTTCGCCGCGGCGCGCGAGCGCGGCGTCACGGTGGCCTTCGAGGCCGCGGTGGCCGGCGGCATCCCCATCATCAAGGCGCTGCGCGAGGGCCTCACGGCCAACCGCATCGAGTGGGTGGCCGGCATCATCAACGGCACGACCAACTTCATCCTCAGCGAGATGCGCGCCAAGGGGCTGGACTTCGGCGCGGTGCTGAAGGAGGCCCAGCGCCTGGGCTACGCCGAGGCCGACCCGACCTTCGACATCGAGGGCATCGACGCCGCCCACAAGGCCACCATCCTGTCGGCCATCGCCTTCGGCGTGCCGGTGCAGTTCGACAAGGCGCACGTCGAGGGCATCACGGCGCTGCAGGCCGCCGACATCCGCTACGCCGAGCAGTTGGGCTACCGCATCAAGCTGCTGGGCATCGCGCGCCGGCGGGAGCAGGGCATCGAGCTGCGCGTGCACCCTACGCTGATCCCGGCCACGCGCCTCATCGCCAACGTCGAGGGCGCGATGAACGCCGTCGTCGTAAAGGCCGATGCCGTGGGCACCACGCTCTACTACGGCAAGGGCGCCGGCAGCGAGCCCACCGCCAGCGCCGTGATCGCCGACCTGGTGGACATCGCCCGCCTGCAGACGGCCGACCCGGGCCACCGCGTGCCCAGCCTGGCCTTCCAGCCGGGCAGCCTGGCCGACACGCCCATCCTGCCGGTCGGCGAGGTCGTCACCTCGTACTACCTGCGCCTGGTGGTGGCCGACAAGGCCGGCGTGCTGGCGCGCATCACCGGCATCCTGGCCGAGCACGACATCAGCATCGACGCCGTGCTGCAGCGGGAGAGCGCCGAAGGTGAGAAGCAAACCGACCTGATCATCCTCACGCACGACACGGTGGAGCGCCGCATGGCCGCGGCGCTGGCGCAGATGCAGGCGCTGCCCACGGTGCTGGCGCCCATCGTGCGGCTGCGCAAGGAAGAGCTGAATTGAGCCCCCACGCCTGCGACATCCTCGGGGCGGCCCGGCGGAGGCCGCGATGAAGTACCTCAGCACCCGCGGCGACGCCACGCCGCGCGGCTTCTCCGACATCCTGCTCGAGGGCCTGGCGCCCGACGGCGGGCTGTACCTGCCCACGCACTACCCGAAGGTGGACGGCGCGACGCTGGCGCGCTGGCGCACCCTGGCCTACGCCGACCTCGCCGTCGAGATCCTGGGCCTCTACGTCGACGACATCCCGGCCGCCGACCTGCGGCGCCTGGTGCGCGCCACCTACACCGAGGCCGTCTTCGGCACGGCGGCCATCACGCCGCTGAAGCGCCTGGACGACGGCCTGCACCTGCAGGCCCTGTCCAACGGCCCGACGCTGGCCTTCAAGGACATGGCCATGCAGCTGCTGGGCCAGCTGTTCGAGTACGAGCTGGCCCGCCGCGGCGAGGCGCTGAACATCCTGGGCGCGACCAGCGGCGACACCGGCAGCGCCGCCGAGTACGCGATGCGCGGCAAGCGCGGCATCAGCGTGTTCATGCTCAGCCCGCACGGCCGCATGAGCCCCTTCCAGCAGGCGCAGATGTTCAGCCTTCAGGACGCCAACATCCACAACCTGGCCGTGGAAGGCGTGTTCGACGACTGCCAGGACATCGTCAAGGCCGTCAGCAACGACCTCGCCTTCAAGCGGCGCTGGCGCATCGGCACCGTCAACAGCATCAACTGGGCGCGGCTGCTGGCCCAGGTGGTCTACTACTTCGCGGGCTACTTCCAGGCCACGCGGTCCGATGCCGAGGCCGTGAGCTTCACCGTGCCCAGCGGCAACTTCGGCAACGTCTGCGCGGGCCACGTGGCGCGCATGATGGGCCTGCCGATCCGGCGCCTGGTGGTGGCCACCAACGAGAACGATGTGCTCGACGAGTTCTTCCGCACCGGCGCCTACCGCGTGCGCGGCAGCGCCGAGACACAGGAGACCTCGAGCCCGAGCATGGACATCAGCAAGGCCAGCAACTTCGAGCGCTTCGTGTTCGACCTGCTCGGCCGCGACGGCGCCGCCACGGCGCGCCTGTTCGGCGAGCAGGTGCCGCGGCAGGGCGGCTTCACGCTCGACGCCGACACCATGGCGCGCGCCCGCGGCGACTTCGGTTTCTCCAGCGGCCGCAGCACGCACGCCGACCGCCTGGCCACGATCCGCCGCTGCTGGCAGCAGCACGGCACCCTCGTCGACACCCACACGGCCGACGGCCTGAAGGTGGCCTGGGAACAGCGCGAGAGCGGCGTGCCCATGATCGTGCTCGAGACGGCGCTGCCGGCCAAGTTCGCCGCCACCATCCGCGAAGCCACGGGCATCGACCCCGAGCCGCCACCGGGCCTGAGGCACCTGGAGTCGCTGCCGCGCCGCTTCACGGTGGTGCCGCCCGACGTGGCGGCGGTCAAGGCCTACCTCGAACTGCACGCCACCGCATGAACGCGCCGCGCCCCCTGCTGCCGCTGGATGAGGCCCTGCAGCGACTGGCCGCGGCCGCCGCGGCCCACCGCATCGCCGATGTGGAGACGGTCTCCACCTTCGAGGCCCGCGGCCGCGTGCTGGCCGCCGAGGTGCGCGCCACCATCGCCGTGCCGGGCGCCGACAACTCGGCGATGGACGGCTATGCCCTGCGCTGTGCCGACGTGTCCGCCGCTGGCACCGCGCTGCCTGTGTCGCAGCGCATCGCGGCCGGCCACGTCGGGCAGGCGCTGCAACCCGGCACGGCCGCGCGCATCTTCACCGGCGCGCTGGTGCCCGAGGGCGCCGACGCGGTGGTGATGCAGGAGCAGTGCGAGGCGCTGGACGGTGGCGCCGCCGTGCGCGTGAACACCGTGCCCGTGCCGGGGCTGGCCATCCGCCGCCGTGGCGAGGACGTGGCCGAGGGCGCCGTGGTGCTGGCCCCGGGGCTGCGGTTGCAGCCGCAGGCGCTGGGCCTGGCGGCTTCGGTGGGCGTGGCGACGCTGCCGGTGCTGCGGCGCCCGCGCGTGGCCATCCTGTGCACCGGCGACGAGCTGGCCATGCCGGGCGAGCCGCTCAAGCCCGGGGCCCTGTACAACAGCAACCGCTTCACGCTGCGCGCCCTGGCCGAGGCCGCCGGCTGCGCCGTCACCGACCTCGGCAACGTGCCCGACCGGCTGGACGCCACGCGCGAGGCGCTGCGCCGCGCCGCCGAGGGGCACGACCTCATCGTCACCAGCGGCGGTGTCTCGGTAGGCGAGGAAGACCACCTCAAGCCCGCCGCCCAGGCCGAAGGCCGGCTTGAGAACTGGCAACTCGCCATCAAGCCCGGCAAGCCGCTGGCCTTCGGTGCCATCCGCCGCCCCGACAGCAGCGAGGCGCTGCTCGTGGGCCTGCCGGGCAACCCGGTGTCGTCGTTCGTCACCTGGCTGCTGGCCGTGCACGAGGTGCTGGCCGCGCTGCAGGGCCTCCCGGGCGGCTTGCCCCCGGCGCTGCCGATGGTGGCGGGCTTCGACTGGCCGCGCCCCGACAAGCGGCGCGAGTTCCTGCGCGTGCGCGTCGGCGCCGATGGCCGGCTGGTTCTCTTCGGGAACCAGGGCTCGGGTGTCCTCACCTCCACCGTGTGGGCCGACGGGCTGGTGGACGTGCCACCGGGCCAGGCCATCCGGGCCGGCGACACCGTGGCCTACCGGGCGCTGGCGGGCTGGCTCCATGCTTGAGGCGGGCCACGGCCCCGCCGACCCCGCCCGCGGGGGTGGCCCGGTCGCCGACCCGGGCTCCGGCGCGGCGCCGGCACCGTTGCGGGGGCGCCGCTAGCATCCCGCCATTGGGCGCGAGGCTCGCGCTCATCGAATGTCCGATGCTCACTGTCCAAGTCCGCTACTTCGCCGCGCTGCGCGAGGCCCTGGGGCCGCACGAGGCGGTCTCCCTGCCCGCCGGCACCACCGTCGGCAGCCTGCGCCGCCAGCTGGCCGCCCGCGGCGGGCGCCATGCCGAGTTGCTGGCGCCCGGCCGGCCGGTGCGTGCCGCGGTCGCCCAGGCCGTCTGCGGCGACGACACCCCGCTCTCCGATGGCGACGAGGTGGCGTTCTTCCCACCCGTGACGGGGGGCTGAGATGGCTTCTCCCGTGCCGCGCGTGCGCATCCAGACCGCCGATCTCGACCTCGGCGCCGAACTGGCCGCGCTGCGAGAGGGTGACCTCGGCGTCGGCGCCGTCGCCAGCTTCGTGGGCACGGTGCGCGAGCGTGGGCACCCGGGTGCCGGGGAGCCGGTGCGCGAACTGGAGCTGGAGCACTACCCCGGCATGACCGAGAAGTCGATCGAGGCGATGATCGACGCCGCCCAGGGCCGCTTCGACATCCGGGGCGCACGCGTGGTGCACCGGGTCGGCCGACTGCTGCCGGGCGAGCAGATCGTGCTGGTGGCCGTGAGCTCGGCGCACCGCGGCCAGGCCTTCCAGGCCTGCGAGTTCATCATGGACTACCTGAAGACCCAGGCCCCGTTCTGGAAGAAGGAAACCACCCCGTCGGGCGCGCGCTGGGTCGATGCGCGGGTGGCCGACGACGAGGCGCTGGCGCGCTGGGGCATCGAGGCGCGCAATGCGGGCAGCCGCTGAACCCGTGGCGCCCGACGCTCCGGCGCCGGACACGCGCCGGCTGCGCGCCGCGCTCGGGCGCTTCACCACGGGCGTGACCATCGTCACCTGCACCGACGCCGCCGGCGAGCCGGTGGGCCTGACGGTGAACTCCTTCAGTTCCCTGTCGCTGGAGCCGCCTCTGGTGCTGTGGTCGCTGCGGCGCGAGAGCCCGTCGGCGGCCGCCTTCTCGGCAGCCCGGCACTTCGCCGTCAACGTGCTGGCCGAGTCGCAGGTGGGCGTGTCGCGCAGCTTCGCCGCGCGCCGCGCCGACCGCTTCGCCGAGGGCGAGTGGTCCGCGGGCCTGCACGGGCTGCCGGTGCTGGCCGGGGCGGCGGCGGTGTTCGAGTGCGAGAGCGTCTCGGCCCAGGTGGCCGGCGACCACCTGCTCTTCATCGGCCGCGTGCTGGCCTGCAGCGACAGTGCCGTGCCGCCGCTGCTGTTCCAGGCGGGCCACTACCGCACCATCGGGCATCCGCTCTGAAGCGAGGCCGGCCGGAGGCGAACCCGTTCCTCAAGGGGATGTCGCCGCGGCTGCCTTCCTGAGACCATCCACGCTCTGGATTCGACTTGGAGCCGACCATGATCCGATCGACCCGCCGTCTCTCGCTGGCGACCGGCCTTGCGCTGGGCTTGGCCGCCCAGGCCGCGCAGGCCCAGTCGCTGCTGGTGGATGGCTTCACCTCACCGACGGCCCCCGTGCCCAGCGTGTTCCTGGGCACCGGCGAGCGCAGCATCACCGAACTGGTGGGTGACGTGCCGGGCGGCGTGCGCACCGTCTACCACAACGTGTACCTGAATCCGCTGCCCAGCGTGTCCGTCGCGGTCGCGGGCAACGGCGTGCTCAGCGTCAGCGACGGCGTGGGCGCCACGAGCGAGCTGCTTTCGCTGTACGGGGCCTTCGCGAACGGCGCCACGTCCGGCGCGACTTCGGGGCCGCACCTGAACCTGGACGTGCGGCCCTACGACAGCTTCGAGCTGGTGTTCAGGGGCGTGCAACTGGCCATGAACATCAACGTGGTCCTGTACACCGCCAACCCGCTCGACCCGGCCAACCCGCTCTACTACTCGACGGTGGGCGTCAACGTGGCGCCCGCCATCCCCGGCGGGGCCGTCACCGTGACCCTGCCCTTCGCGGCGACGCCCGACTTCAACTTCGCCGACGTCGACGGCATCTCGCTGGTGCTCAACCGCGCCATCGGGCCGCTGACGGGCAACGGCTACACGCTCGACAGCTTCTCGCTGGTGACGGCCGTGCCGGAGCCGGGCAGCGCGGCGCTGATGCTCGGCGGCGCGCTGCTGCTGGCCACGCGCCTGCGCAGGCGCACGGGCTCCTAGCCTGGATGTTTCACGAGGCATGAAGTAGGCGACCTGCCTTCGTTGTGCGTTTTCATAGGTATTCGACGTCTATGGAACCGAACCAACGAGGGAGGTCGCCCAATGCCAAAGTGTACGGATCGCAGGATGGAGCTTG
>CAIKLM010000041.1 GCA_903828235.1 uncultured beta proteobacterium | reverse complement strand
GCTACAGGCTCAGAACGAAGCGCCGCGCTGGCCAGGCTAGCCCGGCCAGCGCGAAACCCGAAACGACAAGCAACTGATCAACAACCGGGGGTCAAAACTCGATGTCGTCAGGGGGTCAGTTCTGGATGTCGCTTGACAGGCGCCAACCCCTGGTGCCGATCCAGCAGGCCGATGCGAAGGGAACGCAAGCACGCGTCGGCCGGTTTCATCGCACCGACACACCCCTGTCACGGAGCCTGTCGAGACTCCGCTTCCAGATATCTAGACATCTGGAGACGAAGTGATTCAACGTGGCACCGGCGAGACCGTCTACCGACAAGTCCAGCGACAGCTTGAAGCCGAGATCAGATCTCTGCACCGCCCGGGCGATGCGCTGCCGCCCGAAGCTGCGCTGGCCGAACGCTTCGGCGTCAACCGGCACACCCTGCGCCGGGCCCTGGAGGGGCTGATCGCCGAAGGCTGGGTCGAGCGCCGCCACGGCATGGGCAGCTTCGTGCTGCACAAGCCGCTGGACTACGACATCGGCCAGCGCACCCGTTTCACCGAGACCCTGGAAGCCCAGGGCCGGACCACGGAGAGCACGGTGCTGCGCAAGCTGCGCATCCCCGCCCAGGGCGGCGTGGCCCAGCGCCTGCAACTCGACGAGGGCGAGCCGGTGGCCTGGATCGAGACGCTGCGCAGCGTCGACGGTGCCCCGTTCTGCGTCATCTCGCATTTCTTGCCGATGGCAATGCTGCCGGGCGTGCTCGACGACTACACCGGCGGGTCACTGCACGAATTCATCGAAACACAGCATGGCTGGCGCCTGAAGCGCACCGAGAGCCTGGTCTCGGGGGCGCTCCCGCAAGGTGATGACGCCAGCCTGTTGGCGATGCCGGCCCATATGTCTGTGCTTCGCGTCAAGAGCGTCAACGTGCGCGACCGGGATGGAGCCCCGGTCGAGTACGCCCTGACTCGGTTTCGCGCAGACCGTATGCAACTGCGCATCACCCCTTGAACCTTGCAAGTTCCCGACTGAATCCATCGACCTTACAGGAGCGTCATCAATGTATCGCAAAGCCTTCCTCCGCACAGCGCTCGCCTTGGCCATCGGCCTGACCGGCGTTGTTTCCACCACCACCGCCTTCGCCCAGGCCCAGCATGACGGCAGCGCCGGCAAGCCACTGCGCGTGATCCTCGTGCCCGCCGACGGCGGCACCGAAGACGGCACGAAGAAGGACTTCCAGCCCATCTTCGGCGCCATCGGCCAGGCCACGGGCCTCACCTTCGACATCAAGGTCGGCCAGAGCTACTCGGCCGTGATCGAAGCCATGTGCAACGGTGCTGCCGACATCGCCTGGTTCGGCCCCGCCAGCTACCTGCAGGCCAAGGCCCGTGGCTGCTCGGAACTTCTGGCACTGGCCGTCCGAAACGGCGAGTCGGTCTATTACTCGGGCATCTTTGCGCGCACCGATACCGGCATCAACGGCATCGCCGACCTCAAAGGCAAGCGCATCGCGCTGGGCGATGTGAACTCGACGTCGAGCTTCGCCGTTCCGGTGGCCATGATGCTGGCTGCCGGTGTGGATCCGACGCGACAAGCCGGCGCGATCAACATGGCCGGCAGCCATGCCAACGTGCTGAAGGCGCTGGCCGAGGGTCTGGTGGACGCCGGTGGTGCCTCCTTCGACTCGTTCGAGAAGGCGGTCAACGCCAAGGCGCTGGACCCGAGCAAGGTCAAGGTCATCGCCAAGAGCACGCCAATCCCGTACCCGCCATTGGCAATCCACCCGAAGGTGAGCGCCGGCGTCAAGGCCAAGCTGCGCGACGCCTTCAACAACATCGACAAGCTGCCCGGCATCACGAAGGACCAGATCCGTGGCTACGGCGGCGGCAAGGTCGACGGCTACACCGCCAAGGTCAACGAAGCCGACATGGCAGCCGCCGGGAAGATGTTCGAACTGGTCACCGACACGGTGAAGGTCGAGATCATGAAAAAGGCCAGCACGCGCTGAGCCGGGCTTCGAAAGCACACCCCACCACCGAGTTACCCGTGCGGACCTGCCCGCCGGGTACTCCCGCCACGCCGAGTACAACATGATCGAATTCCACCATCTCGGCAAGACTTGGCCCGACGGCACGCGGGCGCTGTCCGAAGTCAGCCTGCAGGTGCCGCGTGGCCAGTTCTGCGTCGTGCTCGGGCCCTCGGGCGCCGGCAAGTCGACACTGCTGCGCGCGGTGAACGGGCTGATGCGGCCGACCGAAGGCCGGCTGATGATCGACGGCGTCGAGTTCAACGCCGACACCGAGCGCGCCTTGCGCCAGCGCGTGGCGATGATCCACCAGCACTTCAACCTGACGCTGCGCATGAGCGTGGCTGGCAACGTGCTGGCCGGGCTGCTGCCCGTGGTGTCCACCGGCCGCGCACTGCTCGGCTGGTTCACGCCCGAGCACCGTGCCAAGGCCTGTTCGCTGCTGGAACGCGTCGGTCTCGACCCGCGGCACTTGCGGCGCCGCGCCGGCGAACTCTCCGGGGGCCAGCAGCAGCGCGTGGGCATCGCGCGGGCCTTCATGCTCGACCCCGAGGTCGTGCTCGCCGACGAACCGGTGGCCAGCCTCGACCCCAAGATCTCGCGCGATATCCTCACCCTCGTGCGCGAGGCGGCCCGCGAACGCAACACCACCGTGCTGTGCAGCCTGCACCAGGTGGACCTGGCGCGCGAATTCGGTGACCGCATCGTCGGCATGCGCGACGGCCGCGTCGTCTTCGACGGCACGCCGGCCGAGTTCACCGACGAGCGTGTGCAGCAGCTCTACGCCGGCGCGCACTGGGACGACCAGCCGGCGGACGAGGACTCCGGCACACCGGTCTCGTCGACGCTGACGTCCGACGGCCGCCAGCCGCTGGCCGCATGAGCCGACGCCCTACGGAGTGAACACCATGCTTGCCAAGCCCATCCCCGTGCCGCCCCAGGGCACACAACTCGAATGGCGGCTCGACCCGCCGTACAGCGCCAAGCACCTGCTCATCGTGATCGCCATGCTGGCCGTGCTGCTGTGGACCGGCCACCGTACCGAGATGGACCGCATGGTCGCGATGAGCGTGCAGGCCGTCGGCAAGCTCGTCGGCCTGGCCGACGACTCGCAGGTCGTGCGCGGCTTGTCACGGGTCGGCAGCTCGATGTGGCCGCCTGCCATCGGCGAGCAGGAAGACGTGGCCCGGCTGCCCGGGCTGGACCGCGACCGCTTGCCGCCTTTCGCCTACATCGAAGTGCAGGAGCGCAAGGAGCAGCGCCTGAACCCGCAGACGCTGCAGATGGAGGTCAGCGTCGAGACCACCGAGACCCTGGTCAAGCCCATCGGCTACCTGTGGACCGTCACGGTGAAGATGCTGGAGACGCTGGAGATTGCGCTGTGGGGCACCATCCTGTCGGTGCTGCTGTCGGTGCCGCTGGCCTACTTTGCGGCACGCAACTACACCCCCTACCGGGCGACCTACACGTTGGCCCGGGGCACGATCAGCCTGCTGCGTTCGGCACCCGAGCTGATCGTCGCTCTGTTCCTGGTGCTGGCCTACGGTTTCGGGCCGATCGCCGGTGTTCTAGCACTCGGGCTGCACGCGGCCGGTTTTCTCGGCAAGTTCTACGCCGAGGACATCGAGAACGCCGACAAGAAGCCGCAGGAAGCGCTGGAGGCCATCGGCGCCGGCAAGCTCAAGACGCTGTGGTACGGCGTGATGCCGCAGGTCGTACCGCAGTACATCGCCTACACGCTCTACATCCTGGACCGCAACGTGCGCATGGCCACCGTCATCGGCCTGGTGGGCGCAGGCGGCATCGGCCAGGAGCTGAAGGGCCGCTTCGACATGTTCCAGTACGACCACGTGGCGACCATCCTGATCGCGATCTTCATCGTGGTCTTCCTGCTCGACCAATTCTCGGCCCGCCTGCGTGCTCGGCTGATGTGAGGACGCTTGTGACTTCCCGAACCTTGCCGACGGCGCCGATCGAACGGCGCCACCTGGTCGCCTGCCTGGTGGCGGCCGGCCGCGAACCGGTGCTGAACACCGCCACCCAACTGACCGAGGGCCTGACGGTGACGCCGCTGCAGCCCGCGGAGTCCGGCCTCGCGCTGATGCAGTGGCGCGACGCGGTGCAGCACCAGCCCTTCTTCCTGGGTGAGGTGCCGATGGCGCGCGCAGCGGTTGCACTGGTCAACCACCGCGGCGAGCGCGCCGAAGGCGGTGCCGTGGTGATGGCCGACGACGCGGAATTGGCCCAGGCGCTCGCGGTGCTGGATGCCGTGTTCGCGCAACGCTGGCCCGGTGTAGAGGCGGTGGACGCGCTCGCCCTGCGTGGCGCGCAGGCGCGTGGAGACATCCGCGCGGTCCGGCAAGCGGGACTGAAGCGCACGCGCGTGGACTTTGCGCTGCTGGCCGAGGCCGATGACGAATCGGAGGCCCAGGCATGAAGCCCGCTGAGTGGTGGATGCCCGACGCGCAGCAGCAGGCTTTCCGCGCGGTGCTGGACGGCTTTGCACGGCCCGGAACCTTGGTGCCGGCGCAGCCCCCCGGTGCCATGTTGATGTTCCTGTCCGCGGTGCTCGACGAGTCGGTGAGCCTGGCCGATCCCCAGGGCCTGGTGGGCACGGATGCCCGCCGCCTGCTGCTGGCGCCGACGGCGCCGCAGGCGCAGGCGCGCTTCGTCCTGCTCGACGGCCGCAAGCTTGTTGAGGCTGGATTTCAGCCGGCGCTGGGCACGCTGGAGTCGCCCGAACTGAGCGCGACGCTGGTGCTGACCGTCGATGCGTTGAGCGATGCGCCGATAACGACGGATGCCTCCGTGGTGCTGCAACTGCAGGGCCCGGGTGTGCCGGGCAAGCGCGTGCTGGCGGTGAGCGGACTGCACCCCGACTGGCTGGCGCGGCGCACGGCCTGGGTCGGCGCCTACCCGATGGGCGTGGACATCGTGTTGGCGGCACCGGACGCGATGGTGGCGCTGCCGCGCACCACGCGCATCGTGGTCACCCCCCACGGCAAGGAGACCTGAGCATGGGCTATGTGGCCATCAAGGGCGGTGAGACCGCCATCCGTGAAGCCGCCCGCGTGCTCGAGTTCTTGCGCGCGCAGGGCGGCGGCGCGCCGCTCGCAGTCGACACCATCCGCGACCAGCTTCACTTCCTGACCGGGCGCGTCATCAGCGAAGGCGGGCTGTACGCCCCCGACCTGGCGGCCCTGGCGCTGAAGCAGGCCGCGGGCGACACGCTGGAAGCAGCGTTCTTCCTGCGCGCCTTCCGCTCGACGCGGGCGCGTCTGGCCGTGACCGACGCGCACGATGGCAACGGCATGCGTCTGATCCGCCGCATCTCGTCGGCCTTCAAGGAGATCCCGGGCGGCCAGATGCTGGGTCCGACGCCGGACTACCTGCAGCGACTGTTCCGCTTCGAGCAACTGGCCGAGGGCGGCGAGGCCTTCCAAAAATTGGCCCGCAATTGGCTGCAGGAGTTGCCCAGCCCCGACCTGCCGGACAGCTTCCCGAAGGTGGTGGATGCCCTGCGCGCGGAGGGCTTGTTGCCCACGCCGACGGAAGCTGCGCCACCCGCCTTCGACATCACCCGCGACCCGCTGGTGTTCCCGGTCTCGCGCAGCGCCGCGCTGGCCACCATGAGCCGCGCCGAGTCGGGCTCGATGCTGGCCATCGCGTACTCCAACATGCGCGGCTACGGCGACGTGCACCCGACGGTGGCTGAACTGCGCGTGGGCTATGTGCCGCTGATGCTGCCGCACCCGGTGACCGGCGAGCTCATCGAAGCCGGCGAGGTGCTGGTCACCGAATGCGAGGTGGTGGCCATGTACACGCCGACCGACGAGCCCGGTGCCAAACCGGTGTTCTCGCTCGGCTACGGCGCCTGCTTCGGGCACAACGAGGTCAAGGCGATCTCGATGGCCATACTCGACCGGTCCCTTCAGAAGGGCATGGCAGGCACCCCCGACAACCCCAGCGAAGACCCGGAGTTCGTGCTGCTGCACATCGACGGCGTGGACTCGATGGGCTTTTGCACCCACTACAAGATGCCGCACTACGTGACCTTCCAGTCCGACATGGACCGCCTGCGTGCGACGCAGGCCAAGCAGGCCAAGCAGCCGATGCCGGGAGCGCAGGCATGAGCACCCAACACAGAAGCGCCGGCTACGCCTTTGGCTTCCTGGACGACCGCGCCAAGAAGGAGTTGCGCCGTTCGATGCTCAAGGCCGTGTGCCTGCCCGGCTACCAGGTGCCGTATGCCTCCCGCGAGATGCCGATCGCACGCGGCTTCGGCACCGGCGGGCTGCAGTTGACGCTGGCCTTGATCGGGCCTGCCGACACCGTGAAGGTGATCGACCAGGGCGCCGACGAGTCGGTCAATGCCGTGAACCTGCGCCAGTTCGTCGAACTGACCTGTCCTGGCACGCGAACCACGAAGCTGGCGCGCGAGGCTACCCTGATCCAAACGCGGCACCGCATCCCGGAGCAGCCGCTGCGCGCCGACCAGATCCTCGTGCTGCAGGTGCCGTACCCGGACCCGCTGGTGGTGGTCGAACCGTCCGAAGAGCGGCGCAAGACCATGCACGGCGAAGCCGACTATTCGCGCCTGTGGGTCAAGCTCTACGAGGACATGGTGCACTTCGAGGAGATCACCATCTCGCACCGCTATCCGACACGCATTGCCGGCCACTACGTCATCGACCCGAGCCCGATCCCGCGCTGGGACGTGCCCAAGCTGCATCAGGCCGAGTGCCTGTACCTGTTCGGCGCCGGGCGCGAGAAGAAGATCTACGCCGTGCCACCGCACACCGACGCGGTGCCGCTGACCTTCGACGACGTGGCCTTCCGTGTCGAGGACTTCACCGACCCTGCGACCGGCAAACGCTTCGCCTGCGCGCGATGCGGCGCCATCGACAGCTTCCTGGACGAGTTGATCGGCGAGGACGGGCGAAAGACCCACCAGTGTTCGGACGCCGGCTACTGCCTGGATCGCCTGAACGCGCAGGCCGCAACGCATGACGCGAAGGAGGCCGCATGAGCGCGAACTCCGATGCCATCCTTGAGGTGCGTGGCTTAACCAAGCTGCACGGTACCGGCTGCAACCGCTGCCTGGAGTCCACCGGTCCCGAGGCCGGCACCAACGTCTGCCCGCACTGCGGCACCGTGGTGGCCTGTGCCAACGTGAACCTGAGCCTGATGCGCGGTGAGGTGCTCGGCGTGATGGGCGAGTCGGGCAGCGGCAAGTCGTCGCTGGTCCGCCTGCTCTACGGCGACGATGCGCCGACACGCGGCAGCGTGCGCTTCCGCGATCCCGCCGAACCCGACGCAGCCATCGACCTGCTGGCGCTCAATGCACAGCAGGCGCGCCGCCTGCGCAATCGGCGCTTCGGCATCGTCTACCAGAACCCGCACCTGGGCCTGAACTTCAAGGTCAGCGCCGGCGGCAACATCGCCGAGCGCCTGCTGATGAGCGGCGAGTTGCGCTACGCGCACATCCGCGAGCGCGCCAGGCAACTGCTCTCGCGCTGCGAGGTGCCGACGTCACGCATGGACGAGTTGCCGGGCCGGTTCTCGGGCGGCATGCAGCAGCGCGTGCAGATCGCGCGTGCGCTGGCCACCGACCCGCCGCTGCTGTTCCTCGACGAGGTGACCACCGGCCTGGACGTGTCGGTGCAGGCGCGCATCCTCGACCTGATCATGGAACTGCAGCACCAGCTCGGCGTGTCGATGATCGCCGTCACGCACGACCTGGGCGTGATCCGCATGCTGGCCTCGCGCACCCTGGTGATGAAGATGGGCCGCGTTGTCGAGTCCGGCCTGACCGACCAGATCCTCGAAGACCCCCAGCATGCGTACACGCAGCAGCTGGTGGCCTCGGCACTGTGAGGGCGCACACCATGACCCCCTGGATCCTCAAGGCCGACAAGCTCGACAAGCACTTTTTCCTGCACGAACAGGCGCGGGAAATTCCATCGACCTTTCAGGTCGATCTGGAACTGTTCCCCGGGCAGTTGCTGGCCATCACCGGGCCGTCGGGCGCCGGCAAGTCGTCGCTGCTGAAGTGCATCTGGCGCACTTACCTGCCCACGGGTGGCCACCTCTGGCTGCGCGAGGCCGATGGCACGGTCACGGACCTGGCCACGGCCGGGGAGCAGCACATGCTGGCGCTGCGCCGCACCGAGCTGGGCAGCGTCACGCAGTTCCTGCACTGCCTGCCGCGCAAGAGCGCACTGGACGTGGTGGCACAGCCGCTGGTCGATGGCGGCGTGTCGGTGTCGCAAGCCCGCGAGCGGGCGGCCGAGTTGCTGCGGCGCCTCAACGTTCCCTCGCATCTGTGGGCCGTCGCACCGGCCACCTTTTCCGGCGGCGAGCAGCAGCGCATCAACCTGGCGCGCGGGCTGATCCGCCCGGTGCGCCTGCTGTTGCTGGACGAGCCCACGGCCAGCCTCGATCCCGTCTCCCGCGAGTGCGCGATCTCGCTGCTGCGCGAGCTGAAAGCCGCCGGCACCGCGATGCTGGCGATCTTCCATGACCCGGCACTGGTCAACGCGCTGGCCGATGGCGAGGTGCGGGTGTTGCCGCATCCGGCCGTTCCGACCGGCAGCCCCACCGCTGAAGAACCGATCGCCGACCAACCCACCAGGCAGGCTGCATGAACGCTTTTCAATCACCCCCGCCGATGCTCTACCTCACCCACGCCCGCGTCGTGCTGGCCGACACCACGCTCGATGACGCCGCCGTGTTGGTGGCGGACGGGCGCATCGAAGCTATCTGCCCGAATGCGGCGCCGTCGGGTGCGCGCGAGATCGACCTGACGGGCCGCATCCTGATGCCCGGCATGATCGATCTGCACTGCGATGCGCTGGAGAAGGAGGTCGAGCCACGGCCAGGCGTGCACTTCCCGCTCGACTTCGCGTGTGCGCAGGCCGACAAGCGCAATGCTGCCGCTGGCATCACCACGGTGTTTCACGCCTTGTCGTTCGCCAACCACGAACTCGGTGTGCGCAACAACGGCTTCGCCGCCGAGATCGCCCGCGCGGTGGGGGCCTGGCAGGCCCATGCGCTGGTCGACAACCGCGTGCATGCGCGCTACGAGGTCACCGACGAGACGGCACCTCCGTTCCTGATCGATCTGCTGCGCCAGGGCCATGCACACCTGGTCAGCTTCATGGACCACACCCCGGGCCAGGGGCAGTTCAAGGACGTGACGGCGTTCCGCAGCTACCTGGCCAAGAGCTACAAGACAAGCGAGGCCGAGCTCGACGCCATCGTCGCGCGCAAGCAGGCCGCGGCGCTGGGTGCGGCCGAGCGCATCGCCCAGGTCGCGGAGGTCGCGCGCGCGTGCGGCGTCGCGGTGGCCAGCCACGACGACGACTCGCCGGAGAAGGTCGAGGCCGTCGTCGCTTTCGGCGCGGCGATCTCGGAGTTTCCGGTCAACCTGGAGACGGCGCGTGCCGCACGGGCACGGGGACTGGCCACACTGTTCGGTGCACCCAATGTGTTGCGTGGCAAGTCGCAGTCGGGTTCGATGCGCGCACTCGACGCGGTGCTGGAAGGCGTGGCCGACTGTTTGTGCGGCGACTACTCGCCGGCCGCGCTGCTGCCGTCGGTGCTGCGCCTGCCCGAGCTTGCCGGCATCGGCCTGCACGAGGCCGTGGCCCTGGTGACCGCCAACCCGGCCCGCGCTGCCGGGCTGAACGACCGCGGCCGCATCGCTGTCGGCCTGCGCGCCGACCTGATCGCGGTGAAGGCGCTGGGCGGCTTGCCGCAGGCCGAGTTCGTCTGGGTGCACGGTGCGCCGGCCCTCAGCGCGCACTTCGACCACGCCTGATCCGCAGCGCTGGGAGTCCTCCATGAAAGCTCGTTTGATCTATGTGGTCGGCCCTTCGGGCAGCGGCAAGGACAGCCTGCTGCGCTATGCCCGTGAGAAGCTGGCCGACGACCCGGGCGTGGTGTTCGCGCACCGCTACATCACGCGCGCGGCCGACGCCGGCGGGGAGAACCATGTCGCGTTGACGCCCGCAGAGTTCGCCAGTCGCCAGCGCAACCGGCTGTTCGCGCTGGCCTGGCACAGCCACGGCCATGCCTATGGCATCGGCATCGAGATCAACCAGTGGCTGGCCAAGGGGGCGACGGTGGTCGTCAACGGCTCGCGGGAGTATCTGGCCGAGGCGAGCCAGCGCTTCCCGGAGTTGCTGGCAGTGAGCATCGATGTGCCGGCCGAGGTGCTGCGCGAACGCCTGCTGGCCCGGGGCCGCGAGGATGCGGCGTCAGTCGAACAGCGGCTTGAACGGCACCGTCGGATGCAGAGCCCGTCCCCATCGGGGCACGTGATCACCAACGATGGCCCGTTGGAGCGTGCCGGCGACGCACTGGTGGCCTTGCTGCGCGAACACGCCGGGCAGCCGCTGTGCGCGTGACCTTCCTGGGCACGGGTGCAGCCGGCGGTGTGCCGCTGTACGGCTGCACCTGCGCGGCCTGCGGACGTGCGGCTGTCGAGCCCGGCCGGGTTCGGCGGCCCTGCAGCGTCTTGATCGAGCACGAGGGCACCCGTGTCCTCGTCGACGCCGGGCTGATGGACCTGCACGAGCGATTTGCGCCGGGTACCCTGGACGCCATCGTGCTGACGCACTTCCATCCGGATCATGTGCAGGGCCTGTTCCACCTGCGCTGGGGGCGTGGTGCACCCATCGTCGTCCATGCTCCACCGGACTCCGAGGGCTGCGCCGACCTCTACAAACATCCGGGCTTGCTGGACTTCCGGCGCCTGGCCAAGTTCGAGCCGCAGCGCATCGGGGGGCTGTGCTTCACACCCTTGCCCCTGGTTCACTCGAAACCGACCTTCGGCTATGCGGTGGAGGCCGACGATGGCACGCGGTTCGCGTACCTGACCGACACGCTCGGCCTGCCACCGCACACCGAGGCTTTCCTCCAGGCCTGGCAAGCCGACGGCATGGCGATCGACTGCAGCTACCCGCCGCAAGGTGCACCACCGCGCGGGCACAACGACTGGCCCATGGCGCTGGCCGCAATCGCGAGCGTTCGGCCGCGCAGGGCGTGGCTGACGCACATCGGCCATGTCCTCGACGCGTGGATCCTGCAGACGGCCCCACCACTGCCCGAGGGGGTTGGCGTTGCGGGCGATGGCGAGGTAGCCGTCTTTGCGCGCGGCCGCGAGCACTGCGCGACATGACCGGCGGCTTCGAGGCCGTCGCCATTGCGATGTCCGTGCTGATGCACGTGACATGGAACCTGATCGCCCGCCATCAGCCCCGCGACGCCGAGCCGCTGTGGTGGGTGCTCCTGGGCCATCTGGTCCTGATCGCTCCCTGGGGCCTGTACCGGTTCGTGGTTGAAGCGCAGTGGAGTCCGCATCTGCTGGTGCTGCTGCTGACCTCGGCTACCGCCAACGTGCTGTACTTCCACGGGCTCCACAGGGCTTACCAGCATGCGCCAGTCGCTTTTGTGTATCCGCTGGTGCGCAGTTCGCCCTTGCTGATCGCCGGGTGGAGCCTGCTGTTCTTCGGCGAGTCGTTGGGCGTTTTGGCCTGGACCGGCATCGCCATCAGCGTGCTCGGACTGGCGGCGATGGCCCGCACGGCGCGCGGCAACGACGAGGGCAAGGCGCTGCCCTGGACGCTGCTGGCCATGCTGGCGACCAGCGTCTATTCGCTGTCCGATAAAGCCGCCACGGCACAGATTGCCGGCTTCGGCGGCATCGTGGGCTACCTCAGCGTCGGCTATCTCGCGGCCTGGCTGGCCATGACGGGGCGACTGCGGCGCAGCACGGGGCGGTGGACGCCCAGGGCCCGACCGGGTGCCGTGGCGCTGTTGGTGGGCAGCCTGTGCGTCGGGCTGGCCTACGCCCTGGTGATCCACGCCATGCGCACACTGCCTGCGGCCGAGGTGGTGGCCTACACCAACGCGGGCATCGTGCTGGCGACCGCCATGTCACTGGTCGTGTTCCGCGAGCGCACGCAGTGGCAGCGGCGGACTGTGGCCGCAGGGGTGGTCTGCGCCGGGCTCGCGTGCATCGGGATAGGGCGGGCGCTGTAGGGCCGCGGTTTGACATTGCCTGCAATGTCTCGGGCCAAGTCATCGGGCGCGCTGCCCTTTCCTTTGTTGGCCATGTGCCAGTCGCACGGGGCTACGCCGCAGTACAGCCTGAAGGCCGGCCGTGGACTCCGATCTGCCAATCCGACCGCCGGTGCGAGAGCCTGAGACGTGCCCGCCGGACGACGCATCCCGGGCCGGGGTAGTCAATCACGCAGCGGCGCAACAAGACTCGCTGGGCACCTGGCACTCTTCGGTGACTGTCCGCTCCTCAGGCAGCTGAACTTCAGGATTGGGTCGGGTTGAGACGGCCGCCCCATCGGATTCATCGCCAGATAGCCGACGTCGAAGGTTCGATGCCCGGAAGCAGCCGATCGCCACTGCGTGCAATCGACCCATCTGGGCCCCTCGTCGTTTCGTGTGGAACCCAACATTCAGAATCGCTGGTGGTCGTCGAGCCCGGTGGGCATGTGGGCAGGCTGCCTTTGAGCCTGTCCACATGTCCACGGGGCGGCTGTCAGGAGTACGGTTTTGAGCGTTG
>CAIKLM010000040.1 GCA_903828235.1 uncultured beta proteobacterium | reverse complement strand
GCGCGCGCTGGCGCTGCAGGCCGGCCTGGCCGAGACGGGCACCGCGGCGCGCCTGGCGGCGCTGGCCGCCGCCGGCCGGCTGGACGCCGGCCTCGCGCGCGACCTCACCGACGCGCTGCACCGCTTCATGGCCCTGCGCCTGGCGCGCGGGCTGGCCGGCGAGTCGGGCCCGGTGCTGCCGGCGCAGCTGGCCACGCTGGACCGCGAGGCGCTGCACGACGCGCTGGCCGTGGTGCGCCGCTTCCGCGCCCACCTGCGCCAGCACTTCCACTTCGACGCGCTGTAACCCCGCGCGCCCCTCCATGCCCGGCCGCCACACCCCGCCGCAGCGCCTGCTCGGGCAGCGCCTGGTGGCGCTGGTGCTGGCCGTGGCGCTGCTGTGGCTGCTGCCGCCGCTGATGCCCTGGCTGCAGGGGCCGCCGCTGGCCGGCTGGCCGCGCTGGGCCTGGGCCCTGTTCGGCCTGTGGGCGGGGCTGATCGCCACCGTGGCGCTGCTGCTGGAGCGCGGCGACGGCGGGGACGACACCGGATGAGCGCGCCGCTGCCGCTGCCGCTGGTGCTGGCCGCGTCGCTGGGCTGGCTGGGCGTGCTGTGGGCCGTGGCCGCGTGGGCTGAGCGGCGCGCCGCCGCCGGCCGCAGCGTGGTGGCGCGGCCCACCGTCTACGCGCTGAGCCTGGCCGTGTACTGCACCGCGTGGACCTACTACGGCAGCGTCGGCCGCGCCGCCGCCGGCGGGCCGGCCTTCCTGGCCATCTACCTGGGCCCGACGCTGGCCATGGCGCTGGCCTGGCTGGTGCTGCGCAAGATGGTGCGCATCGCGCGCGAGCAGCGCCTGACCAGCATCGCCGACTTCATCGCCAGCCGCCACGGCCACAGCCGCGCGCTGGCGGCGCTGGTCAGCGCGGTGGCGCTGGTGGGCGTGGTGCCCTACGTGGCGCTGCAGCTCAAGGCCGTGGCGCACGGCGTGGGCCTGCTCACCGGCGTGGCCGTAGGCGAGGGCCTGATCGCAGCCGCGGCCGCCGCGCTGCTGGCGGCCTTCACCATCGCCTTCGGCACGCGCACGCTCGACGCGCGCGAGCGCCACGAGGGCCTGGTGGCCGCGGTGGCGGCCGAGTCGGTGTTCAAGCTCGCGGCCTTCGTGGCGGTGGGCGCGTTCGTCTGCTGGGGCCTGTTCGACGGCCCCGGCGACATCGCCGCGCGCGTGGCCGCCGACGCCGGGCTGGCCGCGCGGCTGCTGCCGGCCGCGGGGCCGGGCGGCTTCGATGCCGTCTCGTGGTTCGCGCTGATGCTGCTGGCGGGCCTGTCGGTGCTGCTGCTGCCGCGGCAGTTCCAGGTGGCGGTGGTGGAGAACGTCGACGAGCGGCACCTGAAGCGCGCGACCTGGCTGTTCCCGGCCTACCTGCTGGCCATCAACCTGTTCGTGCTGCCCATCGCCTGGGGCGGCCTGCTCGTGCTGGGCCCGCAGGCCGACGCCGACGCCTTCGTGCTCGCGCTGCCGCTGCAGGCCGGGCAGCCGGCGCTGGCGCTGCTGGCCTACCTGGGCGGCCTGTCGGCGGCCACCGGCATGGTGGTGGTGGAGGCCATCGCCGTGGGCACGATGGTGAGCAACGACCTCGTGCTGCCGGCGCTGCTGCGGCGCGGGGCCGCGGCCGACGCGGCGCTGGCGCCGCGGCTGCTGCGCGTGCGCCGCGTCGCCATCGTGGCGCTGCTGGCGCTGGGCTGGCTGTACCTGCAGCTGGCCGGCGAGTCGCGCTCGCTGGTGAGCATCGGCCTGGTCAGCTTCGCCGCGGTGGCGCAGTTCGCGCCGGCGCTGCTGCTGGGGCTGTTCTGGCAGGGCGGCACGAAGGCCGGCGCGCTGGCCGGGCTGGCGGTGGGCGCTGGGCTGTGGGCCGCGCTGCTGCTGGCCCCGGCGCTGGCCGGCACGGCGGGCGTGCCGCTGGCCGAGGGCCTGTTCTGGAGCCTGGGCGCCAACCTGGCGCTGTACGTGGGCGTCTCGCTGTGGCGGCCGCCGCAGGGCGCCGAGGCGGCGCAGGCGCTGCGCTTCGTCGGCGCGCTGGAGCAGGGCGCCGGCGAGCGCGTGTTCTGGGCCGGCCGCGCGCGCGCCACGGCGCTGGGGGCGCTGCTGGAGCGCGTGCTGGGCCCGGGCCGCGGCG
>CAIKLM010000039.1 GCA_903828235.1 uncultured beta proteobacterium | reverse complement strand
CGCGCCCGCGCCGCCGGCCAGCGCGGCCAGCCGGCCCCAGAACGCGTCGTTGTCGTCGCCGAGGGCACCGCCCGCGGCCAGCACCGGGCCGGCCGCGCTCGCCGGCCCGGCCCCCGTGGCCCAGGCCGCCGGGCCGTTGGCGAGCGAGGCCAGCGTGGCCAGCGAAGTGGCGAACCGGCGGCGGTCGATGGACGGTCGTGGCATGGGGCGGGGCGGCGGTCGGCCGCGATCTTGTCACCGTTGTCCGACGCCGCCGCCGCGGCGATTTCGCGCCAAGCGACACCGACTTGCGGCCGTGCGACCGCCGCGCCGGCGCCCGATGGTCAATCCGCCGGGGGCTGCCTACATTGCCCTGGGCCGTCCCGCGGGCCGGCTTGCGCCGCCCGGCGGCCGCACCAACGCCACACACCGAGGGATCCCCGATGAGCCGTTCCGCCCCGTTCCCACGCGCCCTGCCGGCCCTGACCGCGCTGGCGCTCGCCGCATCGATGGCCGCGTCGCTCGCGCAGGCGCAGCAGCGCGTGGAGATCACCGGCTCCAGCATCAAGCGGCTCGAGGGCGAGACGGCGCTGCCGGTGCAGACCCTGCGCCGCGAGGACATCGACAAGACCGGCGCCACCACGGCGGCCGAGCTGCTGGCCAGCATCACCGCCAGCGCCGCCAACCTGGGCGACGGCGCCAGCATCACCGACAACACCGGTGGCCAGCGCGGCTTCAACGGCGCCAACCTGCGCGGCCTGGGCGTCAGCAGCACGCTGGTGCTGCTCAACGGCCGGCGCATGGCCAACTTCGCCAGCCCGGGCGACGCCGCGGGCGTGGACCTCAACAGCATCCCCGCGGGGGCCATCCAGCGCGTCGAGATCCTGAAGGACGGCGCCAGCGCCATCTACGGCACCGACGCCATCGGCGGCGTCATCAACTTCATCACGCGGCAGGACTGGCGCGGCGTCGAGATCGGCGCCTACGCCGCGGCCACCGGCGAGGGCGGCGGCGGCAAGCGCACCGGCACCGTCAGCGCCGGCTTCGGCAACCTTGCCAGCGACGGCTTCAACGTCTTCGGCGTGCTCGACGTGCAGCAGCTCGACTCGCTGCGCAGCACGCAGCGCGGCTGGCTGCAGGCGCGCCCGCTGGCCGACACGGTGCCCTACTACCTGAGCAGCCGGCCCTACCCCGGCAACATCCGGCTGTCGGGCAGCTCGGGCACGCGCACGGCGCAGCTGGCGGCCATCAACGGCGCCGGCTACAGCTTCACGCCGCCCGGCGGCACGGCCGGGCCCTACAACCAGCGCACGGTGAACCTGTTCGCGCCGGCGTGCAACCCGCCGGCCTCGGTGTACGCGCCCACGCAGATCGGCCTGCAGGCCTGCGGCTACGACTACATGGCCGACACCGAGATCTACCCCGAGGCCGAGAAGATCAGCCTGCTGGCCCGCGGCGTGGCCGACGTCGGCGGCGGCCACCAGGCCTTTGCCGAGGTGCTGCTGGCCCGCGCCGAGACGCTGTACGTGCTGAGCCCGGTACCCAGCGGCGTCACGGGCGTCAGCTGGACGGCGCTGAACAACCACCTGCCGCGGCCGGTGACGCACCCCACCGGCGTGGAGGTGCGCTTCCGCGCCACCGAGGCCGGCAACCGCAGCAACGAGGTCACCAGCGAGGCCAACCGCCTGGTGGTGGGCGCGCAGGGCCTGCTCGGCGGCTGGGACTACAACACCGCGCTGAGCCACGCCGTCAACAAGGTGGCCGACCGCTACGTCAACGGCTACTACCTGTTCAGCGACCTGGCCGCCGGGGTGCGCGCCGGCACCATCAACCCCTTCGGCCCGAGCAACGCCGCCGGCAAGGCGCTGCTGGACAGCATCCGCGTCAACGACGTGGCGCGCGCCAGCGAGGGCAGCACCACGGGCATCGACTTCAAGCTCAGCGGCAGCCTGGGCAAGCTGGCCGGCGGCGACATCGGCGCGGCCTTCGGCGCCGAGCTGCGCCGCGAGAAGCAGCAGTTCACGCCCAGCGCGCTGCTGGTGTCGAACAACATCGGTGGCGACCGCAACAGCAGCGGCACCGCCCCGCCGCTGCAGGCCACGAGCTACGAGCGCGACATCGCCTCGGCCTACGCCGAGTTCAACCTGCCGCTGAGCAAGGCGCTGGAGCTGCAGGCCGCGCTGCGCGCCGACCGCTACGAGGCCGTCGGCAACTCGGTGAACCCCAAGCTGGGCGTGGCGTGGCGGCCCGTCGGCAGCGTGCTCGTGCGCGGCTCGGCCGGCACCGGCTTCCGCGCGCCCAGCTTCAGCGAGCTGTACCGGCCCACCAGTTTCGGCACCAGCCCGGCCTTCCTGTACGACGCGGTGTACGACGCCTTCGACCAGTACCCCACCAACAAGGAAAGCAACCCCAACCTCAAGCCCGAGAAGAGCCGGCAGTTCAGCCTCGGCATCGTGTTCGAGCCGATGCGCGGCACCAACGTCAGCCTTGACTACTGGGCCATCCGCAAGACCGACGTGATCAGCGACCTGTCGGGCAAGACCATCCTCGAGAACCCGACGCGCTACGCCCGCTACATCGTGCGCGACCCGGTCGACAACTACCCGACGCTGATCCTGCGCAAGGAAAACCAGGGCGCGCTGCGCACCTCGGGCGTGGACATAGAGGCCAACTGGCGCGGCGACGCCGGCGCGGCGGGCCGCTTCCGGGCCAGTCTCAGCGGCACCTACGTCATCGACTACGAGCGCCAGTTCGGCAAGGACGAGCCCTTCGTCAGCAACGCGGGCCGCTTCCTGAACGACCAGACGGTGCAGCGCTGGCGCCACCGCGCCAGCGTGGAGTGGGAGCGCGGGCCGCTGGTGCTGACGCTGGGCAATTCGCACTGGTCGGCGCACACCGACGACAGCTACCTGCCGGGCACCGCGCCGCGAAAGGTCGAGGCCTACTCGCTGTGGGACCTGTCGGCGAGCTGGAAGGTGTCGCGCTCGTTCACGGTGCGCGCGGGCGTGCTGAACCTGGCCGACGCCGACCCGCCGTTCAGCAACCAGAGCTACTACTTCCTGTCGACCTACGACCCGACCTACACCGACCCGCGCGGCCGCACGGCGTTCGTCAGCGCGAAGTACACGTTCTGATTGCCGGCGGGCGCGGTCCGGCCTAGCATCCCAGCCGGCGCGCGCAGGGCGCCACCGGGTCCGCGGGCAGGGCCGAGCCCACCTGCAGGCGCACCGCCGGTGCGCCGGCTCCGTCGCCGCCGTCCTTCGTGCAGCCCGATGCCGCGGATCCCCGGGCGTCGATGCATGGAGACACCGTGAGCGAACCACCCCGCCCGGCGCGCGAGCTTCCCGCGCACCCCGATGCCGATCAACTGCGCCGCCAGGCGCGCGAGCTGCTGCGCGGCTGGCAGCAGCGCCGCCCCGAGGCGCTGGCCCGCGCCGCGCCATTTGCGCTGCCGCCGCCGCCCCGCCTGGCGCAGGCGCAGCTCGTGATCGCCCGCGAGCTGGGCTTTGCCAGCTGGCCGGCGCTGCTCGACGAGGTCGAGCAGCGGCGCGCGCGGGCGCTGCACGACGAGGCCTTCGTCGAGCGCGTGCTGGTGCTCGCGCTGGGCCGCGGGTACGCGGCGCCGAGGCCGGCGCAGGCGCTGGGGCTGCTGCGTTCGAGGCCGGGCTTGCAGCATCCGGCGCTGCGCTTGGTGCAAGGCGATGCCGGCGGCCTGGACGCCCGCCGTGCCGTGCCCCCCTGGAACGCGCCGCCTCTGGCACTGGTGGCCTTCTCGTCGCTGGCCACGCTGGACGCAGGGCAGGACGGTGCCTTGTGTACCGCGGCCGAGCGGCTGCTGGCGGCCGGCGCCGACGCGAACGCCGGTCTCGTCGACCCCGGCTTCCCCGAGCGCCCGCTGCCCGTGCTGTACGGCGCGGTGGCGCGCGCGCAAAGCGCCGGCCTGGTGCAGCGGCTGCTGGCCGCCGGCGCCGACCCCAACGACAACGAGTCGCTGTACCACGCCGTGGAGCAGGACGACCGCCGCCTCGTCGCCGCGCTGGTGGCTGCCGGCGCGCGCTGGCCGGGCAGCAACGCGCTGTTCCGGCAGCTCGACTTCGAGCCGCTGGTGCACCTGCAGCAGGTGCTGGCGCTGGGGGCCGATGCCAACGAGCTGGCACCCGGCGTCGGCGGCGGCACGCGCCCGCTGCACCACGCCGTGGCGCGCGGCCGCTCGCTGGCCCACCTGCAGCTGCTGGTGCAGCACGGCGCCGACGTGGCCGCCACCGACGCCCACGGCCACACGCTGGCCTGGCACGCCGCGCGCGCCGGCCGTGCCGACGTGCTGGCCTGGCTGGCGCCGCTGGGGCAGCGCCCGCCCGAGAGCCTGCACGAGCGCTTCCTGGCCGCCTGTGCCGCCGCCGACGAGGCCGCGGCGCGCGCGCTGCTGGCCGCGCACCCGGGCCTGATCGGCCGGCTGCCGCCCTGGGAGCTGGCGCTGCTGCCCGAGCAGGCGCAGCGCGGCGCGCTGGCCTCGGTGCGGCTGATGCTGGCGCTGGGCTGGCCGGTGGCCGTGCCCGGGCCCTGGCGGGCCAGCGCGCTGAACCAGGCCGCGTTCCGGGGCGACGCGGCGATGGTGGCGCTGCTGCTGGCCCACGGCGCGCGCTGGCACGAGAAGAACGGCTACGGCGGCGACGCGCTGGGCAGCTGCCTGCACGCCGGCTGCCACGAGCCCGTGCCCGGCGGCGACTATGCCGAGGTGCTGCGCCTGCTGCTGGCCGACGGCGCGCCGCCCCCGGCCGACGACGACCACCTGAGCGACGAGCTGCGGGCCGTGCTGGCCGAGCGCGACGCGGCCTGAGCGCCGCGCCGCCGCCACGACTCAAAGGCCCGACAGCCCGACGGCCCGACGTCCTGAACGGGCTTGCGCCGCACGGCCGCCTGCGGGGCCGGGGGCGGCCACAGAATCCGGCCCCCTCGCCACCGGGCCACCCAGGAGCCATTCGTGCGCAGCTACCCCAAGAACAGCCCCGAGGCCGCCGGCCGCATCCTCGCGCTGGTGCTGATGTCCGACGGCCACGTGTGCCGCTCGGAGATCGAGGTGCTCGAGCGCCTTGGCGCCCATGAGCGGCTGGGCCTGTCGCCCGGCGCCATCCCGCGCCTGGTGCAGGACCTCTGCGAAGACCTGATGAGCGGCCTGTGCGCCACGGGCTCGCTGATCGACGGCGTGGACGACGGCATGCTGGCCTCGTTCATGGGCGAGGTCGACGACCCGGCGCTGCGGGCGCGGGTGCTCGAGATGGCCGAGGCCATCACCGCGGCAGACAGCCACCTGGCCGACGCCGAGCTGACCGTGCTGGCCGCCGCGCGCCGGCACTGGCTGCAGCCGGCCTAGCGCGGCATGCCGTGCGCCAGCAGGCCCTCGAGCGCCTGCTGCAGCTCGGCGGCGTTGGCCGGGCCGTGGATCGTGCGCACCGGCACGCCGGCCTCCGAGAACAGCACCACCGTGCCGCTGATGGCGCGGTGGCGCTGGCCGAAGGCCTGGCCGTCCGGGGCCCCCAGCGGCGCCACGAGGAACTGCACGCGGTCGCGGTAGGCGGGCCGCAGGGTGTCCAGCATGGCCATGACCTCCATGCCGCCCATGGTCTGGATGTCGTAGGCCAGCACCACGGCCGGGCTGCCCTGGCCGATGCGCGCGAGGTCGGTGGAGTAGGGGCCGCGCGGCAGCTGGCTCCAGACGAGGGCGCTGACCAGGCCGGCGATGAGCGCGAAGATCGCCCACCTGGTGAACTTCGGTCGAGCGCGGGATGGCGTGGGGGAGGGGGCAGGGCTCACGGGTGTTGTCGGGGCGGTGGGTGATGAAGCGGGCCTGCAGCGGATGGGCGGCCTGCTCGGCGACCATACTTTCGAAGTGGTTGGAAGCCCTGCCGCCAGCATTGCCGAAGCGCGCTGGCCTTGCGGGCGCCGCCTAGAATTTTGGGGCTCCACCTCCGAGGAACCCGTCTTCGCGTTCTTCGCCCGTGGCTGCAGCGGGGATGTGGGCCGCTTTCCCCTGCAGCTTCCAAGCCCTTTTCCGAAGATGGATTCCCGACCGGCGCCCCTGCTTGCCGCTGACGAGCTCGCCTGCGAACGCGGCGAGCGGCTGCTGTTCCGCAGCCTGCGCTTCGGCCTGGGGCCCGGGCAGGTGCTTCTGGTGCAGGGCGGCAACGGCCAGGGCAAGACGAGCCTGCTGCGCCTGCTGGCAGGGCTTGGCCGCCCCGATGCCGGCGAGGTGCGCTGGCGCGGCGAGCCCATCGCGCGCTGCCGCGACACCTACCACCGCGAGATGGCCTACCTGGGCCACGCCAACGGCATCAAGGACGAGCTCGAGCCCGCAGAGAACCTGCGCTTCCGCCTCGGCCTTCAGGGCCGGGTGTTCGACGCCGGGCGCGCCCTGGAGACCCTGGATCGACTGGGCCTGTCGCGCTGCCTCGAGCTGCCCTGCCGCGCGCTGTCGTTCGGGCAGCGGCGCCGCGTGGCACTGGCGGCGCTGCTGCTGGCCGACGCGCGGCTGTGGATCCTGGACGAGCCCTTGACCGGCCTCGACGTGCACGCCGTGGCGCAGGTGGAAGGACTGATCCGGGATCACCTGCAGGCGGGCGGGCTGCTGGTGGCCACGACGCACCAGGCGCTGAACCTCGCGGGTGCCGACGTGCAACGCGTGCAACTGGGCCTGGCCGCGCCGTCGCGCAGCGCCGCCGCGGAGGCTCTCTGACCGTGGGCTGCTTCCTGCTGGGCGTGGTGCGCCGCGACCTCACCATCGCGGCCCGCCGCCGTGGCGACTGGCTCACGGCCGTCTTCTTCTTCGTCCTGGTGAGCAGCCTGTTCCCGCTGGGCGTGGGGCCCGAGCCCCAACTGCTGCAGCGCATCGGCCCGGGCGTGCTGTGGGTCGCGGCGACGCTGGCGTCGCTGCTGTCGCTGTCGCGGCTGTTCGAGGACGACCACCGCGACGGCAGCCTCGAGCAGATGCTGCTGTCGCCCTCGCCGGTGGTGCTGCTGGTGCTGGGCAAGGTGCTGGCGCACTGGCTGGTGTATGGCCTGCCGCTGCTGCTGATCACGCCGCTGCTGGGCCTGCAGTTCAACCTGCCCGCCGAGGCCATCGGGGTGTTGGTGTTCTCGCTGCTGCTGGGCACGCCCATCCTCTCGCTGCTGGGCGCGGCCGGCGCGGCGCTGACGCTGGGCCTGCGCGGCGGCGGCGTGCTGATCACGCTGCTGGTGCTGCCGCTGTACGTGCCGGCGCTGATCTTCGGTGCCGGGGCCGTGGGGGGCATCCTTTCCGGGACAGGGGCTGAAGCCCACGTGTCCTTGCTGGGCGCCTTCTTTCTGGTGTCATTCGCCGTGGCGCCGTGGATCGCTGCCGCGTCGCTGAAGGTCTCTCTCGGATGAACCCGTACCACTACGCATCGCCAACCACCTTCTACCGCCTGGCGGGCAGCGTGGTGCCCTGGTTGGCGTGGACGGCCGGCATCCTGGCGGTGTGCGGCCTGTACATCGGCTTCTTCATGGCGCCCACCGACTTCCAGCAGGGCGAGGCCTACCGCATCATCTTCATCCACGTGCCCGCGGCCTGGATGGGCATGCTGATCTACGTGGTGATGGCCTTCTGGGGCGCCATCGGCCTGGCCTTCAATGCGCGCCTGGCCTTCGTCACAATGCGGGCCCTGGCGCCCACCGGCGCGCTGCTGACCTTCGTCGCGCTGTGGACGGGCGCGGTCTGGGGCAAGCCGATGTGGGGCACGTGGTGGGTGTGGGACGCCCGCCTGACCTCGACGCTGATCCTGCTGTTCCTGTACCTGGGCACGCTGGCCCTGTGGTCGGCGATCGAGGACACGCGCCGCGGCGACCGCGCCGGCGCGCTGCTCACGCTCTTCGGCGTCGTCAACGTGCCGATCATCATGTTCTCGGTGGTGTGGTGGAACACGCTGCACCAGGGCTCGTCGATCGGCGTGACGCACGCGCCGCGCATGGCCACCGTGATGATGGCCGGCGTGCTGACGATGACGGCGGCCGCCTGGGCTTATGCGATCGCCGTGACGCTGGCGCGCGCGCGGCGAATCATCCTCGAGCGCGAGCGCAAGACGGAATGGGTCCAGAGGATCCTGGCACAGGAGGCCTGAGGTGGAGTGGGCGAGCTGGTCTGAGTTCTGGAGCATGGGCGGGCGAGGGTTCTTCGTGTGGAGCGCCTTCGGCGTGACCGCGGCCTGCGTGGCGGCCGAGCTGGTGGTGCTGCGGCGCGCGGCCCGCGAGTCGCGGCGCCGCCTGGAGCGCCTGCAGCGCTGGGACGCCGCGCCGGAGGGGGTTCAGCCATGAAGCCCCGCCACGCCCGCCTGGCCCTCATCGCGCTGGCGCTGGCGGCGCTGGCCGGCGCCACGGCGCTGGTGCTCAACGCCTTCCAGTCCAACCTGGTGTTCTTCTTCTCGCCCTCTGACGTGCACCAGGGCAAGGCGCCGGTGGACCGCGTGTTCCGCATCGGCGGCCTGGTTCAGGAAGGCAGCGTGAAGCGCGAGCCCGACGGGCTGACCACGCGCTTCGTGGTCACCGACACCGCGCGCGTGATCCCGGCCGTCTACAGCGGCATCCTCCCCGACCTGTTCGCCGAGGGCAAGGGCGTGGTCGCCGACGGCAAGATCGGCAGCGACGGGCTCTTCAGGGCCAACCGCGTGCTGGCCAAGCACGACGAGAACTACATGCCCCCCGAAGCCGCCCACGCGCTGGAACAGGCCAATAAGGCCGGCAAGACGCTCAAGCCCTACTGAACCCCCGGCCATGCCTCCGGCGCGCAGGCCGCCGGCTCCCGGGCGCACCCGGGGGCCGCGCGCCACGGCCGCGCCGGCCGCCCCGGCCCTGCAGGAACCCCACCCATGATTCCCGAGCTTGGTACCTTCGCGCTGATCATCTCGCTGCTGCTGGCACTGATCCAGGCGGCGCTGCCGCTGGCCGGCGCGCAGCGCGGCAACCCGGCCTGGATGGCGGTGGCCCGGCCCGCGGCCTGGGGCCAGTTCACCTTCACGCTCATCGCCTACGGGTGCCTGGTCCACGCGTTCCTGACGCACGACTTCACCGTCGTCAACGTGGCCAGCAACTCGTACACCGACCTGCCGGCCTTCTACCGCGTGACGGCCACCTGGGGCTCGCACGAGGGCTCGCTGCTGTTCTGGTCGCTGATCCTGGCCACCTGGACGGTGGCGGTGGCGGCGTTCTCGCGCGCGCTGCCGCTGGAGATGGTGGCGCGCGTGCTCGGCGTGATGGGGCTGGTCTCGGTGGGCTTCCTGTCGCTGCTGCTGTTCACCTCGAGCCCGTTCCTGCGCCAGTTTCCCGGCCCCGCCGAGGGCAGCGACCTCAACCCGCTGCTGCAGGACTGGGGGATGATCATCCACCCGCCGATGCTCTACATGGGCTACGTCGGCTTCGCGGTGGCGTTCGCCTTCGCGGTGGCGGCGCTGCTGTCGGGGCGGCTCGACGCCGCCTGGGCCCGCTGGTCGCGGCCCTGGGCCACGGTGGCCTGGGCCTTCCTCACCTTCGGCGTGGCGCTGGGCAGCTGGTGGGCCTACCGCGAGCTGGGCTGGGGCGGCTGGTGGTTCTGGGACCCGGTGGAGAACGCCTCGTTCATGCCCTGGCTGGCCGGCACGGCCCTGATCCACTCGCTGGCCGTGGCCGAGAAGCGCGGCGCCTTCAAGGCCTGGACGGTGCTGCTGGCGCTGATGACGTTCTCGCTGTCGCTGCTCGGCACCTTCCTCGTGCGCTCCGGCGTGCTGTCGTCGGTGCACGCCTTCGCGGTCGACCCCGAGCGCGGCGCCTACATCCTGGGCTTCATGGTCGTGGTCGTCGGCGGCTCGCTGGCGCTGTTCGCGTGGCGCTCGCCGCGCATGATCGCCGGCGGCGCCTTCACCTGGTTCTCGCGCGAGTCGCTGCTGCTGGCCAACAACGTGGTGCTGATGGCCTCGGTGGCGGCGGTGCTGCTGGGCACGCTGTACCCGCTGTTCATCGACGCGCTCGGCCTGGGCAAGCTCTCGGTCGGCCCGCCGTACTTCAACGCCGTGTTCGTGCCGCTCATCACCCCGGCGCTGTTCCTCATGGGCGTGGGCCCGCTGGTGCGCTGGAAGGGCGACAGCCTGCCCGACATCGTCGTGCGCCTGAAGTGGGCGCTGGCCGTGGCCGCCGCCACCGGGCTGCTGCTGCCGCTGACGCTGGACGGCTACGAGCCCTGGGCCGTGCTGGGCCTGGCGCTCGCGGCCTGGATCGTGCTGACCGTCGTGGTGGCCTTCCGCGAGCGCGTGAAGTCGCCGCGCCAGCTGGCCACGCTGCCGCGGGCCTTCTGGGGCATGCACCTGGCGCACCTGGGCCTGGCGGTGGGCGTGGCGGGCATCACGATGGTCGTCAACTACGAGCGCGAGCTCGACGTGCGCATGAACGTCGGCGACCAGGCCCAGCTGGCCGGCTACACCCTCACCTTCATGGGCGTCGAGCAGTACCAGGGGCCCAACTTCCGCGGCACGCGCGGCAGCATCGTCGTCAAGGAAGACGGCGACAAGCAGTTCATCCTGCGCCCGGAAAAGCGCATCTACGACGCCTCGGGCTCGGTGATGACCGAGGCCGCCGTGCGGCCCAGCGCCTTCAGCGACCTCTACGTCTCGCTGGGCGAGCCGCTGAACGCCGAGCTCACCACCTGGGCGGTGCGCCTGTACTACAAGCCCTTCGTCAACTGGCTGTGGCTGGGCGCGCTGCTGATGGTGGTGGGCGGCTTCCTGGCGGCGTCCGACCGCCGCTACCGGGCGGGCGCCCGCGCCCGGGTGCCCGCCGGGCCCGCCACCCAGGGGGCCTGAGGCATGAAGCGCTGGCTGCCGCTGGTCGTCTTCCTGGTGCTGATCGGCTTCTTCTCGAAGGGGCTGTTCCTCAACCCCCGGGAGGTGCCCTCGCCGCTGATCGGCCGCCCGGCGCCGGGCTTCAGCCTGCCCGTGGTGGGCGATGCGCAGCGCGCCTTCAGCCCCGCCGACATGAAGGGCCAGGTCTGGCTGCTCAACGTGTGGGCGCCGTGGTGCGTGTCGTGCCTGCAGGAGCACAAGTTCCTGATGGCGCTTGCGCAGAGCCGGCAGGCGCCGCCCCTGGTGGGCCTGAACTGGAAGGACCGCAACCGCGATGCCCAGCGCCTGCTGGCCCGCACCGGCAACCCCTACGTGGCGGTGCCCGACGATCCCACCGGCCGCGCCGGCATCGACTGGGGCGTGACGGGCACGCCCGAGACCTACCTGATCGACCGCGCCGGCATCGTGCGTCTCAAGCACGTGGGCCCCATCGACCCGCAGGTCTGGCAGAGCAAGTTCGTGCCCAAGCTCAAGGAGCTGGGGGCATGAGGCCGGGCCGCACCGCGCGGCGCTGGGCAGCGCTGCTGCTGGGCGCTTTGCTGGTGGCCGCGGCCGGCCCGGCGGCCACCGCCTCGCCGCCCGCGGCGACCGCGGCGACCGCGGCGACCGCGCCCGCCGTGGCGCAGCCGCTGTTTCCCGACGCGGCGATCGAGGAGCGGCTGACCCGGCTGTCGCGCGAGCTGCGCTGCGTGGTGTGCCAGAACGAGGCGCTGTCCGATTCGCCGGCCGAACTGGCCGGCGCCATGCGCCAGGAGATCCGCGACCTGATGAAGGCCGGCAAGACCGACCGCGAGGTGATCGACTTCCTGACGGCACGCTACGGCGACTTCGTGCTGTTCCGCCCGCCGCTCAAGCCCCTGACCTACCTGCTGTGGGTCGGGCCCTTCGTGTTCCTCGCCGTCGGCGGCCTGGTGTGGTTCGTGGCCCTGCGCGCCCGCCGCACCTTCAGGCCGGCCGCCGTGGACGACGCCCAACGCGCGGCCGCCGCCCGCCTGCTCGAAGACCAGTCATGAACGAGTTCCGGGCCGTGGCCCTCTTCCTGGTGCTGGCCGTGGCCGGCCTGGCCCTGGCGCTGGCCTTCGTGCTGCCCCACCTGATGCGCAGCCGCGCGGACGCGCCCGACCCGACGGTGCGGCGCGACCTCAACCTGGCCGTCTACCGCGAGCAGCTGAAGGACCTCAAGGCCGAGATGTCCGGCGCGGGCATGTCGGACGAGGAGTTCGAGGCCACGCGGCGCGAACTGGAGATCCGCGCCGCCGAGGACGCCCTGGCGCCCGCCGACGGCGCGCCGCCGGCGCCCGCGCCCGGGCCGAGCCGCCGGCTCGGCGTGGCGCTGGCCGCGCTGCTGCCCGTGGCCGCGTTCGGGCTGTACTTCTGGCTGGGCAACCCCGCGGTGGTGACCGCCATCGCCGCCAACCCCGGCGCCGCCCGCGCCGCCGCCGAGCCGGGCCCGGAAGAGATCGTGGGCATGATCGGCAAGATCGAGGCCCGCACCCAGTCGCACCCCGACGACGGCGCGGCCTGGGAGGCCCTGGCCATGGCCAACGTGCTGGCCGCGCGCTGGCCCGAGGCCTTGCAGGCCTACGAGCGGGCGCACCGGCTGCTGCCCGAGAAGCCCTCGGTGCTGGTGGGCTACGCCGAGTCGCTGGCCATGAACGCCAACCAGGTGCTGGCGGGGCGGCCGATCGAGCTGGTGAACCAGGCGCTGCGGCTCGACCCCGCCCACACCAAGGGGCTGGAGCTGGCTGTCGTCCACGCCTACCAGACCGGCAACTACGCCCGGGCGCTCGAGTTCATCGACCGCCTCGGCCAGCAGTCGACACCCGACACGGCCTACGGCCGCGAGGTGATGGCGATGCGCGAGGACGCCCAGCGCCGCCTGCAGGCCGGCGGCGCGGCGGCGGCCGGGGCCGGGGCCGGGGCCGGGGCCGCGGCGGCGACGGCGGCGTCGGCGGGATTGGGGCAGGGCAGCGCCATTTG
>CAIKLM010000038.1 GCA_903828235.1 uncultured beta proteobacterium | reverse complement strand
GTCATCTCACGGACCATGTCAGTGAGTTTGTTGCGGAGTACCTGTGCCATGTACGACACCGGTGGTCGCGGGTCTGGATCTGAGTCTGGCCCTGGCGGTATTCGCCGCCGCGCCACGATCCAGTGCGCCAGGCACTCCTGCATCAGATCCTCGAACTCCTCACGCTCCAGGATCCTGTGCTTGCGCCGGTATTCACTGACCAGCTTTTTCGCAGTGGCAATTTCCCAATTGCCCAGCCCCTGCTCTTCTTTGAGAGCCATGTCCACTCCCGTCGGCTTGACGGACAGGGGATCGGGCGAAACTCAATAGGGGTAGATGGACTGATGGCCTAGGTAATGGGTCTATTTCCTTGGTCTGCGGCTGAGCGAGCCGCATCCGGCGTCAGGAACTTTGAAGCCGCAGATCAAGAGAGATGGATCGAGGCAGACATGCTCAGCGCGTAACCGAGGAGAGGTCACCTCGGATCCACATTCGCCTCCTGAACCTGAGATACGTGGTCGGCCCGAAGTACGTGAAGTACCGCAGCTGAGCTCGCCTTGTCAGCAGTGCGGACAGTGCGATCGGTGCCTCGCCGCACATTCACGTCGCCCCGGCCCGACACTTTTCAATCGGATTCCGTATCTCGTTCCGTGGCGCGGCAGGTGATGGGCGCGCCCTTGCACCTTGGCGGCCGATGGCTGTCGTGGCGTCAACAGGCCGGCTACGTCGACATGCCCAGTGTGGGCAAGGCGTGGCGAGGCAGTGAAGGACCGCGTAAGCGCGGAGGGGACGAGAGGACTGGGATGAAGAGCGACGAACTGGAGCACAATGACGGGCAGTCCCGGGCTCCTTCAGGAGCCCGCGTGTCCAGGGAAGCCGCTCCCGCAGACGGACAAGGCCACGGTCCTCCGCCGACGCATCAGCGGGCGTGGGCCAGTGCACCCGCGGTGCATCTCGCAGCCGCGCCTTACGTCACCATCCAACTGGCTTCGTACATCACCGGGCTCACCGAGAAGGCCATTCGCCGCAAGATTGAAGACGGCAAATGGTTGGACGGCCGAGAGTACCGGCGCTCCCCCGACGGGGGAATCTTCATCTCGATGAAGGGGTACCAGGCATGGGTCGAAAAGGGCTAGGAAACGTCGAGGTTCATGGTGAAAGCATTCGCGTGCGTTTTACCTTCGACGGCAAACGCCACGTCAAGCGCATCACGCAGGCCGGTGTTCCTCTGCTGCCGACAGCTGCGAACCTTAAGTTCGCGCGACGGCTGGCAGATGACATTCAGCGAAAGATCGCGCTTGGCATCTTCAACATGGCGGAGACTTTTCCGTCAGCCGGAGCGGACAGCTCGCTGACGGTCGGCACACAGCTTGATGCCTGGCTCGCGAGCCAGCGGATAGAGGCCAGCACACGAGCATCGTACGAGAGCGCGATTCGCTTCTGGAAGCAGGGGATCGGCGACAAGACACTGCGGGCTTTGCGACACAGCCAGATCCTCACGGTGCTGGCCCGCCGCCCCGATCTCTCCGGCAAGACCGTCAACAACTACGTCAGCGTCCTGAGGGAAGCGCTCGAGCTCGCCGTCACCGACGGAATCCTGGAGGTCAACCCAGCGGGAAAGATCCCTCGCGCCAGGCACCAGAAGGAGCCCCCGGACCCCTATTCCCGAGAAGAACTCGACACCATCCTGGCAGACCTCAATGCTCGTCACCCGGGCCAGGTGGCCAACATGGTCGAGTTCTGGTTCTGGACTGGCCTTAGAACCTCCGAGCTCTTCGCGCTGTCATGGGAGAACGTCGACATGGCCAGCGGCACCGCCCTGATCGCTGAGGCACTGGTCAGGGGCGTTCACAAGGATCGGACGAAGACGAACGTTGCCCGGACCATCAAACTGAACAGCCGGGCTACCGATGCCCTGCAACGCCAGCGGGCGCACACCCAGCTCGCAGGCGGCGCAGTCTTCAACGATCCGAGATTCGGAAAACCATGGGTGGACGAGCGGGCGTTCCGGCGCAGCTTCTGGACCCCGACGCTCAAGCGGCTCGGCATCCGCTACCGCAGGCCCTACAACATGCGGCATACCTACGCCACGGTGATGCTGATGGCAGGCATGAATCCAGCCTTCTGCGCGCGCCAGCTTGGCCACTCGGTCGAGATGTTCCATCGGACCTACGCCAAGTGGCTCGACGGCGAGCAGAACGACCGGGAGATGGAGCGACTGGAGGCGTCGATTGCGCGGACTCGCGCGAGCAAGGCGGAGCCTCTGGCCCACTTGCAAGACTGAGGCCTGGTCCAAGGGCGCTGCGGGTTTGACCGTGGCCCGAGAGGTGAGAGCGGGTCTGGCGTGAGGGTCTGATCCTCGACCGCTTTCGGGGAACCGCTCGCTCCGCGAGAGCAGGCAGCGATTACCGTGATGCACCCGTCAACGAGACGGCGGCCACTCCCGATTCCGCCCGGGCCAGCGAACGACCCTGCTTGACCCGTCGCCTTCTGCTCAGCAGACGGCTTGATGGGGACGTTTTGGTGAACGCCGACAGGCCCCAAAGCCTGCCTCGGACGCGCGCCTTGCGGGGCTCCCGTTCCGCGATTCTGGCCCAAATTTGGCCCACGGAGAGGAGTCTAGAGCGCTAACTTGTTGATTTATAAGAGAAATCAGTGGGGTGGCTGATGGGACTCGAACCCACGACGACCAGAATCACAATCTGGGACTCTACCAACTGAGCTACAGCCACCGTCGAAGCGCGAGATTATAGAGGCACGGTGGCCTCAGCGCCCGGTGCCCTCGGTCTCGGTCTGCATGCGCACGCCCTTCTCGATCCGGGCCTTGAAGCGCGTGCGCAGCGACGCCGCATAGGCGTCGGCCTCGGCCGCGCCCCAGGCCTGCGCGTAGCTCTGGCGCAGCATCGCGTCCGTCCCCGCGGCGGGGTCGCGCGGCAGCACCTTCGTGATGCGCAGCACCAGGTACCCGCCGCCCTTGAGGTCGACACCCACGACGGCCGGCAGCGTGCGCACGTCCGCCCCCATCACGGCGTCCACCACCGACGGCGGCGCGCCCTGCGTGTCCATGCGCGACAGCACCGCGGTGGGGCCCAGCAGCGCCTCGGCCGGGTTCTTGCGCAGGGCCTGCACGCGGGCCTCGCCGGCCTGTCGGGCCAGCGCCTGGCTGCGCTCGGTCAGCAGGCTCTCGCGCACCAGGTCCTTCACCTCGGCCAAGGGGCGCAGGCGCGCCGGGCTGTGCGTCACGATGCGGGCCGCCACGAGCTGGTTGCTGCCCGTCTCCACGGCGTCGGTGTTGCGCTTGCCTTCGATGGACTCGGTCGAGAAGACGGCGGAGAGCAGCTTGGGCGACGCCAGCGGACCCGTGGCGCCCGGCGCAGGCTGCCGCGTGACGGTGGCGGTCTGCTTGGTGAGCTTGAGCTTGGTGGCCGCGGGCTGCAGCGAATCGGACTGCTCGTAGACGATGTCGGTGAACTCCTGCGAGGCCTTGGCCCACTCGGCACGGGCCACTTGCTGCCGCAGCTCGGACTCGATCTCGGCCTTCACCGACTCGAAGGGCTTGCTCTGGCCCCCGCGCACCGCGGTGACGGTGAGGAAGTGGTAGCCGAAGTCGGTCTCGAAGACGTCGCTGATCTGGCCCGGCTTGAGCTTGAAGGCCGCCTCCTCGAAGGGCTTGACCATCGCGCCGCGGCCGAAGAAGTCGAGGTCGCCGCCCTGCGCGGCGGAGCCCGGGTCCTGCGAGTGCTGGCGGGCGATGGCGGCGAAGCGCGCGGGGTCCTTGCGGGCCTCGGCCAGCAGTTCCTCGGCGCGCGCCCGGGCCTTGGCCTTCTCAGCCGCCGGGGCCGACGCCTCGGCCTTGATCAGCACGTGGCTGGCGCGGCGTTCCTCGGGGGTGCCGAAGCGGCCGGGGTTGGCGGCGTAGAACTTGCGCAGTTCCTCCTCGTCGACGGCCTGTCGCGACGCGATCGTGGCCAGGTCGAGCACCAAGTACTCGATCTGGGCCTGCTCGGGGGCGCGGAAGTCCGCCTGGCGAGCGTTGTAGTGGGCCTCGAGCTCGGCGTCGCTGGGGTTCACCTGGCCGCGGAACTCCGCCGGCGCGAACCGCTGCACCTGCAACTCGCGGCGCTGCAGCAGCGGGTTCAGCGTGGCGTCGGCAATGGCCGGGGTGGCCACCGCCGTGCGGGCCACGCCCACCAGCACCTGCTGGGCGGCCAGGTCGCCGCGCAGCTGCTGCGCGAACATCTCGGAACTCATGCCCTGGGTGGCCAGCAGCTCGCGGTTGACGCTGCCGTCAGGGTTGCGCAGGCCCGCGAACTGCGGGTCGCTGGCGAAGATGCGGCGCAGCTGCTCGTCCGAGGGGGCCAGGTGCAGCTTGCGGGCGGCGGCGTCGAGCACACGCTCGCGCACCAGCGCTTCCAGCGTTTCGGCGCGCGCAGCGTCGGTGTCCAGGCCGGTGGCGCTGGGGTTCTCGCGGCGCTGGCGGTCCACCGCGCGCTGGTGCGCACGCTCCCACTCCGCCCGCGTGATGGAGCGGCCGTCGACGCTGGCCACGCTGGCGTTGCTGCCGTCGCGGAACTGGGTGTAGCCCTCGACGCCGAAGAACACGAACGAAGGGATGATCAGCAACAGCAGGGCACCCAGCACGATGCGGGTGTTGTTGCGGACGAAATCGAACATGGGAAGGGACCTCGGGCCAACGGGTGCGGCCATGCTCGGTGATGGCGGCCGCGCTAGGCGGCCGCGGCAGGCCGGACGCAGCAGGGGCCGTCCAGCCGCATGGGCGGCGGCGGATTCTACGCAGCCCATCCGCCCGGGCCCCGTTCGGGGCCTGCCGGGGCGGCGGGTGGTGGGTGCTGACGGGTTCGAACCGCCGACCTACGCCTTGTAAGGGCGCCGCTCTACCGGCTGAGCTAAGCACCCGGTGGGTTGACGCGTGCGCCGCTGCGAGGGCGCCGCGCAAAGCCTGCGCGCAGGCGGGTCAGAGCGCGTCGCGCAGCCCCTTGCCCGGGCGGAACTTGGGCACCTTGGCGGCCTTGATCTTGATGGCGGCGCCGGTGCGCGGGTTGCGGCCGGTGCGGGCCGCGCGCTTGGGCGCGGTGAAGGTGCCGAAGCCGGTGATGGTGACGCTGTCGCCCTTCTTGAGCGTCTTCTTCACGGCGCCGATCAGCGCCTCCAGGGACCGCGCGGCCGCAGCCTTGGAGATGTCGGCCTGCGTGGCGATGTGTTCGATCAGTTCGCTCTTGTTCACGTCACGGGTCCCCTGTAGGAGGTGTTCATCGGGAGGTCGCGGCCACCCTCGTTGGCCACGCCGTCCCCGGCCGCGGGCATTACAGCGCCCGCGTCGGAGCAGTGTCAAGCAAACGCCGGATTCTAGGTGCAACGGGCGGCCTTGCGGCCCTGCGGCGGCGCCCTCACGCGCCTGGCGCGGCCGCCCGCGCCACGCACGCGGCGATGGCGCGGCCCACGTCGGCGGTGCCGGCGCTGCCACCGATGTCGCGCGTTCGCGGCGCGGCCGGGTCGGCCAGCGTCGCCTCGATGGCGCCGAGCACGGCGTCGTGCGCGTCGCGGTGGCCGAGGAAGTCGAGCATCAGCGCCGCGCTCCAGATCTGGCCGATGGGGTTGGCGATGCCCTGCCCCGCGATGTCGGGCGCCGAACCGTGCACGGGCTCGAACAGGCTGGGCCACTGCCGCGTCGGGTTCAGGTTGGCCGAGGGCGCGATGCCGATGGTGCCGGTGCAGGCCGGGCCGAGATCCGACAGGATGTCGCCGAACAGGTTGCTGGCCACGACCACGTCGAACTGCTGCGGCCGTTGCACGAAGTGCGCGGTGAGGATGTCGATGTGGAACTGGTCGACCGCCACCTGCGGGTAGTGCTCGGCCATCGCCTTCACGCGCTCGTCCCAGTACGGCATGGTGATGGCGATGCCGTTGCTCTTGGTGGCGCTGGTGAGCTTGCGGCGCGGCCGCGAGGCCGCCAGCTCGAAGGCGAACTTCAGCACGCGGTCCACGCCGTGGCGCGACATCACCGTCTCCTGGATCACCACCTCGCGATCGGTGCCCTCGAACATGCGGCCGCCGACGCTGCTGTACTCGCCCTCGGTGTTCTCGCGCACGATCCACATGTCGATGGCGCCCGGCGCCAGCGGCCGGCCGGCGCGGTCGACCAGCGGCGAGTGGATGCCGGGCATCAGGCGCGCCGGGCGCAGGTTGACGTACTGGTCGAACTCGCGCCGTATCTTCAGCAGGCTGCCCCACAGCGAGACGTGGTCAGGCACGGTCGCGGGCCAGCCCACCGCGCCGAAGAAGATGGCGTCGAAGCCGCCGAGCTGCTCCTTCCAGTCGGCCGGCATCATGCGGCCGTGCTGCGCGAAGTAGGCGCAGTTGGCGTAGTCGAAGGTCTCGACCTCGAGCGCGATGCCGAAGCGGCGCGCCGCGGCGTCGAGCACGCTCAGGCCCTCGGGCATGACCTCGTTGCCGATGCCGTCGCCGGCGAGCACCGCGATGCGGTGGGGGCGGGTGTTCATGGATCAGGTCTCCAGCGGTCGAAAGAATGACAGGGCGTCGGCGAGCAGCGCCTCGGCGGCAAACCCGGGGAAGAGCTCGGAGCCCACGGCCGCAGTGTGCGGTGCCGGGCCCGGCCGCATCAAGACGCGAACGCGCATCACAGTGCTGTCTGGCAGGCAGCAATGGCGGCGCGGTCTCGGGGGCCGGTCGCCGCGTGGCGCAGAGTCTCCGTTAGCATGTTGCCGTCGAGATCGACCCCTGCACCGCCATGAGCCTGTCCTCTTCCACCCCGCCCGCCGGCCGTCGCGCGGCCCTGGCCGCGGCCGCGCTGGCCCTGCTGGCCGGCATGGGCGCCGCGCCCGCCTGGGCCCAGTCCGCGAACCTCGGCGACGGCTTCCTGTGCTGCAACATGCGCACCGACGGCAAGACCTGGATCAGCGACTCCAACTACCTCGAGAAGGAATCGGTGACGCTGCCCGCGGGCACGCCGCTGCGCCACGACGGCTACGGCCGCCAGCGGGTGCACGTGATCATCGACGGCAAGCGCTTCACGATCGGCAACGACTACAGCCGCACGCTCAAGCTGGACGAGTTCGCCCGCCGCTACATCGTGGCCGAGGACCCGCGGCCGAAGATCGCGGCCCTGCCGCCGGCCGTCCGCGCCGCCATCGAGGCCTTCAAGGTGGCGCCGGGCATGACGCGCGAGCAGGTGATCATGGCCATCGGCTATCCGATGACCAGCGAGAACCCCAGCCTCGAGGCCGCCGAGTGGCGCTACTGGCTGCACAGCTTCAACCCCTTCGTCGTGCGCTTCGATGCGTCGGGGCGCGTGGCCACCGTCGAGAGCGATCCCGAGACACTGGCCCGGGTGTTCGTCCGCTGAGCGGGACGCCGGCGCTCAGCGGCCCGGCGACCGCACCACCAGCGCCACGCCGGCGGCGGTGAGCACCAGGCCCAGCAGCACGCCGGGCCCCAGCGACTCGCCGAACAGCAGCCACGCCAGCACGGCCGTGCAGGGCGGCACCAGGTACATCAGGCTCGTCACCTTGGTGGCCGCCCCGCGCTGGATCAGCAGGTACAGCAGCGAACTGCCGCCCAGGGTGAGGGCCAGCACGCTCCAGGCCATGGCGAAGCCCAACTCGGGGTGCCAGCGCCAGCCGCCCAGCGGCGAGAAGGCCTCGACCAGCGCCAGCGGCAGGGTGGCGGCGAGCGCGGCCATCAGCTGCACGCAGTTGGCGCTGCGCACGTCGCAGGGCTGCACCCAGCGCTTCTGGTACAGCGTGCCGGCGGTGATGGACAGCAGGGCCAGCACGGCACAGCCGACGCTGAACCAGCCGGCCTCGCCCACGCCCAGCTTGTGCCACACCACCAGCAGCAGGCCGGCCAGGCCCAGCGCCAGGCCCGCCCACTGGCGCGAACTGACGCGGTGGTCGGCACCCTGGTTGCTCATCCACATCGCCGTCAGCACGGGCTGCAGGCCCACGATCAGCGCCGCCAGGCCCGCGCCCAGGCCCAGCTTCACGGCCAGCCACACGCCACCCAGGTAGCCCGCGTGCAGCAGCACGCCGGTCACGCCCAGGTGCAGCCACTGTCCGCGCCCCTGGGGCCAGGCCACGCGGGCCAGCACGATCCAGGCGGCGAAGCACAGCACGCTCAGGCCGTAGCGCACGGCCAGGAAGCCCAGCGGCGGCGCGTGCGGCATGCCGTAGCGCGCCACGATGAAGCCCGTGCTCCAGATGAGCACGAACACCGCGGGCATCGCGCGCAGCAGCGCATCGTGCCCGTCCCCCCGGCCGCCCGCGCCGTTCATGGCCCGCTCACCGAGCGCGGGCGCGGATCTCGGGGATCGCCTTGCGCAGGTAGTACACCATCGACCACACGGTCAGCACCGTCGCCAGCCAGATCAGGCCGGTGCCCCACAGCCGCGTGTCGATGACGCCGAACAGCCCGCCGTCGTACAGCAGGAAGGGGATCGCCACCATCTGGACCGTGGTCTTGACCTTGCCCAGCATGTGCACCGCCACGCTGCGCGTGGCGCCGATCTGCGCCATCCACTCGCGCAGCGCGCTGATGGCGATCTCGCGGCCGATGATGATCAGCGCCACGATGGCGTCGACGCGGCCCAGGTCCAGCAGCACGAGCAGCGCGGCGCAGATCAGGAACTTGTCGGCCACCGGGTCGAGGAAGGCGCCGAAGGCCGAGGTCTGGTTGAGGCGGCGCGCCAGGTAGCCGTCGAGCCAGTCGGTCAGGGCGAACAGCACGAACAGCGAGGTCGCCGCCAGGTTCTTCGTCGCCATGGGCCACGACAGCCAGTACACGCCGATGATCAACGGAATGGCCGCGATGCGGGCCCAGGTGAGCAGCGTGGGGACGGTGAAGAACATGGCGGGCGCAGTCACTCGGGCAATGGTCAGTCGAGCGTACGCGGTTTGAATCGGCGCCGGTCGTCGAACAGGAACACCTCCGTCCACTTCCAGGGACGGGGCAGGCGCGAGACGTCGCCATAGGGCGCGCCGCGCCGGATGGCCTCGACGGCCAGGGCCACCGTGTCGGCCGCCTCGGCATTGGCCGGCGGCCGCAGCAGGTTGACGTCGCGCACGCTGCCGTCGGCGTTGAGCTCGATCTCGAGGATGGGAATGCCGAACAGCAGCGGCGGCACCGGGCCGAGGTAGCTGCCCTGCGGGCTGGCGCGCACCATGCGCGTGGCCGCGGCCCGCTTGAACTCGTTCCAGTTGCGCGCCGGCGTGGCCGGGGCCAGCGCGACAGCCGGCCCCAGCGGCGCCAGGCGGGCCGGCGGCACGGGCGGCGACGGTGCCGCCGGCGGC
>CAIKLM010000037.1 GCA_903828235.1 uncultured beta proteobacterium | reverse complement strand
ACGCCGCGCCCGTGGCGCAGCCCGTGCCTGCCCCGCAGCCCGCACCGCAGCGGCCCACGCCGCCGCAGCCGGCGGCCGCGGCAGTCGCCGGGTCGCCCGAGGCGCAGCCCCGCAAGGGCGGCTCGGCCGCAGTCGGCATCGGCATCGGTGCCGTGGTGGTGGCCGCGGCGGGCTTCGGCGCCTGGACGATGATGTCGAAGCCGGCCCCGGGCCCGGCCCCCTCGCCGGTGGCGGTGGCGCCGGTCGCCGCCCCGGCACCCGTGGCGCCGCCGCCGGCACCGCCCCCGGCACCAGTCTTCGATCCGCAGCGCGAGTTCGACCGCATCCTGCAGGGCCAGACGGCGGGCTTCGGTATCAAGGCCGAGGCGCCCAAGACCGAGCTCAGCATCGGCGCGGGCGACCAGGTCCGCTTCCGCGTCACGGCCGAGCGCGACGGTCACCTCTACGTCATCGGCCAGAACGCCGACGGCTCGCTGGCGCTGGTGGTCCCGAACACCCGGTCGCCCAGCGTGCGCGTGCGCAAGGGCCAGACCTACAGCTTCCCCAACGAGGACAGGTTCACGCTTCCGGCGGCCGAGCCGCTGGGCACGAGCCGCCTGCTGGTGCTGGTGTCGGCGCTGCCGCGCGACTTCGGCGCGATGGCGCCCAAGCCGGCCGACATGGTGAAGGTGTTCGCGGGCGGCGATGCCGCCACGCAGCTGCTGCGGGCCTGGACGGGCCCGGGCTCGATGCTGGCAGGCGTGCCCCAGTGCCCCGCCGGCGCGGCCCCGTGCGCCGACGAGTTCGGCGCGGCGCTGTTGACCTTCAACACCGTGCGCTGAGCGCACACGGCCCGGCGCCCGTGAACAAGGCCTTCGTCAAGGAGCCCGCCGGCGACGAGGACGACGACGAAGCCGCCGGCCTGCCCCCGCTGCCGCCCGGAGCCCGCAACTACCTCACGCCGCAGGGCTACGCGCGGCTGCGCCACGAGCTCGTGGAACTCATCGAGCGCGAGCGCCCCAAGGTCGTGGAGGTGGTGTCCTGGGCCGCCAAGAACGGCGACCGCAGCGAAAACGGCGACTACCTCTACGGCAAGAAGCGCCTGCGCGAGATCGACCGCCGCATCCGCTTCCTCACCAAGCGGCTGGACATCGCCGAGGTGGCGGACCCCAGCCTGCACCACGGCAGCGACCAGGTCTTCTTCGGCGCCACCGTCACCTACGCCACCGCGCGCGGCGAGCAGCGGACCATCACCATCAAGGGCATCGACGAGGCCGACAGCCTGAAGGGCGAGGTGAGCTGGATCGCGCCCATCGCCCGCGCGCTGATCAAGGCCCGCGAGGGCGACGAGGTGCAGCTGCTCACGCCCGGCGGCCGCGAGACGATCGAGGTGCTGAAGGTGGACTACCCGGCGCCGGGCGGCTGAACGCGATCAGCCCTGGCGGTAGCGCGAGACGCGGCTGACCACCGGCGATCGCCGCAGCGTGCGCAGCACGTCGGCCAGGTGCACGCGGTCGCGCACGCTGACGATGAGCCGCAGCTCGATCTGCTCCTCGGCGGGCTCGGGGTCCATGTCGATGTGCACGATGTCGGCCTCGGCGCTGCTGACGGCCGAGGCCACCTGCGCCAGCACGCCCTTGCCGTTCCGCACCAGCACGTGCAGGCTGGTGTCGAAGGGGCGCACCAGTTCCTCGGCCCACTCGACCTGCATCCAGCGCTCGCTGTCGCGCTCGTACAGGCGTCGTCCGGTGGGGCAGTCGGCGGTGTGCACCAGCAGCCCTTCGCCGCGGCCGAGGTAGCCCACGACGGGGTCGCCCGGGATGGGCCGGCAGCAGGCCGCGAACTGGATGGAGTTGCCTTCGCTGCCGTCGATGAACACCACGCCCTGCGCCGGCGCCTCGTCGGTGGCAAAGCGCGTCAGGCTCAGCGTCACGGCGTCGGGCTTGATGCCGGCCTCGGCCATGAACTGCGCCAGCCGCTTGGCCACGATGACCGCGATCTTGCGGCCCAGGCCCACGTCGACGAGCAACTCGCCGCGGTTGCGATTGCCGCCCCACCGTGCCAGCTGCTGCCACAGCGCGACGGCGGCCTCGTCGCCGGGGTCGGCGCTGGGCAGTTGCAGGCCCTCGGCGCGCAGCGCCTGGCCCAGCAGCTTCTCGCCGAGCGCGCGCGACTCGTCGGTCTCCAGCGTCTTCAGGTAGTGGCGGATCTTGCTGCGCGCGCGGCCCGTGCGCACCATGGCCAGCCAGCCCGGGTTGGGCTTGGCGCCGGGCGCGGTGATGATCTCGACGACGTCGCCGCTCTTGAGCTCGGTGCGCAGCGCGGCCGGCTCGCCGTTGACCTTGGCGGCCACGGTGTGGTCGCCGACGTCGGAGTGGATGGCGTAGGCGAAGTCCACCGGCGTGGCGCCGCGCGGCAGCGCCAGGATCTTGCTGCGCGGCGTGAAGACGTAGACCGCGTCGGGGTAGAGGTCGATCTTCACGTGTTCCAGGAACTCGGCGGCGTCGCGCGTCTCGTCCTGGATGTCGAGCAGGCTCTGCAGCCACATGCTCGACAGCCGGCTGTCGGGGCCGGCGCCCTTGTCGCCGACCTTGTACAGCCAGTGCGCCGCCACGCCGGCCTCGGCCACGGCGTGCATGGCCTCGGTGCGCATCTGGAACTCCACCGCGGTGCCCAGCGGGCTCACCAGGGTGGTGTGCAGGCTCTGGTAGCCGTTGGCCTTGGGGATGGCGATGTAGTCCTTGAAGCGCCCGGGCACCGGCTTGTACAGCTGGTGCAGCACGCCCAGGGCCACGTAGCAGTCGGTCAGCGTGGGCACGACGATGCGGAAGCCGAAGATGTCGGAGACCTGCGCGAAGCCGGCGTGCTTCTCGCGCATCTTGCGGTAGATGCTGTAGACCGTCTTCTCGCGGCCCGAGACCTGGATCTTCAGCTTGTGCTGGGCGAAGGCCTTCTCGACGTCGCGCTGCACGCGCTCGACGATGTCGCGGCGGTTGCCGCGCGCGCGCTTGACGGCCTTGGACAGCGCCGCGTGCCGCCACGGGTGCAGCATCTCGAAGCACAGTTCCTGCAGCTCGCGGTACATCGCGTTCAGGCCCAGGCGATGGGCGATGGGCGCGTAGATGTCGAGCGTCTCGCGCGCGATGCGCTGGCGCTTGGCCGGGACCATCGCCTGCATCGTGCGCATGTTGTGCAGGCGGTCGGCCAGCTTGATGAGGATGACGCGCACATCGCGCGCCATCGCCAGCAGCATCTTGCGGAAGCTCTCGGCCTGGCTCTCCTCGCGCGTGTTGAACTGCAGCTTGTCGAGCTTGGTCAGCCCGTCCACCAGCTCGGCCGTGGGGGCGCCGAACTTCTCGATCAGCTCGCTCTTCGTGACGCCCTGGTCCTCGATGGTGTCGTGCATCAGCGCGGCCATGATGGCCTGCGCGTCGAGCTTCCAGTCGGCGCACAGCCCGGCCACCGCGATGGGGTGCGTGATGTAGGGCTGGCCGGTGGCCCGGAACTGGCCCAGGTGGGCCTCGTCGGCGAACTTGTAGGCCTCGCGCACCAGCCTGAGGTCGGCCTTGCCCAGGTAGCCCAGCTTGCCCTGCAGCGCCGCGAAGCTGCTGGCCTCGGGGCCCGGGGCCAGGTCGGCCGGCGCCAGCGGCGCGCGCTGCAGGCCCTGCAACGCGGCAGGCAGCAGTTCGGCGGCGAGGGAGCGCAGGCTCATGCCCGGAATTTAGCGCGGAAGGTCGCCCGCTCCCAAGACAGGCCACCGAAACGACGAGGGCGCCCCGCAGGCGCCCTCGGCTTCAAGACGGCGAAGGCCTCAGACCGGCACCTTGCGCAGCATCTCGATGCCCACCTCGCCGGCGGCGATCTCGCGCAGCGCGGTCACGCCGGGCTTGTTCTTGGTCTCGATCCGGGGCGCGTGGCCCTGGCTGAGCATGCGGGCGCGGTAGGTGGCCGCCAGCACGAGCTGGAAGCGGTTGGGAATCTTATCGAGGCAGTCTTCGACAGTGATGCGGGCCATGGGCGTCTCGGGAGGGGGAGTGGTTTCAGACCAGGCCCAGAGCGGCGAACACCTGGGAGCGGTTGCGCAACTGGGCGGCGTACCTCAGGCGCTGGCTGTGGACGACCGTCTTCAGGTCGAAAAGCGCCGTCTCGAACAAGCTGTTGATGATAACAAAGTCGAAGTGCCGCGCCTGTGCCACCTCGACGCGGGCATTGGCCATGCGGGTGGCGATGACCTCGGGCGTGTCCTCGCCGCGGCGGTTCAGGCGCTGCATCAGCTCGTCCCAGCTCGGCGGCAGGATGAAGATCAGCACCGCGTGCGGGAACAGCTGCTTGATCTGCAGCGCGCCCTGCCAGTCGATCTCCAGCACCACGTCCTCGCCGTGCTCCAGCCGCTCCTGGATGGCCTTGCGGCTGGTGCCGTAGAGGTTGCCGTGCACCTCGGCCCACTCGAAGAACTCGCCGCGCGCGACCATGGCGCGGAACGCGGCTTCGTCGATGAAGCGGTACTCGCGGCCGTCGAGTTCCTGGCCGCGGGGTCGGCGCGTGGTGTGCGACACCGACACCGCCAGGCGCGAGTCGAGTTCCAGCAGCGCCTTCACGAGGCTGGACTTGCCGGTGCCGCTGGGCGCGGCCACGCAGAACAGGTTGCCGGGTGTCTCCATGGCCGGATTTTCCCCCAAGGCCATGGGCCGGCGCCCGAAGGCATCATCGACGGAGATTCGCAGGAGAACCCATGAGGACGACTTCGACACGGGTGGCGCTGGTGACGGGCGGTGCCCGCGGCATCGGGCTGGCCATCGCCAGGCGCTTCCTGGCACAGGGGCACGCCGTGGCGTTGCTGGACATCGACACCGCCACGCTGGCCGCCACCGAGGCCGCGCTGGCCGATCCGGCGCGCGTGCTGGCGCTGGGCGGCGACGTCTCGGTCGAGGCCGACGTGGCGCGCGCGGTGACTGCCGTGGGCGAGCGCTACGGGCGCCTGGACGCCCTGGTCAACAACGCCGGCATCGCCGTGTTCAAGCCCACGCTGCAGACCACCCACGAGGAGTTCGCCCGCGTGCTCGCCGTCAACCTGCACGGCGCCTTCCTGTGCACGCAGGCCGCGGCGCCGCTGATGCTGGCCGGCGGCGGTGGCGCGGTGGTCAACATCGCCAGCATCTCGGGCCTGCGCGCCAGCACGCTGCGCGTGGCCTACGGTACCAGCAAGGCGGCGCTGATCCAGCTGACGCGGCAGCACGCGGTGGAACTGGGCACGCAGGGCATCCGCGTCAACGCCGTGGCGCCCGGCCCGGTGGACACCGACATGGCCAAGCTCGTGCACACGGTGGCCATCCGGTCGGACTACCACGACGTGATCCCGCTCAACCGCTACGGCACGGTCGACGAGATCGCGGCCGCGGTGTGCTGGCTGTGCAGCGGCGAGGCCAGCTACATCAACGGCCAGGTGCTGGCCGCCGACGGCGGCTTCGAGGCCGCGGGGGTGGGGCTGCCCACGCTGAGGCGGCAGCAGGGCGCCTGAGGAGCCGCCGGGCGCAGGGTGCGCTCACTCGATGTTCTGCACCTGCTCCCGCATCTGCTCCACCGCCACCTTCATCTCCACGGCGATCGCCGTGAGCTCCATCGCGGCGCTCTTGCTGCCGAAGGTGTTGGCCTCGCGCTGCAGTTCCTGGATCAAGAACTCCAGCCGCTTGCCGAGTTCGCCGCCGGCCCGCAGCAGCCGCTCGATCTCGTCCAGGTGCGAGGCCAGCCGGGCCAGCTCCTCGGCCACGTCGATGCGGATCGCCACGGCCACGGCCTCGGCCATGGCGCGTTCGTGCAGGGCCTCCGCCGGCAGGGCCTGCCCGCCAGGGGCGGCCGCCAGGGCCTCGTGCCAGCGCTCAAGGAAGCGCGCCTGCTGGCGCTGCACCACCTGCGGCACCAGCGGTCGCGCCTGCGCCGCCAGCTCGCGCAGCCGGGTCACCCGTTCCATCAGCACGCCGGCCAGGCGCGCGCCTTCGCGGGCCCGGGCCTCGCGCAGGCCCTCGATGCAGCGCGCGGCCGCCTCCAGGGCGGGTTCGTCCAGCCGTTCGTGCCCGGCGCCGCCGCGGCACCAGTTCAGGGCCTCGTTCACCGACAGCGGCCGCGCCTGCGGCAGCCGTCCGGCGACCAGGCCCTGCAGATCGGCCAGGCGGTCGAGCTGCTCGGGCGTGGGCTGCGGCAGCGCCGAATCCCCTTCCCGCGCCGTGGCGATGCGCAGTTCCACCTTGCCGCGCCGGAAGGCGGCGGTGAGCCGGTCGCGCAGCGCCGGCTCCAGGCCGCGCAGCTCGTCCGGCAGGCGGAAGGACAGGTCAAGGAAGCGGCCGTTGACGGAGCGCGCCTCGACCGTGACGGAGGCCACCGCGGCACCCTTCGCGCCCTCGCGTGAGGGTGCCGCCGAGGCCGCGATCGCGTACCCCGTCATGCTATAAACCGCCATCCAATCACCCCTGAAGGAAGCCGCGGCGATTATGTCGTCCAAGCCCAAGCCTGCGCCTTTGCCTTCGGGCACCGTGGTGGGCGGCTACACGGTCGTCAAGAAGATCGCGGCCGGTGGCTTCGGGGTCGTCTACCTGGCCGAAGACGGCAGCCGCAACCTCGTGGCGGTGAAGGAGTACCTGCCGGCCTCGCTGGCCGAGCGCTCGGCCGGCGAGTTGACGCCCCGCGTCAAGCCCGACAAGCAGCCGCTGTACCGCCTGGGCCTGAAGAGCTTCTTCGAGGAAGGCCGAAGCCTCGCGCAGATCAGCCACCCGAGCGTGGTCTCGGTGCTGAACTTCTTCCGCGAGAACGAGACCGTCTACATGGTGATGAACTACCTGCAGGGCGACACCCTGCAGGACTTCATCGTCACCGCCCGCGACCTCAAGCGCGACAAGGTGTTCCGCGAGAGCACCATCCGCAGCCTGTTCGACGAGATCCTGCGCGGCCTGCGCATCGTGCACCAGCACAAGATGCTGCACCTGGACATCAAGCCGGCCAACATCTTCATTACCAACGACAACAAGGCGGTGATGCTGGACTTCGGCGCCGCGCGCGAGGTGCTCAGCAAGGAAGGCAACTTCATCCGCCCGATGTACACCCCGGGCTTCGCGGCGCCCGAGATGTACCGCCGCGACGGCTCGCTCGGCCCCTGGACGGACATCTACGCCATCGGCGCCTGCATCTACGCCTGCATGCAGGGCTATCCGCCGAACGACGCGCCCCAGCGCATCGAGAAGGACCGCCTGGCGCTGAGCCTTTCGAGGCTGCGCAACGTGTACTCCGACAACCTCATCGAGGTCACGGAGTGGTGCATGAGCCTCGATCCGCTGAGCCGGCCGCAGAGCGTGTTCGCGCTGCAGAAGGAATTGTCCCGCGAGACCGAGCGCCGCTACACCAAGCTGAGCTTCTCCGAGCGGCTGAAGCTGCAGCTGGAAACCATCAAGACGGGCGCCAAGCCCTGAGCCCCGGCAGGCCAGCCGCATGCGCTTCTCCGTCTACCAGGTCAGCCGCCGCGGCGGCCGCGACAAGAACGAAGACCGCATGGGCTACAGCTACACGCGGGAGTCGGGCCTGTTCGCGCTGGCCGACGGCATGGGCGGCCACCCCGAGGGCGAGGTGGCCTCGCAGCTGGCGCTGCAGACGCTGTCGGCCCACTTCCAGCGCGAGGCCAAGCCACGCCTGGCCGAGCCGCTGCGCTTCCTGCACGACGCCATCATCGCCGGCCACCACCAGCTGCTGCGCTACGCCACCGAGCGGGCGTTGATGGACACGCCGCGCACCACCGTCGTGGCCTGCCTGCTGCAGGGCAACGCGGCGTACTGGGCGCACTGCGGCGACTCGCGCCTGTACCTGGTGCGCGGCGACAAGCTCGTGGCGCGCACGCGCGACCACAGCTACAGCGAGCTGGCGCAGACCATGTCCCAGGTCGTGCCGCTGCCCGACAAGGTGAACCGCAACGTGCTGTTCACCTGCCTGGGCAGCCCCGGCCGCCCGGTGGTCGACACCGCCGGCCCGCTGCTGGTGCGGCCGGGCGACAAGGTCATGCTCTGCTCCGATGGGCTGTGGGGCAGCGTGTCCGACCCCATCATCACCGACATCCTGGCCACGCGCCCCATCTCCGACGCCGTGCCCGAGCTGGTGGAGCGCGCGCTGCGTGTGGCCGGCGACCGCAGCGACAACGTCACCGTGCTGGCCGTGGAATGGGAAGCGGCCGAGGACGTCGACGCCGCCGGCGTGAGCACCGATTCCCTGGCCGACGACGTGTTCGCCAGCACCATCCAGGCCAGCCTCGGCGGCGACGCCAGCGGCGGCGACGAGCTCGACGACGAGGAGATCGAGCGCTCGATCCGCGAGATCAACGAGGCCATCCAGAGGTCGTCGGCGCGGAAGCGCTGACGGCCGCTGGAAGGCCTTCGGCCTGACACAGGGCTCCCCCCAGCCCCCTCCAGGAGGGGGCTCCCGTCAGACGGACGACAATCCAGCGCCTTATCGGGATCTCCGTTCATGACCTTCATCCGTTCTGCCCACCGCGCCGCCGACGCCCTTCGCCCCGTGAGCCTCGAGCGCGGCTACACCAAGCACGCCGAGGGCTCGGTGCTCGTGAGCTTCGGCGCCACCCGCGTGCTGTGCACGGCGTCGGTGGAAGAGAAGGTGCCGCCGCACAAGCGCGGCAGCGGCGAGGGCTGGGTCACGGCCGAGTACGGCATGCTGCCGCGGGCCACGCACACGCGTTCCGACCGCGAGGCGGCCAAGGGCAAGCAGAGCGGCCGCACGCAGGAGATCCAGCGTCTCATCGGCCGCAGCCTGCGCGCGGTGGTCGACCTGAAGGCCCTGGGCGAGCGCACGATCTCGCTGGACTGCGACGTGCTGCAGGCCGACGGCGGCACGCGCACGGCGGCCATCACCGGCGCCTGGGTGGCGGCGCACGACGCCGTGAGCTGGCTGCTGGGCCAGGGTCGCATCGCCCGCAGCCCGCTGCGCGATGCCGTGGCGGCCGTCTCGGTGGGCATCGTCGAGGGCACGCCGTTGCTCGACCTGGAATACACCGAGGACGCGGCCTGCGACACCGACATGAACGTGGTCATGACGGGCTCGGGCGGCTTCGTCGAGGTGCAGGGCACGGCCGAGGGCGTGCCCTTCAGCCGCGCCGAGATGGACGAGATGCTCGCGCTGGCCAGCCGCGGCATCGCCGAGCTGGTGCTGGCGCAGCGCCGCGCGCTGGGCCTGGCCTGACGCGGAGCGCGCGCGATGCGCCTCGTGCTGGCGTCGAACAACGCCAAGAAGCTCTCGGAGCTGCAGGCCCTGCTCGGCGGGCTCGACCTGACGCTGGTGCCGCAGGGCGTGCTGGGCATCGCCGAGGCCGACGAGCCGCACGGCACCTTCATCGAGAACGCGCTGGCCAAGGCGCGCCACGCCGCGTCGGCCAGCGGTGGGGCCGCGCTGGCCGACGACTCCGGCGTGTGCGTGGATTCGCTGGGCGGCGCGCCCGGCGTGATCTCGGCGCACTACGGCGGCCTCGTCGCGCCGCAGGCCGACCGCGAGGCCACGCGCCGCGAGCAGGACGCGCGCAACAACGAGCGGCTGCTGCGCGAGCTGGCGGCCAGCCCGGCCCCCGGGCAGCGCCGCGCGTTCTTCCTCAGCACCCTGGTGGCGGTGCGGCACGCCGCCGACCCGCAGCCGCTGGTGGCCGTCGGCCGATGGCCTGGCCGCATCCTGGCCGAGCCCCGCGGTGCGGGCGGGTTCGGCTACGACCCGCTGATGTTCATCCCCGAGCTCGACCGCACCGTGGCCGAGCTCGACGCGGCCACCAAGAACGCCCACAGCCACCGTGCGCGGGCGATGGCCTTGCTGGTGCAGCAGCTGCGCGAGGTCTGGGGCCTGTGACGCGGCCGCTGCCGCCGGTGCGGCCGGCCGCGGCCGACGCCGCCGCGCCGGCGCCGGACCTCTCGCCCGGGCACTTCCTGCGGCCCGGCACGCTGCGCCTGCCCGCGCCGCCGCCGCTGGCGCTGTACGTGCACCTGCCCTGGTGCCTGAAGAAGTGCCCGTACTGCGACTTCAACAGCCATGGCACGGCGCAGCTCGACGCCGCCACGCAGGGCCGCTACGTCGAGGCCCTGGTGGCCGATCTCGAGGCCAGCCTGCCGCTGGTGTGGGGCCGCCGCATCGCCAGCGTCTTCCTGGGCGGCGGCACGCCCAGCCTGTTCGAACCGGCGACCATCGACCGGCTGCTGGGCGCCGTGCGCGCGCGGCTGCCGCTGGAGCCCGGCTGCGAGGTCACGCTCGAGGCCAACCCCGGCACCTTCGAGCGCGAGCGCTTCCGCGCCTTCCGCGACGCCGGGGTCACGCGGCTGTCGGTCGGCGTGCAGAGCTTCGACGACGCCGCGCTCGCGCGGCTGGGCCGCGTGCACGATGCTGCGCAGGCCCGCGCCGCCGTGGCCGAGGCCGCCGAGGCCTTCGACACCTGGAACCTGGACCTGATGTACGCGCTGCCGGGCCAGACGCCGGCGCAGCTGGCCGCCGAGCTCGACGCCGCGCTGTCGTTCGCGCCGCCGCACCTGTCGATCTACCACTTGACCATCGAGCCGAACACGCTGTTCGCCGTGCAGCCGCCCGAGCTGCCCGACGACGACCTGGCCAGCGAGATGCTCGACCTGATCGACGAGCGCACCGCCGCCGCCGGCCTGGCGCGCTACGAGGTGAGCGCCTTCGCGCGCGAGGGCCACCGCTGCGCGCACAACCTGAACTACTGGAGCTTCGGCGACTACCTCGGCATCGGTGCCGGGGCGCACGGCAAGCTGAGCTTCCCCGAGCGCGTGCTGCGCCAGGTGCGCTGGCGCGATCCGGCCACCTACATGGCCCGGGCCCTGGAGGGGCGCGCCGTGAGCAACCAGCACGAGCCGGCGCGCGCCGAGCTGCCGCTGGAGTTCATGATGAACGCGCTGCGCCTGAAGGACGGCTTCCCGCTGCGGCTGTTCACCGAGCGCACGGGCCTGCCGCTGTCGGCCGTGCTGCGGCCGCTGCAGCGCGCGCGCGAGCGCGGCCTGCTGCAGGTGCGCGGCGAGGGCACGGCCGACGAGTGGCTGCAGCCCACGGCGCGCGGCTTCGACTTCCTGTCGGACCTGACCGCGCTGTTCGTGCTGCCAGCCCGCTGAGCCGCGGCCACACCGCGGGGCGCTACACCCGCGTGGACACGCCGGCGTTGGTGCGCAGCCACTCCAGCAGCCGTGGCGCGATGCGGTTCAGCGGCAGCACCTCGTGCGCCGCGCCGTGCGCGATGGCCTCGCGCGGCATGCCGAACACCACGCAGCTGGCCTCGTCCTGCACGAGGTTGAAGCTGCCGGCGTCGCGCATGGTCTTCATCGCGCGCGCGCCGTCGGCGCCCATGCCGGTGAGCATCACGCCCAGCGCGTTGCGCCCGACCACGCGCGCGGCGCTGTCGAACAGCACCTCGACGCTGGGCCTGTGGCGGTTGACGGGGTCGCCGTCGGTCACGCGGGCCACGTAGTTGGCGCCCGAGCGTTCCACGCTGAGGTGGAAGCCGCCCGGAGCGACGTAGGCGTGGCCTGGCAGCACGCGCTCGCCGTCGCGGGCCTCGGCCACGCGGATGCGGCACAGGCTGTCCAGCCGGGCCGCGTAGCTCTTGGTGAAGCCCGGCGGCATGTGCTGCGTGATCATCACCGCGGGGCTGTCGGCCGGCATCTCGGCCAGCAGCTCGCGCGTGGCCTCGGTGCCGCCGGTCGAGGCGCCGATGAAGATGATCTTCTCCGTGGACAGCCGGCCGAGCTGGGCCATGGGCGGGGGCGGCATCGGCGGCGGCACGCCCGGCGCGGCGGCCGGAGGCCCGGGCCGGCGCGCGACACGCGCGCGCGCGGCGGCGCGGATCTTCTCGGTGATGTCGGCGCCCAGCTGGCGCAGGCCGTCGGCCACGCCGATCTTGGGCTTGGCGACGAAGTCCACGGCGCCCAGTTCCAGTGCCTTCAGCGTGACGTCGGCGCCGCGCTCGGTGAGGGTGCTCACCATCACCACCGGCATCGGCCGCAGCCGCATCAGGCGCGACAGGAAGTCGAGCCCGTCCATGCGCGGCATCTCCACGTCGAGCGTGATGACGTCGGGGCTGTGGGTGCGGATCATCTCGCGCGCCACCAGGGGGTCGGCGGCGGCGCCCACGCAGCACATGTCGGGCTGGCGGTCGATGATCTCGGTGAGCAGGCCGCGCACCAGCGCGGAGTCGTCGACGACGAGGACGCGGATCTTGGGGCCGGGCATGGTCGGTCGTCCGGGCGGGTTCAGAAGAGGTCGACGCTGCCGCCGGTGCCGGCCGACGGCGCGGCGCGCTGCGCAGCGGCCAGTTCCAGGGCGGCCAGCGCCTCGGTGTTGGCGCTGGCCAGGCGCTTGACCATGGCCTTGCCGCTGGCCGGCAGGAAGCACACCTTGCGCGGATAGATGTCGAGCACGTCCTTGCTGACCACGGTGATGCGCTCGGTGCGCAGGTAGTCCAGCACGAAGGCGGTGTTGCGCTCGCCGACGTTGATGCTGTTCATGCCGCTGATGACGGCGCCGCCGCCGAAGACCTTGGCCTCCATCGTGGCGCGGGTGGCCCCGCGCTTGACGAGCTCGCCGATCAGCAGGTCCATGGCGTAGCTGCCGTAGCGGCCGCCGTCGGCACCGCCGCCGGCCCCGGGTGCGGCCGCCGGCAGCAGGAAGTGGTTCATGCCGCCGACGCGCTTCTCGCGGTCCCACAGGCAGGCGGCGATGCACGAGCCCAGCGTCGTCATGACGAGGATGTCCTCGTCGTGGACGAAGAACTCGCCCGGCAGCACCTTGACGGCGTCGTTGCCGAAGTGGGCGTCCCAGAAGAAGAACCCGGCCTCGCCGGGCCGGCGCGGCCGGGCCCGCAGGCGCTCCAGGCGGCTGGAGGCAGCCGGGCGCGGCGGCGGCGCAACCGGGGCGGGCAGGACGGTGCGGGGGGCGGCGGGCATGGAGGCTCCGGATGTGCTATCGGCTTGGGTGGCCGGTCGCTTGAGCCGGCGGCCCCGCGGCGCTAGACGCGCTCGTAGATCGTCTTGCCGCGCAGGCGGAAGATGTCCCGCGAATCGTTGAAATTCTCGGAGTGGCCCACGTACAGCAGCGCCCCGGGCCGCGTGACGCCGTGGATGCGCTCGAGCACGCGGCGCTGGGTGGGCCCGTCGAAGTAGATCATCACGTTGCGGCAGAACACGACGTCGAAGGGCTCGCCCAGTGTCGACCAGCTGGTGCTCATCAGGTTGAAGGGACGGAACTCGACGAGCCGCGCCAGCTCGGGCTTGACGCGGATGCTGCCGGCGTTGCTGCCGGTGCCGCGCAGGAAGTGGCGCTTCAGCCGCTCGGGGCTCAGGCCGCGGGCGTCGGTCGGGTACACGCCCCGCTGGGCCTTGGCCAGCACCTTGGTGTCGATGTCCGTGCACAGCAGCTGCGCGGGGGCCGAGACGCCCAGTGTCTCCACCACCGTCATGGCCAGCGAATACGGCTCCTCGCCGGTGCTCGCGGCGTTGCACCACAGCCGCGGCGGCCGGCCGCCGCTGCGGCCGGCAAGGGCGCGCAGGTCGTCCACCAGGGCGTGGAAGTGGTGTTCCTCGCGGAAGAAGGCGGTCAGGTTGGTCGTCAGGCAGTTCACGAATTCCTGCCACTCCGACTCGCTGCCGCCGCGCTCGAGCCGGTCCAGGTAGCTGGCGAAGGAGCCGTGGCGTGTCTCGCGCAGGCGGCGCGACAGGCGGCTGTACACCATGGCCTGCTTGCCGGCGTGCAGGCTGATGCCGGCGCGCTCGTAGATGAGCCTGCGGATGCGCTCGAAGTCGGCCGGGGTGAGCGTGTATTCCGTCTCCGCCGGCAGGGCCGGGGCGGGCGTCAGGGGGGGCAGGGCGGCAGGCGTCACGGGCCCAGTGTGGCCAGTCGGGGCCGGCGGCGATGCGCGGAACAGGGCGGCCGCAGCCGCTCTATTGGCCGTGCCGGGGCCCCGGGGGCCGCTGCTAGACTGAATGCCCCACTTGTGAAGCCGGGCGGCCGTGGCCGCCCCCGGGACTTGTCCAACCCACGCCCCTCCGCCGCCGCGGCCGCGCCCGAGCTCCACTTCGAGCAGGCGCTGCAGTTGCTGGCGCACGCCGGGCAGGCGCCGCCGCCGGGCGACCCGGCCACGCCGGCGTGGCAGCAGGCCATGATCGACCGCCTGGTGGAACTGTCCAGCCGCGACGCGCTCACCGGCCTGGCCAACCGCCGCGCCGCCGAGATGGCGCTGGAGCGCGAGGTCGACCGCGTCGCCCGCAGCGGCGAGCCGGCGCTGCTGCTGGCGCTGGACATCGACCACTTCAAGCGCGTGAACGACACCCACGGCCACGCCGCCGGCGACCAGGTCATCCGGGCCGTGGCCTCGGCGCTGATGGACAGCGTGCGCCCCATGGACCTCGTCGCGCGCGTCGGCGGCGAGGAGTTCGCCATCATCCTGCCCAATTGCGCCAGCGCCTTCGGCCTGACGGTGGCCGAGCGCATCCGCCGCCGCGTCGAGCGCATGCCCATCCTGCTGCAGCCCTCGCGCCAGGAAATCACGGTCACCATCAGCATCGGCGGCGCCTTCGCGCCGCAGTGGGTGCGCTCGACGCCCGCGCTCTGGAAGGAGCGCGCCGACCAGCAGCTCTACCAGGCCAAGACCCAGGGCCGCAACCTCGTGCGGCTGGAGCCCTCGGCGATGTCGGTCGTCAGCAGCGAGGAAAAACGCCTGCTGTTCGAAAGCTTCCAGATCCAGGACCAAGAATGACGAGCGCCCCAGCCCCGTCGGCCAGCCCCGCCAGGCGCGCGGCGCCGCCGTCGCACATCATGGCCGTCACCAGCGGCAAGGGTGGCGTCGGCAAGACCTTCGTCTCGGCCAACCTGGCCGCGGCGCTGGCCCGCCACGGCCGCAAGGTGCTGGTGCTCGACGCCGACCTGGGCCTGGCCAACCTCGACGTGGTGCTGAACCTGTTTCCCAAGGTCACGCTGCACGACGTGTTCACCGGCAAGGCCTCGCTGCCCGAGGCCGTGCTGCCGGCCCCGGGCGGCTTCCACGTGCTGCTGGCGGGCTCGGGCATGGTCGAGTACTCGCGCATGACGCCCGAGGTGCGCGACAAGCTCCAGCACGTGATCGACGAGGTCGCGCCGCGCTTCGACCACGTGCTGCTCGACACCGGCGCCGGCATCTCCGACGTGGTTCTGTACACCGTGGGCCTGGCCGGCCAGGTGCTGGTGGTGGCCACTCCCGAGCCGACCTCGCTGACCGACGCCTACGCCACCATCAAGGTGCTGGCCACCACGCAGGGGCGGCGGCAAATCCGCCTTCTCGTCAACCAGGTGCGCGGCACGGGCGAGGCTCGTGCCGTTCGCCAGCAGCTGCAGCAGGTGGTGGACCGCTACGTCAACCCCACGCTGGACAGCCCGGTGCGGCTGGAGCTCGTCGGCGAGGTGCCGTCCGACCCCGCCGTGCGCGAGTCGGTGCTGCGCCGCCAGCTGCTGCTGGAGATGCTGCCCGGCACGCCGCCGGCGCTGGCGCTGCTGCAGGTGGCGCGGCGGCTCGTCACGCCCTGACGGCGGCCGTGGCCAGCGACGAAGCCGACGCCCCGGCCGGCCCCACGCCCTTCGAGCGGCTGGGCGGCGAGCCCGGCGTGCGCGCGCTGGTCGACCGCTTCTACGACCTGATGGACCTGGAGCCGCGCTTCGCGCAGTTGCGCGCGGTGCACCCCACGACGCTGGACGCCGCCCGCGACAAGCTGTTCTGGTTCCTCTGCGGCTGGCTGGGCGGGCCCGACCACTACGTCGAGCGCTTCGGTCACCCGCGGCTGCGCGCGCGGCACCTGCCCTACGCCATCGGCAGCGTCGAGCGCGACCAGTGGATGGGCTGCATGATGCAGGCCATGCAGGACGAGGGCGTGGAGCCGGCACTCATGCAGCGCCTGGCCGAGGCGCTGTACGGCACGGCCGACTGGATGCGGAACCGGTCAGGCTGAGTCAGGACGCGAGGGTCCGGAAGGACCCGAACGCCTGACGAAGGACCGCCCGCGATTTCACGCGGGCGGGCTGGGCGCGTCGTTTCGTCAAGCAATCTTGCCCAGCGCCCGCAGCACCTTCTCGGGCGTCACCGGCTGGCTCCAGACCTGCGCGCCCAGCGGCGCCAGCGCATCGTTGATGGCGTTCATCACCGCCGCGGGCGCGCCCGCGGTGCCGGCCTCGCCCGCGCCCTTGGCGCCGAGCTGGCTGCTGCGGGTGGGCGTCTGCACGTGCGCCACGTGGATGTCGGGCATCTCGCCGGCCATCGGCACCAGGTAGTCGGCCATGTTGGCGTTGCGCATCAGGCCGTCGTCGTCGTACAGGCACTCCTCGAACAGCGCGCCGCCGATGCCCTGCACGATGGCGCCGCGGATCTGCTCGTCCACCAGCTTCGGGTTGAGCACGCGGCCGCAGTCCTCCACCGCCCAGTGCTGCAGCAGCTTGACGAAGCCGGTGTCCGGGTCGACCTCCACGTAGCTGGCCTGCACGCCGTTGGTGAAGATGAAGGGGTAGTCTCGCTGCGCGTAGTGGCGCGTCACCATCAGCTCCGGGGTGAAGTCGGCCGGCAGGGTGTCCGATCGGAAGTAGGCGATGCGCCCCAGCTCGGCCAGGTCCAGCACCGCGGCGCCGGTCGCGGCGTCGACCACCGCGCCGCGCCGCAGCCGCAGGCCGGCGGCGTCGCGCTTCAGGATCACGGCCGCCGTCTTCAGGATGTTCGCGCGCAGCACCTGCCCGGCCAGCAGCACGGCCTCGCCGCCCACGCCCGCCCCGCGCGAGGCCCAGGTGCCGCCGCCGTAGGGCGTGACGTCGGTGTCGCTCAGGATCAGGCGAACGCGGTCGAGGTCCAAGCCCACGGCGTCGGCCGCGATCTGGCGGAAGATGCCGTCGTTGCCCTGGCCCTGCTCGCCCACGCTCACGCTCACGGCCACGCCGCCCTGGGGGTCGAGCCGCATCGTGCAGCCGTCCTGCGACGCGATGCGCGCACCGCCCACGCCGTAGAACGCCGCGCTGGGGTTGGTCAGCTCGATCAGCGTCGCAAAGCCGATGCCGCGGTAGATGCCCTGCGTGCGCAGCTGCTCGACCTCGGCCTTCAGCCGCGGGTAGTCCATCATCTGCTCGATGCGCGCCAGGCAGGCCTCGTGGCTGAGCACCTCCAGCTTGATGCCGCTGGCGCCGGTGGCGGGGTAGGCATCGTCGGGGATGACGTTCTTCCGGCGGAACAGCAGCGGGTCCATGCCGATGGCGCGCGCCGCCTGGTCCACCAGGCCCTCGGTCACGGCGCAGGCGATGGGGTGGCCCACGCCGCGGTACTGGCAGGTCGGCGTCTTGTTCTGGAACACCACGTTCAGGTGCGCGCGGTAGTTCTTGTGCCGGTAGGGGCCGCCGACGAGGTTGACGACCTGGTTGCCCTCGATCGCGCTGGTGCGCGGGAACATCGAGTAGGGCCCGATGCCGGTGAGGTCGACCATGTCGAAGGCCAGGATCTCGCCGGCCCGGCTGGCGGCGATGCGCGCCTTCACCAGGTGGTGCCGCGCGTGGATGTCGCTGGTGAAGCTCTCCAGGCGGTCGGCGACGAACTTCACCGGCCGCCGGCACATCATCGACAGCGCCACGGTGGCGAAGTCGTCCGGGTAGGCGTGCACCTTGATGCCGAAGCTGCCGCCGACGTCCTTGCAGACCACGCGCACGGCGTGCTCGGGCAGGTCGAACTGCCGCGCGTACAGGTCCTGCATCATGTGCGGCGCCTGGAAGGCGTGCCACACCGTCAGCTTGCCCTCGGCCGCGTTCCAGTCGGCGATCTGCGCCCGCGGCTCCAGCGTCACGCCGGTATGGCGGCCGAACTCGAACACCGTCTCCACCACCGCGTCGGCCTGCGCGAAGGCCTCGTCGACGGCGCCGACGTTCAGGCTGCGCGTGAAGCACAGGTTGTCGCCGAGCTCGGGGTGGATCAGCGGCGTGGCCGGGTCGAGCGCCGTCTCCATGTCGACCACCGGCTCCAGCGGCTCGAGCTCCACCTCCAGCAGCGGCAGTGCGTCCTCGGCCTGCTCGCGCGTCTCGGCAACCACGGCCACCACGGGCTCGCCCTGCCAGCAGGCGCGTTCCACGGCCAGCGGGTACTGCGGCGCGCTCTTCATGCCGGCCAGGTGTGCCAGCGTGGCCACCCAGGGCTTGCAGACGCGGGCGATGTCGGCGCCCGTGGCCACCATCACCACGCCCGGCGCCCGCGCCGCGGCCTCGGTGGCGATGCGGCCGATGCGGGCGTGGGCCAGCGGGCTGCGCCAGTACACCACGTGCACCATGCGCGGCAGGTTGAGGTCGTCGATGTACTGGCCCTGGCCCTGCACCAGGCGGCGCGCGCTGGGGCGCTCGGCGCTGGTGCCGATGTAGCGCGGGTCCTCGGTGACGGGCGGCAGCGGCGCGTCGTGGCCCACGGCGGGGCGGTCCTCCACCTCGACGACGGCGCGGACCTCGGCTTGCGTGACGGTGTTCATCGGTGCGTTCTCCTGCCCGGGTCAGGCCGCGGCCTGCCGGGCCCGCTCGGCCAGGGTGTCGCAGATGGCGTCGACGATGGCGTGGTAGCCGGTGCAGCGGCAGTAGTTGCCGCTCATCCACTCGCGCACCTCGGCGCGCGTGGCCTGCGGCCGGGTCTCGAGCAGCTCCTTGGCCGCCATGACCATGCCGGGGGTGCAGAAGCCGCACTGCAGCGCGTTGTGCCGGATGAAGGCCTGCTGCAGGTCGGCCACGTCGCCGTCCGCGCTCAGGCCCTCGATGGTGCGCACGTGGCGGCCGTCGGCCTGCACGGCCAGCGTGAGGCAGCCGCGCACGACCCGGCCGTCGAGCTCAACGGTGCAGGCGCCGCACACGCCGTGCTCGCAGCCCAGGTGCGAGCCCGTGAGGCCGAGGTCCTGGCGCAGGAAGTCGACGAGGTGGCGGCGGGGCTGCACGCTGCGCGCGCAGGCCGTGCCGTTGACGGTGAGGTGGATGGGGTGTTGGTCGGCCATGGGGGTGTTCTCCCGTTCGTTCGCCAGTCGAGGTTCAGGCGGCCAGCGCGCTGCGCGCGGCCTGCGCGGCGCCGAGCAGGCGGCGCAGCAGCACGGTGGCCAGGTGGCGCTTGGTGTCGGCGTTGCTGGTAAGGTCGCCGACCGGGTCGAGCTCGGCCCTCAGCGCCGTGGCGGCGATCTCGATGGCCGCGGCGTCGAGCACCTTGCCGGCCAGCAGCGCCTCGGCGCGGCGCGCGCGCACCGGCGTGGCGCCGACGCCCAGCAGACCCAGGTTGACCCGCGTGGCCACCGCGCCGTCGAAGCGGGCGGCCACGGCCAGGCCGGCCACGGCGTAGTCGCCATGGCGGCGCGAGAGTTCGTCGAAGCCGAACCAGTCGCCCCGCGCCGCCACGGGCACGCAGGCGCCGGTGACGATCTCGTCGGGCTGCAGCGCGGCGGTGTAGAGGTCCTGGAAGAAGTCGGTCGCGGCGATGCGGCGCTCGCCGGCCGGGCCCTGCACGTGCACCGTGCCGTCCAGCGCCGCCAGGCAGCAGGGCCACTCGGCGGCCGGGTCGCCGTAGGCCAGCGAGCCGCCCCAGGTGCCGCTGTTGCGGATGGCGCGGTGGGCGATGTGCGGCGCGGCCATGGCCAGCAGCGGCGCGTGCTCGGCCACCAGGCCCGAGCCCTCGATGGCCGTGTGCGTGACCAGCGCGCCGATGTGCAGCCGGCCGTCGCGGACGGCGATGTCGGACAGGCCGGGCAGGCCGGTGATGTCGATCAGCAGCTTCGGCTCGGACAGCCGCATGTTCAGCGTCGCCAGCAGCGTCTGCCCGCCGGCCAGGACGCGCGCGTCGTCGCCGTGGCGGCGCAGCAGCTCGAAGACCTCGTCCGCGGTGCGTGGGCGCGTGTAGTCGAAGGCGGGGGCTTTCAAGAGGGAGCTCCTTTCAGCTGAAGAGGACGCGGCCGAGCCAGACGCCGAAGCCGGTGGACAGGGCGCCGAGCACGAACCACAGCACGCGCGAAGCCTCGCCGGACGGCGGGGGCGCGGGCGCCGCAGGGTGCGAACGCGCGGCAGCGGCCGCAGGCGGAGGGGCGGCGGAGGGGGTGGCGGACGGGGCGGTGCCAGGGGCGGCCGGCACGGCGGGTGCTGCCGGTGCCACGGCGGCGGTGCCCTCGGGCAGGCCCTCGGGCGCGGTCTCGGCCGCCTCGGCGGGCATCGGTGCCAACTCGGCCTGGAAGGCCACGAAGAACTGGTCGGCCATCTGCCGCGCCGCGGCGTCGATCATGCGGCCGCCCACCTGGCCCAACTTGCCGGCCACCGAGGCCTGCGTCTGGTAGCTCACGCGGGTGCCGCCGGGCTCGTCGTGCAGCGCCACGCTGCTGGCGCCGCGGGCCATGCCGGCGGCTCCGCCCTGGCCCTCGAACTGCAGCGTGCAGCCCTCGCCGGGGCGCACGTCTTCCATTCGCACGCGGCCGTTGAAGCGGGCGCGCACCGGGCCAAGCTTCACGGCCACGGTGGCGGCCATCTCGTGCTCGCCGGTGGCGACCATGGCCTCGCAACCGGGGATGCAGCGGCGAAGCACCTCGGGGTCGTTGAGCGCCGCCCACACCCGCGCCCGCGGCGCAGCCACGAGCACGTCGCCGTTCAGTTCCATCGTGCGGTCTCCGGGCCGGCCGACGCGCGGCGACCTTCGTCTCGGGTTTCCACGGGTGCTCTTGTTGACCCGTCGGTCAACAATTTTGGGGTTCGTTGACCCGCCGGTAAATAGCGTGAGCCTTGAGAAAAACCCTGAGCGAGGCCTTCAGGCCGACGTCCAGGCCCAGCCCGACGCGGGCGGCCCGGCGCCGGCGCGCCGCCGCCTGGGCGTGGCCGAGCGCGAGCGGCAGATCCTCGACGGCGCCGTGAGCTTCTTCGCGCAGAACGGCTTCGCCGGGCAGCTGCGCGACCTGGCGCGCAGCATCGGCGTGACGCACGCGCTGCTGTACCACTACTTCCCCACCAAGCAGGCGCTGATCGACCGCGTCTACGAGGAACTGTTCGAGAGCCGCTGGAAGCCCGAGTGGGACGCGCTGCTCGACGACGACTCCATCGATGTCGAGGACAAGCTCACCGCCTTCTACGACGACTACGTCAACCAGACGCTGTCGCGCGAGTTCACGCGCATCTTCGTGTTCTCGGGCCTGGAGGACCACTCCATCACCGACCGATTCTTCGCGATGCTGCGCGCGCGGCTGTTCCCGAGGCTCGTGCGCGAGACGCGCCGCCACCGCGGCAGCAGCGCCCGCGGCAGGGCCTCGCGGCGCGAGCTCGAGCTGCTGGCCGGCCTGCACGGCGGCTTCTTCTACATCGCGATGCGGCGCTGGATCTACGGCCAGGCCGTCACCAGCGATGCCGCGCCCGAGCGCTACGAGGCCGCGCTGGTGCGCGACCGCGTGCGCGGCTACCTGGCCGCCAGCGTCGAGCTGTTCGGCGACGAGCGGCCGCCCTCGAAGCGCCGCCGCCGCTGAGCGGGCCCACCCTTCACCCCACCCACCCAGGGCCCGCGCACAGGGCCGAGCACCGGAGACTCCATGAACCGCAAGAACTTCGTCATCGCCGGCCTGCTGGCCGGCGCCGGCCTGGCCACCACGGCGGCGCAGGCGCAGCAGAGCATCAACGTCAACATCGGCTCCAGCCACCCGGTGACCAACATCTGGGTGCACGCCATGAAGAACGTGTTCCAGCCCGAGGTCGACCGCATCCTCAAGGAAGGCGGCAACAAGTTCGCCGTGCGCTGGCGCGAGAACTACGGCGGCACGCTCTACAAGTTCACCGACACCCGCGCCGCCGTGCGCGACGGCATCGTCGACGTGGGCATGGTCGGCACGGTGTGGGAGAACTCCGCGATGCCGCTGCAGAACGTCACGTACTTCACGCCGTTCGCCACCAACAACCACGAGATGCTGATCGAGATCTTCGACAAGCTCAACGCCACGCTGCCGGCGCTGCGCGACAGCTGGACGGCGCAGAACATGGTGCCGCTGTCGAGCCTGATCACCGACAGCTACGACCTGTACACCAATTTCCCCATCCCCAACCTGGCGGCTCTGCAGAACAAGAAGATCAACGCCCCGGGCACCTCGGCCAACTGGCTGCGCCAGACCGGCGCCACGCCCGTCGAAGGCGCGCTGACCACCTACTACACCAACATCCAGACCGGCGTGACGCAGGGCGCGCTGTCCTTCGCCAGCGGCATCGGCCCGGCGCGCGTGTACGAGGTGGCCAAGTACCTGACCAACGTCGACATCGGCAGCATGTACCTCGGCAGCGTGGCCGTGAACAAGCGCTTCTACGACGCGCTGCCCAAGGAGGTGCAGGACGCCTTCGTCGCCGCGGGCAAGGCCACGTCCAAGGCGCACGGCGCGCACGTCACGCGCACCGCCGCCGCGGCGATGGAGACGATGAAGGCCGCCGGCCTGCAGGTGTCCAACCTGCCCGCCGCCGACAAGCAGAAGTGGGTGCAGGACCTGCCCGACATCGTGGGCCCCTGGCTGCAGGCCACCGGCGAGCCCGGCAAGGTGGTGCTGCGCGCCTACTTCGACGAGCTCCGCGCGCGTGGCGCCAAGCCGCTGCGCGACTGGGACCGCGCCGCCCGCTGATGGCGATGGCCGCCGACGTGGACCCCGGCGCCGAGGGCGGCCCCGCCGCCCCGGCGCACCCGCTGCGGCGCGTGGCCGAGCTGCTGGCCGCCATCGGCACGCTGTGGATCCTGGCGCTGATGCTGCTGGTGGTGGCCGACGTGGTGGGCCGCAACTTCCTCGACGCGCCCATCACCGGCGTGGCCGAGTTCGCGTCGCGCTCGGTGGCCTCGATCGTGTTCCTGACGCTGGCCGCGGCCATCTGCGCGGGCCGCATGACGCGCAGCGACTTCGTGCCGCGCCTGCTGGGCGCGCGCGCCCCCGGGCTGGTGAAGGCACTCGACGTCGGCAACGCGCTGCTGGGCGTGCTGCTGTTCGCGGGGCTGGCCGTCATCGGCTGGCCCGAGCTCGCGCGCAGCTGGCAGGGCGACGAGTACTTCGGCGTGCAGGGCGTGGCCACGATGGCGGCCTGGCCGTTCCGCGCCTTGCTGGTGGGCGGCGCCGCGATGGCGTCGCTGGCCTACCTGCTGTGCGTGCCGGCCCTGCTGCGGGGCGCTTCGCAGCCGAACGCCGGATCCGCCCATGAGTGACCTGCAGATCGGCGGCCTGCTCATCGGCGCCCTGGTGGCACTGGTGCTGCTGGGCGTGCACATCGCCATCGCGCTGATCACGGTGGCCTTCGGCGGCATCTGGCTCATCCGGCAGGACCCCGAGATGGCCATGCGCCTGTTCTACATGGCCTCGTACAACGGCGTGGCCGACTACATCTTCGCCACCATCCCGCTGTTCGTGCTGATGGGGCTGCTCGTCAGCGTGGGCGGCGTGGGCAAGGACACCTTCGAGGTCGCCGAGGCGCTGCTGCGCCGGGTGCGCGGCGGCCTGGGCGTGGCCACCGTGGCCGCGAACACGGTGTTCGCGGCGGTCACCGGCGTGTCCATCGCCTCGGCCGCGGTGTTCACGCGCGTGGCGGTGCCCGAGATGGTGCGCCACGGCTACCGCACCACCTTCGCCACCGGCACGGTGGCCGGCAGCTCGGTGCTGGGCATGATGATCCCGCCGAGCCTGCTGATGATCATCTACGGCGTGCTCGCCGAGCAGTCCATCGGCAAGCTGTTCATCGCCGGCGTCATCCCCGGCTTCCTGCTGGCGCTGGCCTTCGTGGCGATGATCGTGTTCATGGCCACGGTGTTGCCGGGCAAGGTGTTCGACCTCGACCGGCTGGCCGAACTGCAGCGCCGCCAGGTCGAGCAGCCGCGCCTGGGCGCGGCGGCCATGGCCGGCAAGCTGGTGCCCATCGTGCTGCTGGTGCTGCTGGTGCTGGGCGGCCTGTACACCGGCTTCTTCACGCCCACCGAGGCCGGCGGCATCGGCGCCTTCGGAGCGCTGCTGGTGGCGGCGGCGCGGCGCCGCCTGGGCGCAGCCAACCTGTGGAAGGTGCTGCACGAGACGGGCAGCGTCTCGGTGGGCATCCTGGTGCTGCTGGTGGCCGCCAGCTTCTACAGCCGCATGCTCAGCGTGGCCGGCGTGCCGATGGCGATCGCCGAGCTGGTGCGCGATGCCGGCCTGGGGCCCTACGGCTTCCTGCTGCTGTACGTGGCCATCGTGCTGTTCCTGGGCATGATCCTGGACAGCAGCTCCATCCTGCTGATCATGACGCCGATCGCGGCGCCGATCGCGCAGCAGCTGGGCTTCGACCTCATCCACTTCGGCGTGATCACGGTGCTGGCGGTGGAGATCGGCCTGTTGACGCCGCCTTTCGGCATCTCGATCTTCACCGTCAAGTCCACGCTCAACGACCCCCGGGTGTCGGTGGAGTCCATCTTCGCCGGGGCGATGCCCTTCGTGGGCGCCATGCTGCTGGTGCTGCTGCTGGTGGCGCTGGTTCCCGCGCTGTCGCTGGCGCTGGTGCGCTGAGCTGCCGGACCCCCGGACTGCCGCCCCGCCGGGCGCACAATGCACCGATGCGAGCAAGGCGTGTCGTCGGGGCCCTGGTGGTGTCGTTCGCGCTGGCGGGCTGCGTGGTCGTGCCGCAGACGCAGCAGGTCTACGACCCCGCCTGCGGCGTCGCCACGAAGCAGATCACGCTCGAGGTGGCGGTGCTGCCCGGCTTCCACAGCTGCAGCGGCGACGGCTGCGTGGCGCTGATGGTGACGGCCGGCGTCGTGACGGTGGCCTCCGTCGTCATCTCGGGCAGCGTGGCCGTGATCGGCAACGTGCTGTACTGGGCCGAGCGCCGGGCCGGCTGCCCCAGGCCGCCGGGCACGCCGCTGCCCGCGCCGCGATGAATCAGCCCTTCAGCAGCACGATCAGCGCCCCGGCGCCGCCCTGCGGGCCGCTGGCCTGCGTGAAGGCCAGCACCTCGGCGCTCTGCCCCAGCCAGCGCTGTGCCTTGGCCTTGAGCACCGGCTGGCGCCCCGGCGAGCCGTGCCCCTTGCCGTGCACCACGCGCAGGCAGCGCCAGCCGCGCTGACGGCTGTCACGCAGGAACAGCGCCAGCGCGTCGCGCGCCTCGTCGCGGCGCAGGCCGTGGAGGTCGAGCTCGCCCTGGATGGACCAGTGGCCGCGGCGCAGGCGGTTGACGACGTCGGAGCCCACGCCCTCGCGCCGGAAGCTCAGGCCGTCGTCGGTGAGCAGCAGGCTCTCGATGTCGACCTCGTCGGACATGGCCTCCCGCAGCGCCTGGCGCTCGTCGGCCTCGCGCTGGCGCGGCAGCGGCTCGGGGCGTGCGCCGTCCAGCACCGCGCTGGCCAGGCCGTGCGGCTGCAGCGGCGTCACCGGGCCCACGGCGTCGGCGAAGAGGCGCCGCGCACGCTCGGCCGCGCGCTGTGCCGCCAGCGCCGTGGCGGCGGCCTCGCGCTGCTGGCGCTGCTGCTCGGCCAGGCTGTCGCGCAGGCGGCGCAGGTCGGACAGCGAGCGCGCGTGCAGCGTCACATCAGCCCCCGCTCGGCCAGCGAGACCGTCTGCCCGCGGCCCACGACGATGTGGTCGAGCACGCGCACGTCCACCAGCTTCAGCGCGCTGGCCAGGCTCTGCGTGAGGTACTCGTCGGCGCGCGAGGGCTCGGCCACGCCGCTGGGGTGGTTGTGCGCCAGCACCACGGCCGCGGCGTTGTGGCGCAGGGCCAGGCGCACCACCTCGCGCGGGTAGACGCTGGTCTGCGTCAGCGTGCCGCTGAACAGGATGTCGAAGCGCAGCAGCCGGTGCTGCGCGTCGAGGAACATCACGCCGAAGTGCTCCTGTCCGTGCCCGTCGAGCTGCAGCGCAAGGAACTCCTTCACCCGCTGGGGGTGGTCGAACACCGGGCGCTGGCGCAGCGGCTGGGTGACGGCGCGGCGGGCGATCTCGGCCACCGCCAGCAGCTCGGCCTGCTTGGCCGGGCCCAGGCCGCGCACGCCGGCCAGGGCTGTGCGCGCCTCGGCCTGCAGCAGGCCGGCGAAGCCGTCGCAGCGGTCGATCACTGCCTGCGCCATGGCCAGCACGCCCTGGCCGGCGGTGCCGGTGCGCAGCAGCAGCGCCAGCAGCTCGGCGTCGGCCAGCGCGGCGGGGCCGCGGGCCAGCAGCTTCTCGCGCGGGCGCTGGTCAGCGGGCAGGTGCTTCATGGGGGGCGACTTAGAATTGCGACGCAGTCTATGCGAGGGGCGTCGCCCCCGGATTCCACCCAGATTGGCCCACCCCGAGAGGCGCCCCCCGCCGGGCGCCCCCGGCGGGCCGCCAAGCCACCCGTGCCCCACACCGAGCCCCCGCGCGTCGCACCCGGATCCTTCCTGACGCTGCACTACCGCCTGGCCGGCCCCGACGGCCGCGCGGTGGTGGACACCTTCGCCGACAAGCCGGCCACGCTGTCGCTGGGCACCGGCCAGCTCGCGCCCGCCATCGAGGAGCGGCTGCTGGGCCTGGAAGAGGGCGCCGAGGCGCGCTTCGAGCTGCCCGCGGGCGCGGCCTTCGGCCAGCGCAACCCCGAGCTGCTGCAGCGCGTGAAGCTCGCGCTGCTGCACGAACTGGGCGAGCGCGACGCCGAGTACGCGGTGGGCGACGTGGTGGAGTTCCCCACGCCCGACGGCCAGGGCCGCTACGCCGGCGTGGTGCGCGAGGTGGGCGAGGGCTGGCTGCTGTTCGACTTCAACCACCCGCTGGCCGGGCAGGCCGTGCGATTCGACGTCAAGCTGCTGGGGGTTCTGTAGACATGGCCGACCACACCGACCCCGCCGCCACGCTCAGCGAGATCCTGCTGGCCGAGCCGCGCGGCTTCTGCGCCGGCGTCGACCGCGCCATCGAGATCGTCGAGCGGGCGCTGCAGAAGTACGGCGCCCCCATCTACGTGCGCCACGAGATCGTGCACAACACCTACGTGGTGGACGACCTGCGCGCCAAGGGCGCCGTCTTCATCGAGGACCTGGCCGAGGTGCCGCCCGGCGCCACGCTGGTGTTCAGCGCCCACGGCGTGCCCAAGGCCGTGCGCGCCGAGGCGGCGCGCCGCGGCTTCCAGGTCTTCGACGCCACCTGCCCGCTGGTGACCAAGGTGCACGTCGAGGTCGCCAAGCTGGCCAAGGAGGGCTTCGAGTTCATCATGATCGGCCACAAGGGGCACCCCGAGGTCGAGGGCACGATGGGCCAACTCACCGAGGGCATCTACCTGGTGGAGGAGGCCGCCGACGTGGCCCGCGTGCAGCCGCGCAAGGACAAGCTGGCGGTGGTGACGCAGACCACGCTGTCGGTGGACGACGCCGCCGAGATCCTGGCCGAGGTCAAGCGCGTGTTCCCCCACGTGCGCGAGCCCAAGCAGCAGGACATCTGCTACGCCACGCAGAACCGGCAAGACGCCGTCAAGGTGATGGCGCCGGCGGTGGACGTGGTCATCGTGGTGGGCAGCCCCACCAGCAGCAACAGCAACCGCCTGCGCGAGCTGGCCGAGCGGCTGGGCACCGAGGCGCACATGATCGAGGGCGCGCACGCGCTGGAGCCGGCGTGGTTCGAGGGCCGCCAGCGCGTGGGCCTGACGGCCGGCGCCTCGGCCCCCGACGTGCTGGTGCAGGCCGTGATCGCGCGGCTGCGCGAACTGGGCGCCACCAGCGTGCGCCGCATGGACGGCGTGGTCGAGAACGTGCGCTTCCCGCTGCCGCGCGGGCTGGGCGACCGCAGCATGGCCGAGGCCGGCGTGGCGCCGGCCGCGTCCGAGTCATCCCGATCCTGACGCCCGCCGACTTCGCGACCCCCTTGCCCGAAGCCGACGGCGCCCCCAGCAGGCGCCGTCGTCGCATGAAGCCCGAACACCGCACCAGGACCGAACCATGCTCGACATCAGCCACCTTCGCCGCGACCTCGACGCCGTCGTGGCGCAGCTGCAGCGCCGCCGCAACCCCCAGCCCTACCTCGACGTCGAGCGCTTCCGCGCGCTGGAGGCCGAGCGCAAGCAGATCCAGACCGCCACCGAGCAGCAGCAGGCGCGCCGCAACGCGCTGAGCAAGCAGATCGGCCAGCTCAAGGGCCGCGGCGAGGACACCGCCGCCCTGATGGCCGAAGTGGGCGGCATCGGCGACGCCCTGAAGGCCGGGGCCGAGCGGCTGGAGCAGGTGCAGGCCGAGCTGCAGCACATGCTGATGAGCGTGCCCAACCTGCCGCAGCCCGAGGTGCCCGACGGCGCCGACGAGACCGCCAACCGCGAACTGCGCCGCTGGGGCGAGCCGCGCACCTTCGACTTCACGCCGCGCGACCACGTCGACCTGGGCGCGCCGCTGGGCCTGGAGCCCGACACCGGCGCGCTGCTGGCGGGCAGCCGCTTCACCTTCCTGCGCGGGCCGGTGGCGCGGCTGCACCGGGCGCTGGCGCAGCTGATGCTGGACGTGCACACGCAGCAGCACGGCTACACCGAGTGCTACACGCCCTACATCGTCAACGGCGAGATCCTCGAGGGCACGGGGCAGCTGCCCAAGTTCCGGCAGGACATGTTCTGGGTCACGCGCGGCGCCGACGCGGCCGAGCCGGGCGCCGCGCCGCAGGCCGAGCAGTACCTGATCGCCACCAGCGAGATCCCGCTGACCAACACCGTGCGCGGGCAGATCCTCGACGCCGCGCAGCTGCCCATCCGGCTGACGGCGCACACGCCGTGCTTCCGCTCGGAGGCCGGCAGCGCCGGGCGCGACACGCGCGGCATGATCCGCCAGCACCAGTTCGACAAGGTCGAGATGGTGCAGATCGTGCACCCCGAGCACAGCGCGGCGGCACTGGAGGAGATGACGGGCCACGCCGAGAGGATCCTGCAGCTGCTGGAGCTGCCCTACCGGGTGGTGGTGCTGTGCACCGGCGACATGGGCTTCGGCGGCGCGCGCACGCACGACCTGGAGGTGTGGATCCCGACGCAGGGCACGTACCGCGAGATCAGCTCGGTGAGCAACTGCGAGGCCTTCCAGGCGCGGCGCATGCAGGCGCGCTTCCGCAACGCGGCAGGCAAGCCCGAGCTGGTGCACACGCTCAACGGCAGCGGCGTGGCCGTGGGCCGTGCGCTGGTGGCGGTGCTCGAGAACCACCAGCAGGCCGACGGCAGCGTGCGCGTGCCGGCGGCGCTGCGCCCCTACCTGGGCGGGGCCGAGCGGCTGGGCGCCTGAGGCCGCGGCCGGCATAGAATGCGGGGCTTCGCGCAACGCGAGACCACGCAATCCCGGAGAGGTGGCAGAGTGGTCGAATGCACCGGATTCGAAATCCGGCGTACGAGTTCTCTCGTACCGAGGGTTCGAATCCCTCCCTCTCCGCCAGTACAAGACCTTCGAACCTGCTGAGCGGGCTTCGAGGGCGCTCAGAGCCCCGCACCATGCGGGGCTTTTTGCTATGGGCTCCTGACTGCGCCTTCGGCCGGCAGGGCCGGAAGGGCGTCTGAGACTGGGTTTGTCTCAGGACCTCCTGACTTTTGGGGGGTCGGTACGGCGTCAGTGCGTACGGGCTGCAGCTAGAAGACGCGCCCTACCGGACGTCGCCCAGTCAGTCTCCTGTCTCAAACTCAGCGTTCTTGAACTTCAGCACGTTGCAGTTCTCCTTCACCGCCCGCTGCAGCCCGTCGTCGAAGCCAGAGGCCGATTCCGCCTGTATCTCGATGGCGATCTTGACCTTCACGCCGGTGCGCATGGTGAACTGCTGGACGACCTCGTCGACCAGGTCGGCGAACTGCTTCTTCGCCAGGATCGGGTCGAGTTCGATGCTGCCGTAGAACTGTTTTTTCAAGGCCTGGCCGGCGCCTCCCGTGCCTGACGGGTATCCGCCCTTGCCCGAGTCTTCGACGCGGGGAGTGCCGCCACCACCTCCGGTGGTAACGGTCGTGGTGGATGCGCCCCCGCCGGTGTCAGCGGCTTTGGCGCGGGAGGCTTCCTCGGCCGCACGCAGTGCCTCCATGTACGCCGCCGCCGCGAACGGCTCGATCAGCATCAGCGACGAGTCCATGATCAGCGACGTGCGCTTGCCGTAGCTGAACCCGACGTAGCGGCCTTCTTCCTTGCCCTGCGAGAAACCGTAGAAGTCGCGGCTCTCGGCACCGGCGCCCATCGTCAACTGGAAGACGGTGTCGTCTTTCAGGCGAGGCAGGTAAAGCTGCTGGCAGCTTTGCTGCCAGACGTTCAAGGCGCTCTCCCTGACGATCTTGGCCTCCTCGGCGTTGATGACCAGCTTGCGCTCGGCCACGTCGTAGCCCAGGGGCGGCATGCCGCCCATCCAGATGCCGCGCTGGCGGGAGGCGGCGATCTTGTCGCGCACGCGCTCACCTGACAGTTCGCGCTCGAACTGAGCGAAGCTCAGCAGGATGTTCAGCGTCAGCCGCCCCATTGAGGTCGTCGTGCTGAACGACTGCGTGACCGACACGAAGGTCACCTTGTGCTGGTCGAAGAGTTCGACCAGCTTGGCGAAGTCGGCATGATCGCGATCAACGCGGCGGCCGCCGAGTTCGAGAAGCTCAGGGCCATGGGCTACCGGACGCCGCACAAGTGACCGCAGGCAGTCCGCGGGCTTGCCCGCGCGGGGGCTGTGTAGAGTGAAGGATCCGCAACCGGAGCCCCGCCATGCCCACCTACGTCGTCACCGCGCCGGCCGGGGCCCCTCGTCGTTTCGTGTGGAACCCAACATTCAGAATCGCTGGTGGTCGTCGAGCCCGGTGGGCATGTGGGCAGGCTGCCTTTGAGCCTGTCCACATGTCCACGGGGCGGCTGTCAGGAGTCAATACTGTTCGGATAGACTAGGTTGGCGCACAATTCAGCCCGTCGCAACGACGGAGCTTGCCCATGGCTCGAACCAAGGCCGTGCTCGGCACAGGCGCGAGGCTCTCGGACTACCTGAGCGCCAGCCTCCTGGCGCGGGT
>CAIKLM010000036.1 GCA_903828235.1 uncultured beta proteobacterium | reverse complement strand
TGGCGCTGCTCGACGCGCTGCCGCCGCTGCCGCCCGGGGCCGCGCCCGGCGCCGCGCGCGCGGCCATGCTGCAACGCGCGCAGCTGCTGCTGGACCTGCGCCGCGCCCGCCCCGGCACCGAGGAGCAGGGCCTGCGCGCCAGCACCGAGGCGCTGCAGACCTGGCTGGCCGAGCACCCGCAGGACGCCACTGCCTGGGAGCGCCTGTCGGGCACGGCCGACGCGCTGGGCCAGCGCCTGCGCTCGCTGCGCGCCGCCGCCGAGGCCCGCGCCACGCTGGGCGACCTGCCCGGCGCCATCGACCGCTTCCGCGTCGCGCAGCAGGCCGCGCGCGGTGCCCAGGGCCAGCAGGACTTCATCGAGGCCTCGGTCATCGATGCGCGCCTGCGCCAGGTGGTGGCGCAGCAGCGCGAGCTGCAGATGCAGGCCCGCGGCGGCTCGCCGTAAGCCCGGATGGGCGCGCCGCGCGGCGCGCCCACAATGCTCCGCCAACGAGGTGGGGCGATGCAGCAGTTGACACAGTCCGTGCGGCGCGTGCGTGCCGCGTTCCTGGCCGCCGCGGCCCTGGCCGCCGCGCTGCCGGCGGCGGCCATGCGCGTGGTGCAGGCCAGCCCGCAGGGCGAGGTGGCCACCGTGAACCAGGTGCTGCTGCGCTTCGACGCCGATGCCGTCGCCGCGGGCGACCCCCGGGCCGCGGCCCCGTTCGAGCTGCGCTGCAACGGCCAGCCGGTGGCCGGCAGCGCGCGCTGGCTCGACGCGCGCCGCTGGGCCTTCGACCTGGCCCGGCCGCTGGCCGCCGGCCAGCGCTGCGTGCTGACGCAGGCCGCCGGCTGGCAGCCGGCCGGCGGCGCGCTGCAGGGCGCGACGCGCTTCGAGTTCGCCACCGGCGCCCCGGCGGTGCTCGAGGCCCTGCCCTGGCCCGGCGGCAGCATCGAGGAGGACCAGCACTTCCTGCTCAGCCTGAACGGCGCCGTCGACGAGGCCAGCGTCGAGCGCCACGCCCACTGCGAGGCCGAGGGCCTGGGCGAGCGCCTCGCGGTGCGCGTGCTGCGCGGCGCCGAGCGCGAGCGGGTGCTGCGCGCGCTGCGGCGCGACCGGGCCGAGGCCGCGGGCCCGTCGCTGCTGCTGGCCTGCCAGCGCCCATTCGCGCCCGGCGCGCGCGTGCGCCTGGTGTGGGGGCGCGGCATCGCCGCCGCGGCCGACGGCGCGCTGCGCGTGCGCCAGGAGCAGCGCTTCCAGTGGACGGTGCGGCCGCGCCTGCTGGCCGAGTTCAACTGCGAGCGCGAGAACGCGCGCGCCGCCTGCCTGCCGCTGGCGCCGCTGCGGCTGTCGTTCAACGCGCCGGTGCCGCGGGCCCTGGCGCTGGGCGTGCGGCTGGTGCCGCTGGGCGGCGGCGCGCCGCGCACGCCGCGGCTGGACGACGACGCGCCCGTGGTCAGCTCGCTGCGCTTCGACGCGCCGCTGCCCGAAAACGCGCGCTTCCAGATCACGCTGCCGGCCGGGGTGGTGGACGAGGCCGGCCGCCCGCTGGCCAACGCGTCGGCCTTCCCGCTGCAGGTGGCCACCGCCGCCATGCCGGCCCTGGCCAAGTTTGCAGCGGCGCCCTTTGGCATCGTCGAAGCGGGCGCGTCGACGGCAGGGGGTGGAAAGGGCGACGGCGTGCCGCCGCTGTTGCCGCTGACCTTGCGCCAGGTGCAGGCCG
>CAIKLM010000035.1 GCA_903828235.1 uncultured beta proteobacterium | reverse complement strand
CTGCTGCTGGCCGCCCGAGAGCTGGTGCGGCGCGCGCCGGGCCGCGTGCGCCAGCCCCACCAGCTCGAGCATGCGCCGCACGCGCGCCTCGCGCTCGGCGCGCGGCAGCGCCGCGATGCCGAAGGCCACGTTGTCGGCCACGCTCAGGTGCGGGAACAGCGCGTAGTCCTGGAACACCATGCCGATGCGGCGCCGCTCGGCCGGCTGGTGAAGGCCGGCGGCGGCGTCGGACAGCGGCTCGCCGCCGATGGCGATGCGGCCACGTTCCAGCCGCTCCAGCCCGGCGACGGCGCGCAGCAGCGAGGTCTTGCCGCAGCCCGAGGGGCCGATCAGCACGCCGATCTGCCCGGCCTGCAGGCCCAGCGTCACGCCGTCGACCGCGGCGCGCGCGGCCCCGCGGGCGTAGCGGACGGAGACGTCGTCGAGGGCCAGGAACATGGCGCCGATCATAATCCCGCTCCCGCGAATGCGGATTGTTCGCATTCCGGCGCCTTTCATGACCCTGCTGCGTTCCACCCTGCTGCTGCTGTGCCTGCTGCTGGCGGTGCCCGTGCTCGGGGTGCTGGGCGCCTGGCTGGCGCTGGACGAGGCAGCGCTGGGCGTGCTGCGCCACCAGTGGGAGACCGTGCTGCCGGGTTATGCCGGGCAGTCGCTGGTGCTGGCGCTGGGCGTGGGCCTGGGCGTGATGGTGCTGGGCAGCGCCACCGCCGCGGCGGTGACGCTGTTCGAGTTCCCGGGGCGGCGCGTGTTCGAGTGGGCGCTGCTGCTGCCGCTGGCGATGCCGGCGTACGTGCTGGCCTACGCCTGGACCGACGCGCTGCAGTTCAGCAGCCCGCTGCACGGGGCGCTGCGCGAGCTGGTGGGCACGCCCCGGGCGCTGTGGCCCGACGTGCGCAGCCTGCCCTTCGCGGTGGCGCTGTTCGTGCTGTGCCTGTACCCCTACGTGTACCTGCTCACGCGCGCCGCGCTGGGCGAGCGCGCCGTGCGCATGATGGAGGCGGCCCGCCTGCTGGGCGCCCCGATGCGCCGCCGCGTGCTCGAGGTGGCCCTGCCGATGGCGCGCCCGGCCATCGCCGCCGGCACGGCACTGGCGCTGATGGAGACGCTGGCCGACTACGGGGTGGGCTCCTACTTCGGCCTCACCACCTTCTCCACCGGCATCTACAAGGCCTGGCTGGTGATGAACGACCGCGTGGCGGCGGCGCAGCTCGCGTCCATCCTGCTGGTGGTGGTGGCGGCGCTGCTGCTGGCCGAGCGCGCGGCGCAGCAGCGGCTGCGCTTCGCCGGCAGCAAGACGGCGGCCCAGGGCACCGAGGCGCGACCGCACCGCCTGCACGGCGCCGCCGCGGTGGCGGCCATCGCGCTGTGCGCGCTGCCGGTGCTGCTGGGCTTCGTGCTGCCCGTGCTGTGGCTGGGCCACGGCGTGTGGAACGAGTGGGCCCATGGCGAGTTCGGCCTGCCCTGGGAGCGCTTCTGGCGCTGGAGCCTGGCCAGCTTCCAGCTGGCGGCGCTGGCCGCCGTCGTGGCCACGGGCCTGTCGCTGGCGCTGGCCTTCGTGCTGCGGGGCGGGGCCCGCGGCCTGCTTGGCCGGCTGCTGTCGGCGGCGGCACGCGTGCTGTCGCTGGGCTACGCGGTGCCGGGGGCCGTCATCGCGGTGGGCATCCTGCTGCCGGTGGGCTGGCTGCAGCAGCAGTGGCCCGGGGCCGGCGTCACGGCCGTCGTCACGGGCACGGCGCTGGGGCTGGTGTACGCCTACCTGGTGCGCTTCACCGCCGTGGCGCTGCAGTCGGTGGAGGCCGGCTACGCGCGCGTGCCGCTGTCGGTGGACGAGACGGCGCGCATGCTGGGCAGCCCGCCCGGCCGCACCTTCCTGGCGCTGCACCTGCCGCTGCTCAGGCGTTCGGCCGGCGCAGCGGCGCTGCTGGTCTTCGTCGACGTGATGAAGGAGCTGCCGGCCACGCTGGTGCTGCGCCCCTTCGGCAGCGACACGCTGGCCGTGGTGGCGTACAACCTGGCTCGCGACGAGCGCCTGGCCGAGGCCGCGCTGCCCTCGCTGGCCATCGTGGCGGTGGGGCTGCTGCCGGTCATCCTGCTGAGCCGCGCGCTGCGCGCCGACCCCTGAATCCGGCCCGGCCGGCAAGGAGCCACCCGATGCGACACCCCTTCGCGCTGTGCCTGGCGCTGCTGGCGCTGCTGCTGGCCACCGTGCCGGCCCCGACCGTGGCGCAGACGCTGCGCTGGGCCAGCCAGGGCGACTCGCTGACCATGGACCCGCACTCGCAGAACGAGGGCCTGACGAACGCGCTCAACGGCCAGGTCTACGAGCGGCTGGTGCGGCGCGACCGCCAGCTCGCCATCGGGCCGGGCCTGGCCGTGCGCTGGCAGCAGACGGGGCCGCTGACCTGGCGCTTCACGCTGCGCCCCGGAGTGCGCTTCCACGACGGCACGCCGCTGACCGCGGACGACGTGGTGTTCTCGGTGCAGCGCGCACAGTCGCCGCAGGCCAACATCGCCGTCTACGCCAACGCGCTGGGCACCGCGGTGGCCGTCGACGCGCAGACGGTGGAGTTCCGCCTGCCCAAGGTGAACCCGGTGTTCCTGCAGCACGTGGACACGGTGTTCGTGATGAGCCGCGCCTGGGCCGAGAAGCACCGGGTCACGCGGCCGCTGGACTTCAAGGCGCGCGAGGAGAGCCACGCCTCGTTCAACGCCAACGGCACGGGCCCTTACATGCTGGTGCAGCGCCAGCCGGGCATCCGCACGGTGCTGCGGCGCAACCCGGGCTGGTGGGGATGGGCCGACCGCGCCGCCAACCCGGGCAACGTGCAGGAGGTGGTGTTCACGCCGATCGCCAACGACGCCACGCGGCTGGCGGCGCTGATCTCCGGCGAGATCGACCTCGTGCTCGACCCCGCCCCGCGCGACCTGCAGCGCCTGCGCGCCACGCCCGGCGTCAAGGTGATCGACGGGCCCGAGAACCGGGTGATCTTCGTCGGCATGGACCAGCACCGCGACGAGCTGCTGCACGGCAGCGTGAAGGACCGCAACCCCTTCAAGGACCGCCGCGTGCGCCTGGCGATGGCGCACGCGGTGGACATCGAGGCCCTGCGCACGCGGCTGATGAGCGGCATGGCCGTGCCCACCGGCGCGCTGTGGCCCAGCCCGCAGGCCGCCTACGGCGACGCCGCGCTCGAGCAGCGCCTGCCCTTCGACCTGGCCCGCGCCCGCGCGCTGATGGCCGAGGCCGGCTGGGCCGAGGGCTTCGAGGTGACGATGGACTGCCCGAACAACCGCTACGTCAACGACGAGGAGATCTGCCAGGCGCTGGCCGCGATGTGGTCGCAGATCCGGCTGCGCGTGCGCGTCAACGCCATGCCGCGGGCGCTGTGGTTCCCGAAGATGGAGAAGTTCGACACCAGCCTGTACCTGCTGGGCTGGGGCGGCGCCGTCACCGACGCCGAGACCACGATCACGCCGGTGATGCGCTTCCCGGCGCCGGGCGGCACGGGCCTGTACAACTGGGGCCGCGTCCGGAACGAGCGTTTCGAGCAGCTGGCACAGGCCCAGGGCTTGGAGCCCGACCCGGCCCGGCGCGAGGAACTCGTGAAGGCCGCTCTGCGCGAATACAAGGAGCAGGTGCACCTGATCCCGCTGCACCGGCAGATGATTCCCTGGGCCGTGCGGGCGCCGGTGGACGCCGCGCACCGCGCCGACAACTGGCTCGAGACGGCCTGGGTGACTATGCGGTAGCGCGCCGGCGCACCGCGTCCAGGTAGGCGTGGCCGTCGGGCGGCAGCCCGCTGCGCTGGCTGGCCCAGACCATCTCGCCCAGGCAGTCCATCACCTCGTGCTGCGCCGCGTGCAGGCTGCCGCGGCGCGCCGCCAGCAGCTCCACGGCCTGGCGGATGCCGGTGGGCTGGTCGATGGCCAGCTGCTCGTCGATGCTCAGGTGCATGCTCAGGTGCAGGAAGGGGTTGGTGCGGCCCTCCTCCACGGTGTAGACGGCCTCCAGCGCGGCGGCCTCGTCGGCCAGCTCGGCGTGGTACTCGGGGTGCTGCTCGATCCAGCGCGCGGCCAGCGCCTGCATGGGCTCCAGCGGCAGGCCGGCGCGCCAGCGCGCATAGGCGCCGCAGAAGAATCGCCGCACGTCGCTCTGGGAGGGCTGGAACATTCCAGAATTCTCGCCTTGCCCGCACCATGGCGCCCGGCGCCCCCACGCATGACCTCGACCCGGAACGTCACCACCGCGCAGCTGTTCACCGACGCGCGCACCGCCATCGGCTACACGCCCGAGCCCGTGCCCGACGCGCTGCTGCACGAGCTGTACGAGCTGCTGAAGTGGGCCCCGACCTCGGCCAACTGCAGCCCGGCGCGCTTCGTCTTCGTGCGCACGCCCGAGGGCAAGGCGCGCCTGGAGGCCTGCATGAACGAGGGCAGCAACCGCCGCAAGGTGCGCGAGGCGCCGGTCACCGCCGTCATCGGCATGGACCTCGCGTTCCCCGAGACGCTGCCCAGGCTGTTCCCGCACGCCGACGCCCGCTCGTGGTTCGAGGGCCGGCCGGCGCTCATCGAGGCCACGGCCTTCCGCAACGGCAGCCTGCAGGGCGCCTACCTGATGATGGCCGCGCGCGCCCTGGGGCTGGACTGCGGGCCGATGAGCGGCTTCGACGCCGCCGCGATGGACGCCGCCTTCTGGGCCGGCACGGCGGTGCGCACCAACTTCGTCTGCACGCTGGGCCACGGCGACGACACGCGGCTGTTCCCCCGCGGGCCGCGGCTGGGCTTCGACGAGGCCTGCCGGCTGGCCTGAGCGGCTTCGGCACGGCGGCGGCCCGGGGCCTCGTTACCATAGCCGCCGAATGCAGCCGAGGAGGGCGCCATGCCGGTGATCGTGGTCGCCAACCCCAAGGGCGGGGTGGGCAAGAGCACGCTGGCCATCAACGTGGCGGGCTGCCTGGCGCGTGCCGGGCACCGCGTGATGCTGGGCGACGTCGACCGCCAGCAGTCGTCGCGCCAGTGGCTGGCGCTGCGGCCGGCCGCGGCCCGGCCCATCGTCGGCTGGGACGTGGCGGCCGACGACATCGTGCGCCCGCCCAAGGGCACCACCCACGTCGTGCTCGACACGCCCGCGGGCCTGCACGGCAAGCGCCTGGACGCGGTCATGAAGATCGCCGACCAGCTGCTGATCCCGCTGCAGCCCAGCCTGTTCGACATCCGGGCCACGCACCCCTTCGTGCAGGAACTGCGCGCCCATCGGCGCGGCGCCGAGGTGAAGATCGGCCTGGTGGGCATGCGCGTGCGCGAGCACACCCGGGCCGTGGAGCAGCTGCAGAGCTACCTCGGCACGCTGCCCGTGCCGGTGGTGGGGTGGCTGCGCGACACGCAGAACTACGTGCAGCTGGCCGCGCACGGCCTGACGCTGTTCGACGTGGCGCCCAGCCGCGTGGAGCGCGACCTCGAGCAGTGGCAGCCCCTGAGCGCTTGGGTGGGGGCCTGAGCCATGCCCACCACCTACGACACGCTCGCCGGGCTGGCCGACCTTGTCGGGCAGCCGCTGGGCTCGAGCGACTGGGTCACCGTCGATCAGTCGCGCATCGACGCCTTCGCCGCCGCCACGGGCGACCTGCAGTGGATCCACGTCGACCCCGAGCGCGCCCGCGCCGGGCCCTTCGGCACGACCATCGCCCACGGCTTCCTGACGCTGAGCCTGCTGCCGATGCTGTTCGACAGCGGCTTCGCCATCGCCGACGTGAAGATGGGCGTCAACTACGGCCTGAACCGGGTGCGCTTCGTGACGCCGGTGCCGGCCGGCGGCCGGTTGCGCGCGCACTTCCGGCTGCTGGCCTTCGAGGCCCTGCCGGTGCCGGCGGGCTTCGGCGCGCAGATGACGGTGGAGGCCACCATCGAGCTCGAGGGCGCGCCGCGGCCGGCCTGCGTGGCCGAGACGGTGTCGCGCCGCTACAGCTAGCCGTCCCCCCCAAGGTGGGCCCGGTGCCGGTGCGGCCGCCGCCCACAATGCCGCCTTCCGCGCCGCTGCAGGAGAAGCCATGAAGGTCTTGCTGGTCGACGATCATCCGCTGGTGCTGTCGGCGCTGCAGGCAGTCATCCAGGGCATCGACAACAACATCCGGGTCGTGGGTGTCGACTCCGCCGCCGCGGCGCGCGCGGCGCTGCGCGATGCCTCGGACTTCGACCTCGTGCTGCTCGACCTGGCCCTGGGCGACGCCGACGGCTTCGACCTGCTCGAGGAGTTCCGCGCCGCCTACCCGGCGGTGCCGGTGGTGGTGGTGTCGGCCTCGGACCGTGCCAGCGACGTCATCCGCGCCATCGACGGCGGCGCGATGGGCTTCGTGCCGAAGAAGAGCTCGCACGCCGAGCTGCACCACGCGCTGGGCCTGGTGATGACGGGCTCGATGTACGTGCCACCGCACATGCTGGGGCTGGCCTTCGGGCAGGGCATGGGCCGCGCCGCGGGCCAGCCCGGCGGCGACGGCGCGGCCCGCCCGGGCCACGATGGCGGCTCCGAGCTGGCCGCGGGCCCGCTGGGCGCGGCCGCGCGCCCCGAGCCGCACCAGAAGGTGCCCACGATGAAGGACATCGGCCTGACGCCGCGGCAGTCCGAGGTGCTGTCGTTGCTGCTGCAGGGCCTGCCCAACAAGCTGATCGCGCGCCAGCTCAACCTGAGCGTCGAGACCGTGAAGGACCACGTCGCCGCCGTGCTGCGCGCGCTGGGCGTCAGCACGCGCACCCAGGCCGTGCTGGCCGTGAGCCAGATGACGCAGGGCCAGGGTGCGGGCTTCAGCTGGCGGCCGCCGGGCGGCGGTGGCGGCGCCACCCGCTGAGGCGCCGTGGCCGAGGCGCTGACGAACCCCGCGACGGCGCAGGCTCCCCTGGCGGCGTCGGGCGCCGGCAGCGACGCCGGGGCCGACCACATCCGCGCGCTGTACGTGCAGACGCCGGCCACGCTCACCGGCAACGGCGTCGGGCTGCTGCTGATGACGGTGATCTTCGGCCCGCTGGCGCCGGTGCCCACGGTGCTGGCCTGGCTGGGCGTGGGGGCGACGCTGTGGCTGCTGCGCCTGGCGCACTGGCTGCGCTTCCGCCGCCAGCGCCGGGCGCCGGCGGCGCTGCTGCACGCCTGGCGGCGCAGCTGGCGGGCGCTGGTGCTGTCGCAGGGCGCGCTGTGGGGTGCGGCCGTGTGGCTGTTCTGGGGTCTGGGCACGCCGTACCACCGCGTCGCGCTCATCCTCATCGTGTATTCGTACTGCCTGGGCTCGGTGCAGCTGCTGGCCACTCAGCGCAAGGTGTTCCTGGTCTTCATCAGCCTGGTGCTCACGCCCACGATCGTGCGCATCGCCTCCGACACCACGCAGGAATGGCACCTGCAGCTGGCCTTCATCCTGACGCTGCTGTTTTTCCTGACGGTGCTGATGGCGCGCACCTACGGCAACGCGCTGGGCCACGCCATCTCGCTGAAGCGCCGCACCGACGAGCTGGCCACGCGCCTGCGCCAGGAGATGGCGCTGGCCGACGAGGCCCGGCGCGCTGCCGACGAGGCGCGCCGCGCCGCCGAGGCGGCCAACCGCGCCAAGACGCAGTTCTTCGCCGCCGCCAGCCACGACCTGCGCCAGCCGCTGCACGCGATGGGCCTGTTCGCCGAGGCGCTGCGCCAGCGCATCCGCGATCCCGAGGTGGCTTCGCTGGTGAACAGCATCAACGAGAGCGTCGACGCGCTGGAGGGCCTGTTCGGCGAGCTGCTCGACATCACGCGGATCGACACCGGCGGCGTCGACGTGCGCCCCGAGCCCGTGCGCCTGAAGGAGATGTTCGGCCGCCTGCGCCTGCACTTCGAACCCGCCGCCTTCGAGAAGGGGCTGATGCTGGCCTTCCGCGGCGAGCAGCACGTGGCCCTGGCCGACCCCGTGCTGCTGGAGCGCGTGCTGCGCAACCTGGTGAGCAATGCCATCCGCTACACCGACGACGGCGGCGTGCTGGTGAGCGCGCGCCTGCGCCAGGGCGGCGACGGCGGCCGGCTGCTGCTGCTGCAGGTTTGGGACAGCGGCATCGGCATCTCCGAGGCCAGCCTGCCGCGCATCTTCGACGAGTTCTTCCAGGTCCAGGGCGGGCGGCCGCTGCAGGCGCACCATCGCAAGGGCCTGGGGCTGGGCCTGGCCATCGTCAAGCGGCTGGCGGCGCTGATGGAATCGCCGATCTCGGTGCGCTCGCGCGTGGGCCGCGGCACGGTGTTCTCGCTGGAGGTGCCCCTGGGCCGCGCGCCGCGCAGCGCCGATGCCACGGCGGGGCCCGCCGCGAAGGCGGCGCTGGGGCTCACGCTGGAAGGGCGGCACGTCGTGGTCGTCGAGGACGAGCAGGCCGTCCGCGAGGGCCTGGTGGTGCTGCTGCAGGCCTGGGGCGCGGAGGTGACGGATTTCGACACGGTCGAGGCGGTGGAGCACTGGTTGTCCGCGTCCCTCGGCCCGGCGCCCGACCTGCTGCTGGTGGACTACCGCTTGCCCCAGGGCCGCACGGGCCTGGACGCGCTGGCGGTGTTGCGCGCGCGCTGGCCGCAGCAGCGGTTGCCGGCGATCCTGATCACCGGATCCAGCCTCGGCGGCCACGAAGCCGAGGCCGAACAGCATGACTTCCACCTGCTCGTCAAGCCGGTGCTGCCGGCCAAGTTGCGGGCGATGATCGCGTTCAAGTTGAACGTCAGGGCGTGAGGGCCGCTTTCGAACTTGGCGGTTGGTCCGTTCGGAGCCCTTCTCGGGCGGCTGTTGGGTTCGCTCGTGCTCGGCGGACCTCGCAGCAAAGGGCTGCGCGGGCGGGGGCTGCGGCGTGAATCGAAGCGGTCGGCCCTGCGGGCCGACTGCCCTGCGCTGCTCGTGTTCATGGCCCGCCGCAAAACTCGCTACGCGGCCTTCGGCCGCTGCGCTCGAGCAGTTGCGGCGAGTCAGTCGTTGAGGCGCGCTGCGCGCGCGGCCATGAACCCTGCGCTGCTCGGCGCTTCGATCAACTCACGCCGCAGCCCCCGCCCGCACAGCCCTTTGCAG
>CAIKLM010000034.1 GCA_903828235.1 uncultured beta proteobacterium | reverse complement strand
GGTAAACACGCCCGCCGGCCGCGCATCCAGCACTCAACCGTGCCGAATGGCCCCCGCCGCGCCACTCAGGGCCACGATCCGTGCCTCAGGCCCTTGCCGGAATCATCCAGTACGTCACTCGTGAAAGATCCAGGCTAGCGCTTCTTGCAGACGGCGATGAAGTGCAGGCCGGCATCCAGATACCGTCCGAATCGAAGCTGCAGGCGGTACGGGCGCCAGCCCGCATACCCAAAGAAGAAGGAATACAGCTTCACGACCTCGAACTCGCTAGCAAGAACGTCACGAAGCTGCTCGCGCGTCAGATGCATTTCCTTCGGTTGAACCAGGAACTGGGGATTTCGTAGCGAGACCTTGGCGTTGGGTGTCGTCAGGATGAGATAGCCGCCCGGTCGAAGCAACTGGCTGGCGGCGGCTACGTAGCTTCTCTGGTCGGGAACGTGCTCAAGCACCTCCTGACTGATCACCACGTCAAAGGGACCCGCCGGCAGGTCATCGACACCATGAAACGTTAGTTCAGGGTGAAACTTTCGGGCGGGCTCTGGTGCGAGATCCACGCCGACCGCGTCGCCAAACTGCGAGAGGATCGACGTGAACCACCCGGTTCCGCACCCGAAGTCCAGCATGCGCAGGCTCTTGATTTCGAGCAACTGAAGCTCCGTCAGGACCTGGGCAGCCCGACTCATCGCCCACAGGTTGGCCTTGGGCTCCTTCAGCCAGCGGTCTGCGTAGTACTTCTTCTCATCCTCCTGACCTTCCATCGTCGCTCCGTTTCGTTCGTATGGTCGCGACGCTAGCGCATCGCGAGCAGCCGATCCATGGTGCAGTCCGGCGCATGCCACGGAGACCGGGGCTCCGCAGTGCACTTCGCACACATGTCTCGCTCGCCTGCCGCGGCGCACTCCGCGCCTTGTGGGGCCCTAGAAGACCGTGGATCAGCTCGAGACGCTTGTCACGCGCGCTTTCCGCCGGCGCCCGTGTCAAGCGACATCCAGAACTGACCCCCTGGCGACATTGAGTTCTGACCCCCGGTTGATGATCAGTTCGTTGTCGTTGCGGGGTTCGCGCTGGCCTGGTTAACCAGGCCAGCGCGGCGCTTCGTTCTGAGTCGGTAGCTGTCGCCGCGGATCGTGATGACGTGGCTGTGGTGCAGCAGCCGGTCGAGGATGGCGGTGGCCACCACCGCGTCGCCGAACACACCGCCCCACTCGGCCACGGAGCGGTTGCTGGTCACCAGCATCGAGCCGCGCTCGTAGCGACGGCTGACGAGCTGGAAGAACAGGTGGGCAGCATTGGCCTCGAACGGCAGGTAGCCCAGCTCGTCCACCACCAGCAGCTTGGGCTTGGTGAAGTGCAGCAGCTTCTCCTCCAGCCGACCCTCGGCGTGCGCTCTTGCCAGCTGCGTCACCAGGCTGGTAGCCGGCACGAACAACGTGCTGTAGCCCCGCACGATGGCCTCGCGGCCCAGCGCCACCGCCAGGTGCGTCTTGCCCACACCCGGCGGCCCCAGCAGCAGCACGCTGTCGCCATTGGCCACCCAGCGCGAGGTGGCCAGCTCCCGGATCTGTTTGGGGTCGACGGAGGGCTGCGCGTCGTACTCGAGCCCTCCAGCGTCCTGACGCACGGGAACTTGGCGATCGACATGCCCATCTGGATGCGTCGCTCGTCCTTGCGCGCTACCTCGGCCGTGCACAGCATCGTCAGGGCCTCGCGCAGGTTCAGCTCCGCACGGCCGGCCTGGTCCAGCAGCGTGTCGAGCTGGTCCCGGATGGCGGTCAGCTTCAGCCGCGTGAGCATCGGTTCCAGCTCACCGGCCACCTCCACAGGCTTGGATCGTTTGGTCGCCATCACCAGGCCCCTCCCAGCATGGCTTCGTACTGCTCCAGCGGACGCAGCAGTTCGGCCGGCACCGCTGGCGGCGGCGCCGGCACGCGCGGCAGCCAGCTCATGCCGGCGTACTGGGCGCCGACGATACCCACCAGGTGGCTGCGCTCGATGACGCTGCTGCGCCGCAGCGGGCTCTGGGCGTGGCAGGCCACTTCCTGGCCTGCGTACAGCACCCGCACCTGCCGCTCGCTGACGACGACGGTGACGGTCTCGCCGATGAGCTTCCACGGCACGCTGTAGCGGTTGGTGTCCAGCTCGATGCAGGCATCGGTGTGCACGCGTCGGGTGAGCTCGCGCACTTGCAGGAACGGCGCCTTGGCTGCCAGCGGCTTCAAGGCGGCGGCCTCCGCGCGCTCGAAGCGATGGATGGGCGGCTCGCCGGTGGTGCCGTGCGTCCTGGTGTCGGCCACCTCGCGCATCCAGCGCGCCAGATGGGCGTGCAGCGCCTCGATGCTGTCGAAGCGGTGGCCGGCGATGGCGTTGCGCTTGACGTAGCCCACGCCGCGTTCGTCCTTGCCCTTCGTTCGGGCGCGGTACGGGGCACAGGCCCGGGGCAGCACACCCCAGTAGCGGCAGAAGGCGTGGAAGCGGTCGTTGAACTTCACCTCGCGCGTCTGCTGGTCGTGCTCGTCGACCAGTGCCCGAGCGTTGTCCACCAGCACCTCGTGCGGCACGCCGCCGAAGTGCCGGAACGCGCCTTCCAAGCCCTGCAGCCAGGCCGACTGGCGCTCGTGCAGGAACGCCAGCGCGTAGCAGCGGCGGCTGTAGCCCAAGGTGGCGACGAACAGGTGGATGCGGCGGCCCTCGCCGCCGATCTCCACGGCGGTGCTGCCGAAGTCGATCTGCAGCTGTTGGCCTGGTGCGGTCTCGTAGCGCACGGTGGCCAGCGCCTGGGCTCGTAGCTCGCGCCGCAGCGGCTGCACGGCACGCTGCACTGTGCGCAGACTGACCTCAATGCCCAGCTCACGCCGCAGGTCCTGCCGCACGACGTCGGCGTTGCCCCGGTGGCGTTGCAACCTCTCGGCCAGCCACGCGCCGTGCGGCTCCAAGGCACTGGCTCGTGCGCTCACGTCCATCGGCCGCCAGCCACCTCGCCGCAGCTACTCGCGCACCGTGTTGCGGCTGCAGCCCAGCTCACGGCTGATGCGCTTGCTTCCCCAGCCCAGCGCCTGCAGCGCCAACATCCTCTGTACCTCCAGCGGCGCCAACATCGTCTCGCTCCCCCGGCCTGCTGCGACCTGCGGAGCTTGGTACACCTCTTCCATCGGACCTCCTTCGTCCTCGAAGGGGGTCAGTTCTCAATGTCGCCAGGGGGTCAGTTTCTCGTGTCGCTTGACAGATGGTGGGTGGGCTGTACCAATCGTCCGCCACCCCTCATCAATCCCAGTGGCCTGGCGGAGGCTGTGAGATTCGAACCCTTATCTAAACCGATTTTCTCTCCGCCCGCACGATGTGACTGAGTGGGAGGGCGCCAGCACCGATGCACAAGTGTGCATCTAATGTGGAGGGCATCGGATTCGAACCGATGGAGGACTCGCGCCCTCGCCAGTTTTCAAGACTGGTGCCTTAAACCGCTCAGCCAGCCCTCCAGCCCCCAGTGTAGTCAAGCGAAGAGGCGGATGACTGACGCACAACGGCATACTGCTGCTCTCCAGCCGTTGAGACCGTGAGGTGCTCGGAGACGGGTTCAGGCGCGTCGCCCTCAGGTACCCGAGCCCGAGAGGTCGCTGCCGGCGGCGCCCTTTCTGATTCGGGATCAACTGCTCGCGTATCCGGCCGCGACATCCGGGCGCTGCCTAGGCAAACAGCTTCCGCTCGACCAGGCGCACGTATCGGTTGGTGTAGCTCAAGTCCGGATCGTGCTTGATCGGCCGCGCGACAACGCGGTACCCGGGCCTGGCAGGGCTGCGCGCATCGAACGTCACAAGGCCGACCCCGTGCATGCGGCACAAGGCTTCGAGGCGATCCAACTCGTCGGGTGGTGTGTGCTGTGGGACAACCAGGAAGCTCTTGTGAGCGAACAGTCGATAGGCGCAGGCCTGCCCGAATCCCTTGAGTAAGTCGGTGACGTCGACCTTCAGTTCCGAGGCGACGATGACCGTCATCCCCTTGACGACATCGCTCCGCTTGCTCTCAAATTTTCCGAGCACGTCCGGCGTCCCCCAGCGATCCCGAAACGTGTTGCCACCAAGCACGATTACCTGCGTGACTTCCTCCAAATCGTTCCGCAGCCAGTTGGCGAACGACGAGTAGAAGTGCTGCTCGGGCAACCTCGTCATCGCCGGTGCGCGAGACGCCCTCAGCATCGGGCACGGCTATGCCGGGCTGGAGGCCGAGGGCGTCAGGCGCGTGCGTGGCGAGGTCGTGGCTGTCGACCCGGGCGGCAAGGCCGTCCGGCTGGCCGACGGCACGACGCTGCGCTGGGACCGCCTCATCCTCGCGCCCGGCGTCGACTTCCAGCTCGACGACACGCCCGGCCTGGCAGCGGCGCTCGACAGCGGCCGTGCCGTCCATGCCTGGAAGGCCGGCCAGCAGACGCTGGCGATGCGCCGCCAGGTGCAGGACCGGCCGGACGGCGGCGTCGTGCTGCTGAGCAGCCCCAATGCGCCCTACCGCTGCCCGCCGGGGCCTTGCGAGCGCGCCTGCTCGATCGCCTCGTACCTGCGCCGAGCCAAGCCGCGCGCCAAGCTGCTGGTGCTGGACGCCAACCCCGAGGTGCAGAGCAAGAAGGCGTTGTTCGAGCGCGCCTTCGCACAGCATCACGCCGGCGTGCTGGCGTACCGGCCCAATGCCGCGCTGAAGGAAGTGACCGGCGGTGTCGTGCGCTTCGAGTTCGAGGATGTGAAGGCCGATGTGCTCAACCTCATTCCGCCGCAGCGGGCGGGCGAGCTGGTGCGCGACTTCGCCAACGTGAACCGCCGCTGGGTGGGCATCGACTGGCTGACGACGCAGGGGCAGGTGGCGCCGGGCTTACACGTGGTCGGCGACGCGATCCTGTCGGCACCTGCCATGCCCAAGTCGGCACACCTTGCCAACCAGCAGGCCAAGGTCGCGGCGGCGGCCGTGCTGGCGCTGCTGAGGGGCGAGGCGGTCAACCCGGCGCTTGTCGCCATGAACACCTGCTACAGCTTCGTCACGCCCGACGAGGACATGCACGTGGCCTCGGTGCATCAGTACGACGCAACCTAGAAGACGATGAAGACCGTGCCTGGCGCCGGCGGCGCGTCGCCCATCGCGAGCGCGGCCGAAGCGGCCTATGCGCAAGGCTGGGCCGAGAACATCTGGACCGACAGCCTCAACCTCTGATTCACCAATTGGCGCGGCCACCTTGGGCCGCCCACCCTGCGAACTATAAGTTCTAACAGCTGCGCTTTGGCGCCTGCCTGTCTAACGTTCACTCCACATCAACGCCGTGTGCGATGCCCGCTGCCAGCAGGCGCGGGCCTCGGCACCACGGCGCCAACCGGAGATTGCCATGAGCGTGACGGTGGAGCTGCCTGCGGCGTATCGCAGGCATGCGCAGGGACAGCGGCAGGTGGCGCTGCCCGCCAGCGGCCGGCTGCAGGACGTGCTGCAGCAGCTGTGCGGTCAGTACGGCGGCCTGCGCAGCCAGCTGATGGCCGACGACCAGCGCCTGTACGGTTCCGTCGCCGCCTTCGTCAACGGCGTCGACGTGAAACGTCTGCAGGGCCTGGACACGCCGCTGGGCAGCGGCGACGTGCTGACCCTGGTGCCCGCCATCTCGGGAGGTTGACATGGGTGCCTGTGAACTCGCCGCTGCCGCCGCGCCCGGCTTCAACGCCGCCGAGTTGCAGCACTACCAGCGCCAGCTGCTGCTTCCCGAGGTGGGCATCGAAGGCCAACGCGCGCTGAAGGCGGGCCGCGTGCTCGTCATCGGCGCGGGCGGCCTGGGCTCGCCGGTGCTGCTGTACCTCGCCGCGGCCGGCGTGGGCACGCTGGGCATCGTCGAGCACGACACCGTCGACCGCAGCAACCTGCACCGCCAGGTGCTGTTCGGCGTGGACGTGATCGGCCAGAGCAAGGCCGAGGCGGCGCGCGAGCGGCTGGCGCAGCTGAACCCGCATGTGCACGTCGACGTGCACCCGCTCAAGCTCGATGCCGGTAACGCCGCCGAGCTGGTGGCCGGCTACGACGTGGTGGTGGACGCCACCGACAACTTCACCGCGCGCTACCTCATTAACGACGTGTGCATGCGCGCTGGCAAGCCCAACGTCAGTGCCTCCATCCTGCGCTTCGAGGGCCAGTTGTCGGTGTTCGTGCCTGGCGAGGGGCCGTGCTATCGCTGCCTGTACCCGGAGGCACCGCCCGCGCATCTGGCGCCGTCCTGCGCGGAGGCCGGCGTACTGGGCTCCTTGCCCGGCGCCATCGGCGCGCTGCAGGCCACCGAGGCGCTGAAGCTACTGCTGGGCCTGCCGCCGGCGCTGGCCGGCCGGCTGCTCACCTTCGACGCGCTGGACATGCAGTTCCGCATGCTGGAGGTGGCGCGTGATCCGCACTGCCCGGTGTGTGGCGGACTGCACGCCCGGCCCGCGCCGCGCCCGGCTGAGGCAGCCACTGCCGCGCTGGTCAGCGAGATCGGCGTGCGTCCGCTGCGGCGCTGGCTTCAGACGGCGGCGCCGCCCTTACTGCTGGATGTGCGGCGCGAGGGCGAGTTCCTCGCCGGCCACGTCGACGGCGCCACGCTGCTGCCGCTGGACCGTCTGGCCGCATCGGCCTCCGCGCTGCCTGTGGGCGTACCCATCGTCTGCATCTGCCAGAAAGGCATGCGCTCGCGCACGGCGGCGCAACTGTTGACCGAGCTCGGCTTCGCCGATGTGCGCTCCCTGGCGGGCGGCATGGACGCCTGGGACTCGGACCGTGACGGGCGCGAGGTCGGTGACACCGCCGACGCGCCCGGGCGGCAAGGCATTGCCACGTTTCACCCCGCGTGAGCCGTTGCAATCGTGGGCGCGAGCCCGTTTTTGTTGACCCTCAACCTTTGGAGAACCCAATGTTCAACCATCCCTTCGACATCGTCGCCGATGACACCAAGCTGGACCTGTTCGCTGAAGAACTGCCCGAGCAAGTGCAACTGCTGTCGGACTGCCTGAGTTCGGCCAGCTCCGCGAGCTGCTGCACTTGCACGGGCTCGTTCAGCAGCGTCGGCTCCGTCATCAGCTGCGGCAAGTCGGCTGCCAAGTAAGGCAACAGGCCCCTGACCCGCAGCCGGCTGCGGGTCAGGGGGCCGCCGGGTTTGCCCGCCAGGGCAGACCACCCGGTCCCGCAGGCGGCAACGCCGGGCGGGCACGGCCCCCGAACACCTCTCACGAAAGGCAAGACCATGGGCAAGCAACTCTCCTTCGGCGTCTGGGTCGCGGTCGGCATTGGCGTCGGCACGGCGGTCGGCGTCGCCACCGGTGCGCTCGCCCTGGGCGTCGGCCTGGGCGCCGGCATCGGCGCAGCCCTGGGCGCCGCCACGCGCGGCAAGCGCGACTGACGCCGGCACTCCCCGCCCTTCACCTGCGAGCCAGCCCATGACCGCCCTCAACACCCCCGAAAGAGCCGCCCCGGCGCGGCCCGCCGCGGACCACGCCATCGTCGCCCGCGGCCTGCGCAAGCACTACGGCACCGACCACAAGCGCATCGACGCGCTGCTCGGCGTAGACCTGCACGTCCGCCGCGGCGAAGTCGTCGGCGTGCTCGGCCCCAACGGTGCGGGCAAGACCACGCTGATCGAGATCCTGGAAGGCATACGCCCCCATGACGGCGGCTCGGCGCGCGTGCTGTCCGTGCCCGTGCAGGACGCCGCCGGCATGAAGCGCGCGCGCCGCCACATCGGCATCGCCTCGCAGCAGAGCGCGCTGCCGCCGCTGCTGACCGTGCGCGAGCTGCTGACGCTGCAGCGCACGTTGTTCGGCAGCGCCGTCGATGTCGGCGCGCTGATCGACGAGCTGGGCCTGGCCGACAAGGCGCGCGAGCGCGTCGGCAACCTGTCCGGCGGCCAGCAGCAGCGCGTGGCGGTGGCGCTGGCCCTCGTCGGCGACCCGCAACTGCTGTTCCTGGACGAACCCACCTCGCAGCTCGATCCGCAGGCCCGCCGGGCCGTGTGGGCGGTGCTGGAGCGCCAGCGCGACACGCGCAACGCTACCGTGCTGCTGACCACCCATCAGATGGAGGAGGCGCAGCGCCTTTGCGACCGCATCCTCGTCATCGACCATGGCCGCGTCATCGCCGAGGGCTCGCCGGGCGAACTGGTCGAGGCGCACTGCCCGGGCCGCGTCATCAGCTTCAAGGCCGATGGCGAGACGCTGCCCGACCTCGGCGGATTTACCGCCGTGCTGCACACCGCCGGCGCGGAGCGCAGCGTGCGCGTGGAGGTGGACGACGTGCCTGCCGCGCTGGGCCTGCTGGTGGACCGCCAGCGCGCCGGCCAACTCACGCTCGACGGGCTGCGCATCGAGCGCCGCACGCTCGAAGACGTGTTCCTAAAGCTCACCGGTCGCCAGATCCGAGGTTGACACCATGACACTCGATTTCACCCGCATCGCCGCCGTGCTTCGCGCGCAGAGCCTGGAGTTCATCCGCGACTTCGGCAGCGTGTTCCTCAGCCTGGTCTTCCCGCTCCTGTTTGTGCTGGCGCTCGTCGGCTCCAACCTCGTGAAGCCCTCGTTCAACTTCACCTTCGGCGTCATCGACCCGCAGCAGAACGCCGACACCCGCGAACTGCTCACCGCGCTGGCCGGCCCCGGGCTGAGCTTTCGCACCATCGACGAGGCGCGCGGCCGTGCCGAGCTGCACGACGGCCAGCTGCAGGCGCTGCTGTTCGTGCCGGCGGCGCCGCTGCGCACCGGCGAGGGGACTGTTCAGGTGCTGACCGATGCCAACTACCAGAGCATGGTCGGCATGGCGCTGGACGCCGCCCGCGCCCGGCTGCTGCTCGCCGAGGCCGCCCCGGGCACGACGCCCGGCTACCCGGTGCACATCCAGACGCTGGTGCGCAACGCCGACATGAACTTCGCGTTCATCTTCCCCGGCATGCTGGCGCTGGCCCTGGTGCAGCTGGGTATGTTTGCCACCGCCACGCCGCTGCTGAAGGCGCGCGAGCGCGGCACGCTGCGCTACCTGCTGCTGTCGCCGCTGACGGTGCTGGAGCTGCTGATCGGCCAGGTCGGCATGCGCGTCGGGCTGGCCATCGTGCAGGTGGGGCTGCTGCTGGCCGCAGGCGCGGTGCTGATCCCGCTGAGCCTGGGCACCTGGCTGACCGTGGCGGGCGTGTGCCTCGTCGGCGTGGCCATGCTAGTGGCGCTCGGCTATGCGGTGGCGGGCCTGCCGCGCAGTCTGGAGTCGGGCATGGCGCTCATCATGATCCTGAACTTCGTAATGATGTTCGGCGGCAACATCTTCTGGGACCCGAAAGGCTCCGTCGCGCTGGAGGTGGTGGCCCACATGCTGCCCGCCAGCTACCTCGCCGACGCGCTGCGCCAGGCCCTGAGCGGCCGCGAGGGCCTGTGGCCGATGTGGGTCAACCTGGCCGCGATGGGCGCCTGGACGGCCGCCGCCGTCGCCATCGCCACCCGCACCTTCTCGTTCGACATGTCCGGCCGCAGCCGCCGTGCGCCCGGCGCCGCGCTGCCGCAGCCTGGCTCCGTGCGGCCCAACTGAACCCCCACCCCTTCGCCCCCCCTTCTCGAAAGACTGCCATGACCACGCCTTCTTCCGACCTCTTCACCGACCGCTGGGTCTACGTCAAGCTCTACCTGGGCCGCGCCATCGACCGCATGGACCGCCTGCTGATCGCGCTGGCCGCCGAGCCGGTGCTGACCGAGCGAGCCCAGGCCTGGTTCTATCTGCGCTACGTGGACGAGCGCGGCATCCATGTGCGGCTGCGGGCGCTGGCGCGCGAGGGCGACGACGCCGAGAGCCTGCTGCGCGTCGTCATCGACATGAGCGCCGACCGCCTGGCCGAATTGCACAGCTACCCGCCGGGTGACTACAGCCCCATGGTCAGCATGCCCGGCTTCGAGGAAGGCCTGGCCCGCGTGACCGCCGCGCACAACGACACCAACGTCGCCGAGGATCGCTATGTGCCCGAGACCGACAAGTACGGCGCGCGCCCCGGCATGGACATCGCCGAGCGCGTGTTCCATCAGTCCTCGCAGCTGGCCGTGCAGGTGCTGCAACTGGAGGAGCGTGGCCGCCTGTCGCGCAAGGATCTGGTGCCGGTGCTGATGCATGACGCGGCCGAGGCCTTCATCCCGGCCGCCGACCGCGCCACCTTTTGGGCCGAGTACAGCTACTACTGGCTCAACGGCCGCTCGCCCGCCGCCGACGACTGGCGCCAGACCTTCGCCGACAAGGGCCGCGAGCTGAGCGAGCGCGGCATCCGCCTCGTCGCGCCCGACTCGCAGCTGGGCCCCGAGGCGCGCGGCATTGTCACCGCCTGGCGCGCCTGCGTGAAGCAGGCTGCCGCCGACTACGCCGCGCTGGGCCGGCGTGCCGACACCACCGCCGAGGTGTTGGGCTTCAACCTCGTGCACCTGATGAACAACCGCCTCGGGCTGGCGGGGTTGGAGGAGGCCTACATCGCCGCGCTGTTGGAGCGTCAGGCGCAGGGCGTGACCGCAGGCGTCCCGGCAGGAGCTCTGTGATGAACCCGGTGCTGAACCTGCGCGAGTCCTACCTGCGGGCCAAGTACCCGGTGGCGCGCATCCTGCTGCCCACCGGCGGGCTGCTGTCGGGCGTGTCGCGGCTGGAGGGCGAGCACACGGCGCCCGACTTCGACATCGCCGTCTCCAACCTCGACAACCTGACCAAGATCTTCCCGCACGTGCAGCAGCCCGACGGCCGCGACGTGATGGAGGAGCCGCTGGGTGGGGCCGGGGCCGACATCGACACCGAGCTGGCCTGGCTGCGCGCCGTCATGGAAGGCGCCGAGCGCTACGCCAACATGGCCTACAGCACCGACGAGTTCATCGTCGCCAGCGCCAACGAATTGGGCGCCGCCGCCATCGACCTGGACCGCCTGGCCCGCTGCTCCGAGCGCGAGCTCGCCGTCGCCGGCTGCCCGTTCATCGCACCGGACAAGAGCCTGCCCATCCGCTGGACGCGTGGCTGGTCGCTCACGCGGCGGTGCGAGCGCTTCGTGCCGGCGGTCACCACGCACCTGTACCTGAACACCAGCCGCACCGAGCGCTTCTGGCAGCAGATCTCCACCGGCGTGGCCGCGCATGTGCGGCCGGCGGCGGCCATGATCTCGGCCATCTGCGAGGTCATCGAGCGCGACGCCATCGCGATGACCTGGCTGGCCAGGCTGCCGCTGCCACGCATCACGCTGACGCAGCCGCTGCCGCCCGTGCTGGCGCCCAACCACCGTGTGCTGGAACGCAGCCTCGTGCAGCACGAGTTCTTCGACGCCACCACCGACGTCGGCATCCCCACCGTCTACGCCGTGCAGCTGCTGGACGGTCACCCCAGCGTGGCGCAGTACGTCAACTGCGCCTGCGGCTTCAGCGCCGCCGAGGCCTGCGCCAAGACCATCCGCGAGGCGGCCCCCGCGCGCCCCGTGCTGCGCCTGGTGGACGACGTGCCGGCGGACAGCGACGACTTCCGCTCTCTGTACGACGGCGCCCACCACCTGGGCCGGCCAGAGTTCCGCCACGCCTTCGAATTCCTGATGAAGTCGCCCTACCGCCGGCCGCTGGCCGATGTGGAGATCGACGCGCCCGAGGACGAGGCCGGCCGGCTGCGCTACCTGCTCGAGCGGCTGCGCAAGCTCGACATGGAGGTTGTCATGGTCGACCTGACCAGCGACGAGCTGCGCCGCCTGGGCGTGTGGGTGGTGCGGGCCGTCATCCCCGGCCTGATGCCCATGAGCTCGGTGCAGCGGGGCCGCTTCCTCGGCACGCCGCGCCTTTACGACTACCCCCGCTGCGCCGGCTTCGGCGCGCTGGCGGAGGACGACATCAACCCCTTGCCACAACCCTTTGCATGAAACCCCTCCTCGTTCTGACGGCCGGCGAGTTCGGCCATGCGGTGGGCCGTCGCCTGGCCGCGCTGCTGCCCGACCGCGACGTGCGCAGCACACCGCTGCCCGACAGCCCCGCGCAGGCCGCGCAACTCGTGCGCAGCGCCTCGGCGCTGGCCGTGGCCACCTGGCGCCCGCACGCCGAGGCCTGCCGCTGGATCGACGACGCCGCGCACGACGCTCGCGTGCCGTGGACGCTGACCGAGCTGCATGGCACGCGGTTGACCTGTGGCCCGTTCGTCGCGCCCGGCCACGGGCCTTGCTACCACTGCTACCAGCGCCGCTGGGCCAGCCACCACCCGGCGCCGGAGCGCGAGATGGTGCTGGAGCGTGCCTATGCGCGGGGCCCGTCGCTGGGCCTGCCCGGCTTCATCACGCCGCTGGTGCACATCGCCGGCGCGTCGCTGGCCGAGGACCTGTCGGCGCCCGAGCGGCTGGCCGGCCGGCTGCGGCTGGTGGACGTCGTCACCGCCGCCGTGCAGGAGACCGCCGTGCTCGGCATCCACGCCTGCCCGCGATGCGGCCTCCGGCACGACGGCCCGCCCGGCAGCCGCTTCATCAACCAGCTGGCGCCGGTCGTCGAGGAGCTGCTGTCATGAACGCAAGTCTGCAACTGTCCTCCGCCGTCATCGGCTCCAGCTTCGCCAACGATGCCGAGCTGCAACTGCCCGAGCGGCCGCGCGCCATCCCTGAGCTGCTGGTGCTGCCCTACGGCGCCACCGGCCTGCTGATCGAAGGTGCGCGCGACACCCAGGTGCTCAACGGTCGTGCCGCGCGCAGCTTCGTGCCGCGACTGCTGCAGGCGCTGGACGGCACGCGCACGGTGGCCGAGCTGCTCGGCGCCTTCGCACCCTACCCGCCGCAGGCCGTGTTCGAGGCGCTGGCCATGCTGTTCAGCCGCGGCCTGCTGGAAGACGGCGTGCCGCGCGAGGTGGACGCGTCGCTGGCCGACACCGCCGCGTTCTGCGGCCGGTATATCGACGTGACGCGCGTCAATACAGGTCGCAGCGGCGCGCTCGACCGTCTCGCCGGCGCCGGCTTGGCCGTGCTCGGCAGCGGCCGCGCGGCCGATGCGCTGCGCGACGCGCTGCAGGGCTGCGGGCTGGGCCGCGTCGAGACCGCGAGGGACGTGACCGCGCTGCAGGCGCTGGACCCCGCCACCGACCTCGCCGTCGCCGTGTTCGAGGGGGCCGACGACGATGTCGCCTGGCTGGACGCGGCCTGGCAGCGCGGCGTGCGCGTGTTGCATGCGCGCGTGACGGACCGCAGTGTCGAGATCGGCCCGCTGTTCATGCCCGGCCAGTCCGCCTGCCCGCACTGCATGCGCCGGCTGCGCGGTGCCGAGCCCGGCGCCCCGGCGGACGACCTGCCGTTCTGGTGCGGCGTCGTCGCGCTGCAGGCCTTCCACCTCGTCAGCGGCATCGGCAAGCCCAACCTCTACAACGTCTGCCATGTCCACCAGCGGCTCGGGCAGGAGCGCATCTATTCCGAGCACCCGCTGGCCCGGCTGCCCGGCTGCGCGCATTGCGGCCTGGACGGCTGCGGCCCCGACCTGGACGAGCCTGACGGCCTGCTCTGGCTGCTGCACAACGCCGCCAACGGCATGCCGCCGCGCGAGCTGCTGCACCCGCGCGACTACCAGATGCATTACGCGGCGGCCAATATGCTCATCACCAAGGAGGCGCCGCTGCCCTACCACGGTGCCGTGCGAGTGCCGCTGCCGCCGGACGAGCCGCTGGATGCGCCGCCCGCATGGGACGGCGCGCCCCGGCCGCTGCGCGCGCTGACGCCGCCGCTGCTGGCCACGCTGCTGCGCCTGGCCGCCGGCCACACGACGGATGGCCGCCGCATCGCGCCCAGCGCCGGCGGCCTGGGCTCGGCGGAGCTGTTCGTCGTCGTGCGCGACCTGCCGGGCCTGGCGCCGGGCGTATACCACTACTTCGCCTACGAGCATGTGCTGGAGCGCCTGCGGGCCACGTCCGACACCGTGCTGGCCGGCGCGCTGGGCCTGGCCCCGGCCGAGCTGCCACCGGTGCTGCTGGTGGGCACCGCCCATCTCACCAAGGTGCGCCAGAAGTACAACGACTTCGCGTTCCGATTCGGCCACCTGGATGCCGGCGTCACCCGTGCCTTCATGGATGACCTGCTGCGCGCCGCCGGTGTGCCCTACCGCGACCTGGTGGACGCGCGGGATGCCGCCGTCGCCGAGGCGATCAGCCTGCCCACGGTGGGCACGCGCAACATGGTCACCTTCGTCTGGGGTCTGGGCCACGTCGAGCCGCTGGACGTGCCGGCGCAGGTGGTGGCGCACCAGTACGTGGACATGCTGGCGGCGCTGTCGTCGCGCCGCACCGTGCCGCTGCGGGGCCCCCGGCCCAGCACCGTGGCTGCCACCGCGCTGGCCGCCGTGGGCACCGTGCCGCCGCTGCAGCGGCTGATGCTGCAACGCCGCTCCCGGCGCAGCTATGCCGACCGGCCGCTGCCGCTGGCCGTGCTGCAGCAGGTGCTGGCGGTGACTCACGGCGTGGACGACGCGCTGCTGCGCGGCGGCGCGCTGCCGGTGCGGCTGACGCTGTGGCTGGCCGTCGCCGGCCAGGGCGTCTACCGCTGGGAGGCCGCAGAAGGCCGGCTGACCTGCCTGCGCGAGCAGGTCGGTGCCGACGAGGTGCTGGCCACCATGCTGCAACAGTCGCTGGCCCGCGCGCCGGCCGTGCTCTACATCACCGGCGACTTCGAGCAGGCCGTGACGGCCCACGGCGCCAGAGGCTACCGCGAGCTGATCTCGCGGGCCGGCGCGCTGGCCGCGCGCGCCACGCTGGCGGCCGAGGCGCTGTCGCTTGGCGCGTGCCCGTGGGGAGGCCTGGCCGAAGACGGCTGGGGCCGGTTGCTGGGCATCGACCGCTACACCGACTGCCCGCTGTTCGGTGTCAGCCTGGGGTACGCCAATGAACACTGAGCCCCTCGTCCAAGGTGTACCCAATTCGGTCCCCCGAGGGGACGGTGATGCCTGCGGCATTGAGCCGCAAGCACATCACCATGACGTGCCGGCTTGGGAGCGGCCGTGCGCTCGGCCCGTGCAGGCGACGGCAGCGCTCTACCGCATCCGCTCCGGCGTCGCGCGCGTGCAGCGCCCCACCGGCATGGTGCTGGTGGAGCCTGCCGAGGGCCGCTCAGTGCGCGTCAGCACGGCGGCGTATGACCTGGTGCCGCTGCTGGTGGAGGGCGCGTCGTTCGAATCGCTGGCGCGGCGCCTGCAGGAGCGCCACCCGCGCGCCGCCGACGTGGACGCCAAGCTGCGCCGCTTCCTCGGCCAGCTCGACGAGGCCGGCCTGATCGGCACCGCCGAGCCGGCGCGCGCGCGCAGCGCCCTGCAGCCCTGGGTCGCCTTTGATGCCGACCCGCTGGCTCGCCGGCTGGCCGCGCCGCTGCTGCGCCTGCCTGCCGCCGTTGGCTGGGCGCTGCTGGCGCTGCTGGGCGCCGCCGCCGTGGCCGCCGTGGCCGTGCTGGTGGCGCGCGGCGGCCTGCCGCATCCGATGGCGCTGTTCACGCAGTTCAGCGTGCTCGGCCTGCTGCTGTTCATCGGCGTCGTCGTGCCGCTGCACGAGGCCGCGCATGCGCTGGCCTGCCGGCTGGCCGGCGTGGCCGTGGGCGACGCGGGCCTGATGCTGCACGGCGGCGTGATGCCAGGCCCCTACGTCAACACCAGCCGCATGTACCACGTCGCCCGACGTACGCCACGCTTCTGGGTGGCCGCCGCCGGCCCGGTGGTGGACGCGCTGGGCGCGGGCGCTGCCGCCGCCTGGCTGCTGGCCGACCCCGGCAACGCCGCGGCCCAGACGCTGCTGCTGCTGTGCGCGGTGTTCGTGATCCTGGACACCAACCCGCTGGCCCCCAGCGACGGCAGCCGCATGGTGGAGGCGCTGCTCGGCGACGAGCTCGCCCGCCGCTCGGCGCTGACCCGTGAACGTGCGCGCCTTTCGCACTTCAAGACCGTGGCTTGGTACCGCATCGCCTGCTCGCTGCACCTGCAGGCCAGCGCCGCGCTGCTGGTGGCCTGGTGGCTGCTCGTCCCGCAACAAGGAGCGCTGTGATGGAAGACGTACTGCACGACCTCGCCGCGCTGGCCGCCCGCGCCGCTGCGCCGCGCCCGCCGCGGCCCGGCATGGCGCCGTTTGCGCTGTTGCGCGCCGCTGCACTGCCGCTGCGCGTGCTGGACGCGCTGCGCCTGCCCGACACCGAAGCACGCATCGAGCGCATCGTCGCCGCCGAGCAGGTGCTGGCCGCCAAGCGCGACGCGGTCGCCGCCGCATTACATGCCGCCGTGCCGCGCATTGCCGAGGACGACAACGCCACACGCCGGCAGGTGCTGGCCCTGAAGCGCGACGTTCACAACGGCCGCGCCGCCGCCATCAAGCCCGCGCAGCGCGACGCCGCTCGCGCGCTGCTGGCCAGCGACACCGAGCGAGCCGCCTTCGACGCCTGGGCGGCGGCGCAGCAGGACCGGGTCGACGCGCTGGCCGCGCTGGAGGCCGGTCTGCTGGCCGAGCTGCAGGCCGTGACCCGCCCGGCGCTGCGCCAGCCGCTCACACGCGCCACCTTCCGCCGGGGCCTGGCCTTCGCCAGTGCCGGCGTGGAGCGCAGCGCCGCGCGCGAGAAGCGCCTGCCCACCGCGCCCACGCCCGACAACCTGGAGCGCTCGCTGCTCGGCTACATGGCCCGCGCGGCGGCCAAGACCAGCCCGTTCTCCAGCTTCATGAGCCTGTCGGTGGTCGGCATCGCGCCCGACGCGGCCGGCGCCATGCCGCGCGGCGACGCGGTGACCTACCGCAACACCGTGCACCTCAACCGCGGTGCGGCGGCGCGGCTTCACCGGCTGGCCCTGCCCGAGGCCGGCCGCGCGGGCGACCTGCTGCTTTGTGCCAACCCCACGCTCAAGGGCGGCGCCAACCAGCGGGTTCATGGCCTGTGCAGCCGCGAGGTGGTGCTGCTGGGCCGGCCGTGGTGGGAGCAGCGCTTCGCGCAGTTCCGCCTGGAGCCGGCGCTGTGGCAGGGGCTGCAGCAGGCCGGCGCGGCGCCGTGGTCGCACTGGGTGCAGCTGCTGCGCGCGCAGGGCATGGATGCAGCCACGGCCGATGCCACGGTCGTGAAGCTGCTGGAGCGCGGCGTGCTGATGCCGCCGGATGCGTCCGACGCCTTCGATGACGCGCCGCTGCAGCGTCTGGCCTCGCGCTGGGAGGGCAGCCGCAGCGTGGCACTGCGCGGCCATGCGGCCACGCTGCGCCGGCTGCAGGCCGATGCCGATGCCGTCGCCACCGCGCAGGGCGAGGCCCGCATCACACTGCTGGACGGCGTGCGCACCGCGCAGCGCGGGCTAGAGGCGGCGCTGGCCGCCACGCCGCCTGAGCCGCTGCACAACCTGGTGCTGGAGGACTGCTGGGCCAGCGGCGTGCAGGGCGAGGCCGGGCCGGAGCTGTTGGCGCCACTGGCCGACCTGCAGGCGTTTTTGGCGGGGCAGGTGGTGGAGTCGGGCTACTACCGCAGGCTGCGCGACCATTTCGTCGCCCGTTTCGGGGAGGGCGGCACCTGCACCGACGCGGTCGAGTTCCTGCTGCAGGTGGCCGACAAGCTGGTGGACGTGCCCGAGTTCGGCGCGCGCTGGTCGGGCGAGGCGCCGAGGGCGGCGCAGCCGGGCGTGTGCGTGCCGGTCACGGTGCAGGTGCAGATCGCGGCGGGCCGCGGCGGCCGGCCGCCCTGCGTCGTCGTCAACCGCGTGTTCGACGGCGCCGGCTGGCTGGCGGCGCGTTTCACCAACGGCGAGCAGCCCGGCCAGCGCGAGCTGTGCGACCGCCTGGTGCCGTGGCTGCAGCGCGTCAGCGGCCACCGCGAGCCGGTGGACGTGCCCATCGGCGGCCACTGCAGCGACTTGCAGGCCCACCGGCGCCTCACGCCGCGCGTGCTGCGCTGGCCTGGCGAGCCGCTGACATTGCCCGACGACGAGGTCATCGACGCCGCCGCGCTGCGCATCCAGCACAACCCGCAGACCGGCCTGCTGGACGTTGGCGACGCCGAAGGCCGGCCGCTGAACCTGATGTACCTGGGCACGACCTTCCCGTCGCCGATCTGGGGGCTGCGCTATGCGCTGTCCATCCTGACCCAGCCCTACCTGATCGCGCGGCCCGATTTCGCGCCGCCCGCCGACCAGGTCGACACGCCGGTGCGCTTCGAGCCGCGGCTGGCCCAGGGCGCGCTGGTGCTGCGGCGGGCCACGTGGTGGGTGTCCACCGTCCACCTGCGTGAGCACTGGTTCGCCGGCACGCCTGGCGAGCGGCTGCTCGCCGCACGGCGCGAGGCCGGCCGCTGGCAGCTGCCGCCGGTGTTCTTCGCGCAGCGCCACCAGCCGACGGCCGAGCGCGGCAGCCTCGTCAGCGCCGACGTGTTGAACGCCAACCGCAAGCCGCTGTGGATCGACCTGCGCAACCCGCTGTGGCTGGCCATGCTGGAGCGGCTGGCGGAGGAGGGCGAGTGGCTCACCTTCACCGAGCCGCTGCCCGGGCCCGACGAGCTGTGGTTGGCACTGGACGGGCAGCTCCATGTGTCGGAGCTGCATATCGAGATGCTCATCGAGGCCGGCCAGCCCAACAACCCTCTTCCCCTCACCCCGCAAGGAGACGCGCCATGAACCTCAAGGACGGCCCCTCGGCCCAGGCCTACATAAGCCTGCGCGGCGTCAGCAAGGACTACCGCAAGGGCCGCCTCACCGTGCCCGTGCTGGACCGGCTGGACATGGACTTCAAGGCCGGCGAGTTCGTCGCGCTGATGGGGCGCTCTGGCTCCGGCAAGTCCACGCTGCTCAACCTCATCGGCGGGCTGGACCAGCCCAGCGCCGGCGACATCTGCGTGGACGGCGTGTCCGTCAACCGCCTGGCGCGGCAGCAGCTCAGCCAGTGGCGCGGGCGCAGCATCGGCCTGATCTTCCAGTTCTACAACCTGCTGCCCGCGCTGACGGCCGCGCAGAACGTCGAGCTGCCGCTGCTGCTGCTGCGCCTGGCCGCCGCAGATCGCCGCGCGCGGGTGGACGGCGCGCTCGCGCTGGTCGGCCTGCAGGAGCGCAGCAGCCACAAGCCGGCCGAACTGTCCGGGGGCCAGCAGCAGCGCGTGGCCATCGCCCGCGCGCTGGTGGCCGACCCCGCCATCCTGCTGTGCGACGAGCCCACCGGCGACCTCGACCAGGCCAACGGCCAGCATGTGATGGAGATCCTGCGCCTGCTGCACGAGGAGCATGGCAAGACCATCCTGGTCGCCACGCACGACCCCAACGTCGCCGCCATGGCCCAGCGCACGCTGCGGCTGGACTCGCTGCGCGTGGCTGAGGAGCAGCTGGCATGACCGCGCTCGGCTTCGTCGCGCGCTGCGCGCTGCACCGCCGCGTGCGCGCCGTGTTCACGCTCGGCTCGGTGGTGGTGGCCTTCCTGCTGTTCGGCCTGCTTATGCCGCTGGAGCGCATGCTGCAGTCGCGCGTGGACATGGCGAATGCCAACCGGCTGGTGGCCACCAACAAGACCTCCATGATGCGGCCGCTGCCCGCCAGCTATGCCGAGCGTATCGCCGAGGTGCCTGGCGTGGTGGCGGTCAGCCACTTCACCTTCTTCGGCGCGTTCCACCGCGAGCCCGGCAACCCGGTGGCGGCCATCGCCACCGAACCGGCCAAGTTCGCCCAGATGGTGGAGGAGGTGCGCTTCAACAACCCGGCCGACCACGCCCGCTGGCTGGAGGACCTGTCCAGCGTCGCCATCGGCCGCCAGCTCGCCACCCGCATGGGCTGGGCCGTGGGCGACCTCGTGCCGCTGTACTCCAGCATCTACCCGCGCGCCGACGGCAAGCCGGTGTGGACCTTCCGCGTCGCGGCCATCTTTGACGCCGCTGGCAAGGACGGCAACACCGACTCCCTCGTGCTGCACCACCGCTATCTGGACCAGGCCCGCGCCTTCGGCACCGGCACGGTGGGCTGGTATGCGCTCCGCGTGCAGCCGGAGCGCGCGGTGGAGGTGGCCCGCGCGGTGGACGCGCGCTTCGCCAAGACGCAGGACGAGACGAACACGGTGACCGAGAAGGCCTTCGCGCAGAGCTTCCTGCGCCAGGTGGGCGACTTCGGCGCCATGATCGGCGTGGCTCTGGTGCTGGTGTTCTGGACGCTGCTGCTGATCACCGGCAACACGATGGCGCAGTCGGTGCGCGAGCGCTTCGCCGACATCGCCGTGCTGAAGGCCCTGGGCTGCAGCGAAGCTCGCGTGGCCGGCTTCGTGCTGCTGGAGAGCCTGCTGCTGGTGGGCGCGGGCGGCCTGCTCGGGCTGGCGCTGGCCAACGTGGCCATTCCCGTCATCGCCTCGCAGACCAGCCAGCTGCTCAGCTCGCTGCGCGCCGACTGGCGCGACTGGGCGCAGGGCCTGGCGCTGATGGCGGCCATGGCGCTGGCCATTGCCGCCGTGCCCGCCTGGCGCGCCGCGCGGCAGCCCGTGTCCGATGGCCTCAACGAAGCCCTGGCGTGAAGGATCGACCATGAACTTCCTGCAACGTTTGCACCACCTCGGCATCGCGCTGCGCATCGGCCTGCAAGGCCTGCCGCGGCGCGGCTGGGGCTCCATCAACGCGGTGCTCGGCACGGCCACCGTCGTCGGCATGCTGGCCGCCGTGCTGGGCATCGCCGCCGGCTACGAACGCGCGCTGCTGCTGGCCGCCGCCAACGACAACGTGCTGGTGCTGCGCAGCGGCGCGCGCGCAGAGCTGGAAAGCTCGCTGGACGCCAGCCAGGTGCGCGCCGTGCTGTCGTCGCCCGCGCTGGCACGGTTGCCTGGGGGAGAGCCCGCCGCCAGCGCTGAGGTCTACGCGGTCGCCAACATCGACGCGCGCCGCGGCGGCGAGCCCATGAACGTCGCCGTGCGTGGCGTGGGGCCGGCATCCGCCGCGCTGCGGCCGCACCTGCGCATCGCCGAGGGCCGCATGTTCGAGACCGGCCGGCGCGAGCTGGTGGTGGGCCGGCGCGCGCTGCAGCAGTTCGCCGGGCTGTCGCTGGGCGGCAGCTTCGAGTTCGCGGGCGCGACCTGGCAGGTGGTGGGCGTGTTCGAGGACGGCGGCAGTCTAGTCGAGTCGGAGCTGTGGGCGGACGTGGGCATGCTGCAGGCCGCCTACCGGCGCGGCGACACGGTGCAGTTGGTGGTCGCGCGTCTGCAGCCCGGCACGACGGCACCTGCCTTCCAGGAGGCGTTGAACCGCGAGTCGCGCCAGGCGCTGCACGTCACCACCGAGGCCGACTACTACGCCGAGCAGGCGCAGCAGATGAGCAGCTTCGCACGCACGCTGGGCTTCGGCATCGCCGCGCTGATGGGGCTGGGCGCGGTGTTCGCGTCCATCAACACCGGCTATGCCAGCGTTGCCGCGCGGGCCAAGGAGATCGCCACGCTGGCGGCGCTGGGCCTGGAGGACCGCGCGCTGATGGTCTCGGTCGTGCTGGAGGTGTGCGTGCTGGCGCTGGCGGGCGGGCTGCTGGGCGCGGGCGTGGCGCACCTGCTGTTCGACGGCCGCACGGTGTCGACGCTGTTCTTCTCGCGCGACTTCAGCCAGGTCATCTTCGACTTCGCCGTGGATGGCCGTGTGCTGCTGCAGGCAGCGGCGTTCGCGGTCGGTATCGGCATCGTCGGCGCCATCGCCCCGGCCTGGGCGGCGCAGCGCCTGCCGCTCGCCCGCATCCTGGCCGAGCGCCGTTGATCTCGGAAAGGCAATCATGCATTTCTTCGGCACCGAACAAACCGCCCGCAAGCAGTTCTTCCGCGGCACGCACCGCATGCGCCCGCCGCAGGAGACGCTGGCCGACTACGGCCGTTTCATGCCACGCATGGGCATCACGCGGCTGGCCAACGTGACAGGGCTGGACCGCATCGGTCTGCCCGTGTGCGTGGCGGTGCGGCCCGACTCGCGCGCGCTGTGCACCTCGCAGGGCAAGGGCGAGACGCTGGAGGCGGCCAAGGTGTCGGCTTTGATGGAATCCATCGAATGCTGGCATGGCGAACGCATCGCGCTGCCGCTGCGCATGGCCACCTACCGCGAGCTGGCGGCCGAGAGCGCCGTGGCCGCCATCGCCCAGCTGCCGCTGCGGGCCGACGCGGACTGGAGCGACGACCGGCCCATCGCGTGGGTGTGCGGCGACGACCTGATGCAGCAGGCGCCCTGCTGGCTGCCGCTGGACGTGGTGTCCACCAGCTTCGTCGAGTGGCCCGGCCAGCGGCCGCTGTTCCTGAAAAGCACCAACGGCCTGGCCTCGGGCAACCACCCGCTGGAGGCCGTGGTGCATGCGCTGTTCGAGGTCATCGAGCGCGACGCGCTGACGCTGTGGAGCCTGCAGCCCGAAAGCCGGCAACGGGCCGGCCACGTGGACCCCGCCACCGTCGACGACCCGCACCTGGTCGAGGTGTTCCGCACGCTGCATGACAAGGGCATCGCCATGCTGCTGGAGGACGTCACCTCCGACCTTGGCGTGCCCACGTTCAGTTGCACGCTGGTGGACGACCCAGCCTCGCCGCACTGGCGCGCCGCGCCCAAGATCGTCGGCCACGGCAGCCATCTGCAGCCGGTGGTGGCGCTGTCTCGCGCAGTGCACGAAGCCATTCAAAGTCGCGTGACCGTCATCGCCGGCAGCCGCGACGACCTGTTCCCGCGCGACTACCGCAATGCCTCGGGCCGGGAGGACCATGCCCGCATCGTCGCGCTGGGGGCGCAGGCGTGCCGGCCCTTCCGCCAGCCGGCGGCTGCGCCGCTGCCCACGTTCGAGGCCGACCTGCAGACGTTGCTGGACGCCTTGCGCGCGTGCGGCATCGAGCGCGTGGTCGCGGTGGACCTGCGGCGCGCCGACGTCGGTATCCCGGTGGTGAAGGTGGTGGTGCCCGGGCTGGAGCCGGTGCGCACGTCGTGGTGGCGGCCCGGCGCCCGGGCGCGGCAGTTGATGCAGGAGGTGCAGCCATGACGAAGACGGTGGTGTTCCTGGGTCCCAGCCTGCCTCTGGCCGAGGCTCGGCAGCTGCTGAGCGACGCGCTCTTCCTGCCGCCCTGCGCTATGGGCGATGTGCTGGCCGCCGTGCAGCAGCATGCGCCGCCCGCGCTGGTCATCATCGACGGCCTGTTCGAGCGCACGCCGGCTGTCTGGCACAAGGAAATCCTCTTTGCGCTGTCCGAGGGCGTGGCCGTGTTCGGCGGCGGCAGCATGGGCGCGCTGCGCGCGGCCGAGCTGCACCCCTTCGGCATGCGCGGCGTGGGTCACAGCTTCGCGGCCTTCGCCAGCGGCGCGCTGGAGGACGACGACGAGGTGGCCATCACCCATTTGTCTGCCGAGGACGGCTACCGGCCCATGTGCGAAGCGATGGTGAACCTGCGCCACGGCCTCGCGCTGGCGCGCGACGCCGGCCTGCTGGACGCCGCCGAGGCCTCCGCGCTCGTGGCCGCGATGAAGCGGGTGTTCTATCCCGAGCGCTCGTGGCACGCGCTGTACGCCCAGGCGTTGACGCTCGGCTTGGCACCGGCCCGCGTGCGTGCGCTGCAGGCCTTCATCGACACGCACCGTCCCGACCGCAAGGCCGACGATGCGCGCGCCGTGCTGCAGGCCGTGCGTGACTGGCACGCGGCCGGTGCCCCGCCGAAGCCGCCCGTGGCGTTCGAACCCACCGTGTTCTGGGAACACCAGCGCGCCTACCACGGCCAGCCTGCCGGCAGCCTGCCGGGGCTGCGGCTGGACCGGCTCGTGGACCATGTGCGCCTGGGCATCCCCGGGCGGCAGCAGGTGCTGGACGAGGCGCTGCGTAGCGTGCTGGCCCAGCAGACCAGCCGCCAGTTCGGCGCACTGGCGGTGGACGACGTGGCGGCAATGGCGCGCTTTCGCCGCGAGCGTGGGCTGGAGAAGCCGGCGGCGCTGCGCGACTGGATGCAGGCCCAGGGGCTGGACGCCGCGCAATGCCTATCGCTGGCGCGGGACGAGGCCCGCGAGCGGCATTTGCACTGGCGGCTTCAGGAGGAGGTGAGCCGCGAGATCCCGCGCGTGCTGCAGCGCCGCGGTCGCCTGGCCGCCGTCAGTGCCGCCGTGCGCGAGCAGTGGGCGCACATGGCGGCGCTGGGCATCGATACGCCGCAAGCCAGCGACGTGGCCTCGCTGGACGCCGCGCTGCAGTGGTACGCCGGGGTGCACGGGCCGGTGCATGGCGATCTGCAGGCTCACATAGTCGAACGCGGCTTCGGCTCGCCGCAGCAGTTCATGGGCGAGCTGGTCGCCCGCTATCTGGCCGCGCACCGCGAGCCGATGGAGACGGCATGACCCCCTCTCGAACGCACGAAGAGGCTCAGCGCCCGCACTGCGCACAGGGTGCACCCGTGCGCCCCGTGCCGGACGCCCCCGGCCTGGAAGACACCCGCCGCCGGCTCGCCCAGCTGCGCGGCCTCGCGGCGCCGCTGGCCGCGTCGGAGCCGGCCGCGCCCACGCCGCGCCGCTGGCCCTGGGCGGGAGCGATGCTGGGCGTCGCCGCCGTGGCGGGCGGTGTGTGGCTGTGGCCGCATCCGCAGGCCGCCTCGACCGTGCAGGTGCCGGTCCCGTCGCCGGCCGCCGCGCCGGCAGCGCCCGTCGTCACGGCGGCCCCGATCGCCGGCACGGTGCTGGAGGCCAGCGGCTTCGTCATCGCTGAGCGGCAGGCCACGGTCTCGGCCTCCACGACGGGGCGCATCGCCAAGCTGTTCGTCAGCGAGGGGTCGCGCGTGCGGCGCGGCGACCTGATCGCCGAGCTGGATGCCGGCATCCCCGCCGCGCAGGTGGCCTATGCGCAGGCTGGCGTGCTGGCGGCGCAGCGGGGCGTGGAGGTCACCCGGCGCCGACTGGAGGCCGCCCGCCGCAGCGCCGCGCGCGATCAGGACCTGGCCCGCCAGGGCTTCATCAGCGCCGCCAGCGTGGACCAGTCCAGCAGCAACGTCGAGGCGCTGCAGGCGCAGCTGGAGGCCGAGACCAGCCAGGTGGCAGTGGCGCGCGAGCAGCAGCGCATCCAGGCCGAGCAGATGGCCAGCGTACGGGTGCGCGCACCGTTTGACGGCGTCGTCACGGGCCTGGCTGCGCACGAGGGCGAGATCGTCTCGCCCATCTCTGGTGGCGGCGGTTTCACGCGCACCGGCATCTGCACGCTGCTGGACGAGTCGTCCCTGGCGGGCGAGGTGGACGTCAACGAGCGCTACCTCGCGCGGCTGCGCGTGGGCCAGCGCGTGGCGGTGCGGCTGCCGGCCTACCCGGCGGTCGCACTGGAAGGCCGCGTGGCCGACCTGCCCACCTCCATCGATCGCAACACCGGCGCGGCACGGGTGCGCATCCACTTCGACCAGCCGGCGCCCGAACTGCGGGCCGGCATGCGGGCAGACTTTGCCTTCAAGGGCGAATGACGGGGCTCACCACAGCAGCCCGAGCAATGCCGCCCGCACAGCCGCCGCAGTGCGGTTGCTGGTGCCCAGCTTGTTGCAGGCGTTGCGCACGTGGAAGTTCACGGTGGCCTCGGAGAGGTTGATGATCTGCGCGATGTCCGCCGAGGTCTTGCCGTCGCAAGACCAGCGCAACACCTCCAGCTCTCGCTCCGACAGCAGCAGCTCGGGGTCGCCGCGCAGCGACGCGCCCCAGTGCCGGCTCATGCCCCCGTGGCACAGGTGGGACAGCCACTGCACTCGCTCCTGCTTGGCCTTGAACTCCTGCGGCGAGATTTCGGGCTCGGCGCGCGCGCAAGTCAGCAGGCTGACCATGCCGGCGGCGTCGCGCCGGGGTTGCGCCCAGCCATATACCAGGCCGAAGGACTGGGCCTCCACACGCAGCTCGGGGCAGCTCGCGAACAGCTCGTCGGACCACAGCACTGGCTCGTCGCTGATGATCGCGTGCGCCACCGTGGGGTCGCAGCGCAGGTAGCCCTGGGCCTCATAGCGGCGCTGCCATTCCTGCGGGTAGTTGCTGCACCAGAGTACGCGCGGCGACACCAGCGGCACCGGCGCCTTCATGCCGAACGAGCAGTGGTTGAAGCCGAGCCGGGAGACCTCCGCGACCACGGTGTCGAAGGTTTCGTCCGTGTTGGTGGCGCTGACGATGAGCTGCAGTTGGTCGGCCTGCCAGGATTTCATGTCGCGTTTTCCTGCGATGAAGGCGAAGCGCCGACGGACCCGTCGGTGCTCACTAGTGCGAAGCCTATCAGGGCGCGCGCGCCGCCGCGCTGCAAAGCTTGGGGGGTGCGTCGGCAGGTTCAGGTGACTCGCAGCGCCCCCAGCACGACCGCCTGCCAATCGCAGCGCGCGATGGCGCGGATGACGGCCTCCACCGTGAGCTGCTGGCCGCAGTCCGTGCCCTGCTCGTCCACCAGCATCACATTGGTGCGTATCGAGTGGCGATCCAGCGTCAGCTCGCCGGCGCCGGTGAGCGTCCAGTCCCAGCCGATGGACACCTGGCTCTGCGTCAGCCCCACCCATTCGGTGTAGCCGCGGATGCAGGGCAGCAGCGAGGCCGACTCGCCCTGGCACAGCGGGGCACCGTCGTCGCTGTCCACGGCGGACTCGACATGGGCCAGCGGCAGGGACAGGAGCGCGGCGGCGCTGAGGCGCACGTAGTAGTCCATGGTGGGAGGTTCACCAATACTCATCGGGGATCAGTCTAGGAGGGAAGGCGGCGCACAGGGACTGACGAATTTGATAGTTGTCGACCGCCCAGGCCAGACATGAAATGCCGACATCACCACTTGCACTGAGGTCTTGAGCATGGACATCCAGCAGCTGGACGATCAGGTGTTGTCACCGGCCCTGCGGGCCAGCGTGGCGCGCTACCGCCACGAGGTGTTCGTCCGACTCCTGAGATGGGAGCTGCCCTGCGCGGAGGGCTACGAGCAGGACGAATTCGACCGCCCGGGTGCCGTGCACCTGGTGGCCACCGACGATGAGGAGGCCGTGACCGGCTACGCGCGGCTGCTGCCCACCACCGGCACCTACCTGCTGGCCAAGCACTTCCCGCAGCTGCTGGGCGGCCGGCCGGCGCCGTGCACGCCGACGGTGTGGGAGCTGTCGCGGTTCACGTCCGCCACCGGCCCGCACGCCGGCCCGGTGGATGCACAGGCGCAGACCCGCGTGGGCAAGCGTCTGCTGCAGGAGGCCGTGCGCTACGCCGCAGCGCAGGGCGCGCACGACCTGGTGTTCTGTACGACCGTGGCCATCGAGCGGCTGGCACAGCGCTGGGGCGTGGACATCCAGCGCCTTGGGCCGCCGCAGCGCAGCACGGCCGGCCTGCTGGTGGCCGCGCAGATCCGCTGCTCGGCCCGCACGCTCCTGGCCTTGTCGGAAGACGCCGAGGCGCATGGCGCCGTAAGGCCGGCACCGGCGCAAGGCACGGCGCAAACGCAGCCGGGGGCGGTCTTCCAGCCCTTCGTCAAAGAATCGCTGTGCTCCGCCTGAGCGGCAGCGTCAGGGCTACCAGCTGCCGGTGTTGGGCATCGACGCCCAGGGCTCGGCCGGAGCCAGCGCCGGGCCGTGCTGCAGCAGCTCGATGGAGGTGCCGTCCGGCGAGCTCACGAAGGCCCTGCGGCCGTCGCGCGGCGGGCGGTTGATGAGCACGCCGTGTTCTCGGGCGGGGAAGGAGTACGCGACGCCGGCTAGTGGGCAGCGAGCCTGCTAGCTACTTGCTGTCCAGCTTCCACGTGAAGACAAACCCGGTCTCGGAGGCTCGGCCGTTTCCGGTGTCGCCGACGGCACTCGCGCCGGTTAGGTTAGTGAAAAAGGAGACCACTGACCCATCAAGAGTCGACAAGCGCCATGAGACCTTCCCTTGGCGCGCGACTTCCGTCCGAACATAGCTCTTGAGGGCCAAGCTGCGATCCGCCGAGGAGTGAGCATTGATCGATACGCGCAGTGCTACCGATTAGATGCACAGTCCGCAAGGAGATGTGCTCGAGGGATCCTACCTTGGCGTGTAGTACGGGTGATCGCTCAAGTTGCGATGCACAAACGGACGGTTAAGATAAGAACTCACGGGCCCTTGCGGGCCGGCAGTTTTCAAGACTGCTGGGTTAAACCGCTCCCCCAAGCCTCCGCGGCCGAGAGATTCTAGGTGCCGGGTCGGCGCGCCTGCGCGCAGGGAACCTGCACGAGTTCGACCCGATCGCCGCGCACGCAGGCCGCGCTGAGCGCGCCGCCCCACACGCAGCCGGTGTCCAGCGCCAGCAGCGTGGGCTCCACGCGCAGGCCCAGCGTGCTCCAGTGGCCGAAGGCGATGCGCTCGCCGGCGCTGGCGCGGCCCGGCACCTGGAACCACGGCATCAGCCCCGGCGGGGCGGCGTCGGCGCCTTCCTTCACCTTGAAGTCCATGCTGCCGTCGGCGCTGCACAGGCGCAGCCGCGTCAGCGCGTTGATCACCAGGCGGTGGCGGTCGTCGCCCGCCAGCGCGTCGTGCCAGCGCGCGGGCGTGTTGCCGTACATGCGCGGCAGGAAGCCGGCCAAGGCCGGGCCGCGCAGCAGCGCCTCCACCTCGCCGGCCAGCGCCAACGCCTGCGCGGCGTCCCACTGCGGCAGCAGGCCGGCGTGCACGCACAGCCAGCCGGCCTCGCGCACCGCCAGGCGGCCGTGGCGCAGCCAATCGGTCCAGTGCGCGGCCTGCGGGTCGGCCAGCACGTCGCCGAAGCTGTCGTCGGCCTGCAGGCGCCGCGCGCCGTGGGCCACCGCCAGCAGGTGCAGGTCGTGGTTGCCCAGCAGCCGCACGGCGCTGTCGCCCCAGGCGGCCACGCGCCGCAGCACCGCCAGCGAGGCCGGGCCGCGGTTGACCAGGTCGCCCAGCAGCACGATGCGGTCGCGCGACGGGCTGGCGCCGGCCTCGGCCAGCAGGCGGGCCAGCGCGTCGTCGCAGCCCTGGACATCGCCGATCAGGAGGTGCATTGCGGCCATTCTGCTACGCTCATCGCCCCATCACCGACGACCGCCACCCCGCCGGCGGCCCGCATGGACGTTGCGCTTCTGGCCTTCCTGATCCTTCTCAACGGCGCCTTCGCGATGAGCGAGATGGCGCTCACGGCCGCCCGAAAGGCGCGGCTGCAGGTGATGGTGGAGAGCGGTGAGTCGGGCGCGCAGGCCGCGATGGACCTGCACGACAACCCCACCAAGTTCCTGTCGACGGTGCAGATCGGCATCACCTCGATCGGCGCGCTCAACGGCATCGTCGCCCAAAGTGCCTTCGCCGAGCCCTTCGCGGCCTGGCTGGTGCGGGCGTTCCACTTCGACCCCGAGTGGGCGCGCTATGGTGCCACCGCCCTGGTGGTGATGGTGATCACGGTGCTGACCATCGTCTTTGGCGAACTGGTGCCCAAGCGGCTGGGGCAGATGTATCCCGAGGCCGTGGCTCGCCTGGTGGCCACGCCGATGAACTGGCTAAGCACGGCCACGCGGCCGCTGGTGGCCTTCCTGAGCGTCGCCACCGAGGCCGTGCTGCGGCTGCTGGGCATCCGCGGCGGGCCCACGCGGGCGGTGACCGAAGAGGAGATCGCCGCGCAGCTGGAAGAGGGCGTCGACGCGGGGGTCATCGAGGCCCAGGAGCACCAGATGGTGCGCAACGTGTTCCGCCTCGACGACCGCCAGATCGGCTCGATGATGGTGCCCCGGGCCGAGATCGTCTGGCTCGACGAGTCGGCCACGCTGGCCGAGCTGCTGGCGGTGGTGGCCGACAACGGCCACACCCGCTATCCCGTGTGCCGCGGCTCGCTGGACGACGTGCGCGGCGTGCTCAGCGTGGGGCGGCTGCTGCCGGTGGCGGCGCGGGGCGGCGAGCTCGACCTGGCCCGCCACCTCGAGACCGCGGTGTTCGTGCCCGAGACGCTGTCGGGCATGGAGCTGCTGGAGAACTTCCGCGCCGCCGGCACCGACCTGGTCTTCGTCGTCGACGAGTACGGCGCCGTGCAGGGCCTGATCACCGAGCGCGACCTGCTGGAGGCCATCACCGGCGAGTTCGGCGCGCCCACCGACGAGGACGCCTGGGCCGTCAAGCGCCCCGAGGGCGGCTGGCTGATGGACGGCCTGATCCCGGTGCCCGAGTTGAAGGACCGGCTGGAGATCAAGGAACTCCCTGAAGAGGACCGCGGTCGCTACAACACGCTGGCTGGCATGATCATGCTGCTGCTGGGCCGCCTGCCGCGCACCGCCGACACGGTGCTCTGGGAGGGCTGGCGCTTCGAGGTCGTCGACCTCGACGGCAAGCGCGTCGACAAGGTGCTCGCCACCCGTACCGAAATCCCTGGAGAAGACTCTTGATCAACCAGAACCTGCACCGCCGGCCCACCGGCCTGGACAGCGCGCTGCACCGCGACCTGAAGCTGAAGCTCCCCGTCACCGACTGGAGCGTGGCCAACCAGCTCAACGCCCTGTTCGTGGCGGCGGTGGAGTTCATCGACGTGTGCCGCGAGTTCCCGATCGTGTTCGTGAAGGCCGGCACCGAGCCCGACGGCAGCGACGCCATCGCCCCCATCGCCGTGCTGGGCCTGACGCAGAACAGCAACCTGTACGTCACCGGCGACCGCTGGCGCGCCGAGTACGCACCGGCCGTGCTGCGGCTGTATCCCTTCTGCATCGCCCGGCTCGACGACGAGAAGTTCGCCGTCTGCTACGACGCCGCCTGGGGCGGCGCGCAGGCCTCCGAGGGCCAGCCGCTGTTCGACGCCCAGGGCCAGCCCACCGAGCTGCTCAAGGGCGTGCAGGGCCAGCTGGAGGCGCTGGAAAGCGAGATCCAGCGCACGCGCGCCGTGTGCAAGCGCTTCCAGGAGCTGGGGCTGCTGCAGCCCATGCGCTTCGACGTGACGCTGCCCGATGGCGCGAAGCACACGGTCGACGGCTTCATGACGCTGGACGACAAGAAGGTGACGGCCCTGCCCGACGACGTGGTGGGCGAGCTGCACCGCAGCGGGCTGCTGGGCCTGATGCACCTGCACTGGGCGAGCATGGGCAACATGCGCCGCCTGGTCGATTGGCACGTGGAGCGCTCGGCTGCGGCGCCGGCCGCGGTGCCCGCCACGCCGGCGGCCTGAGGCGGCGGGGCCGCGGGGCCGCCGCCTCGCGGGGCCACAATCGGCGGCTCCTCCGCCTGATTGAACCCGCACCGATGAGCGTCCGCCTCGCCAAGCCCCGCAAGGGCAGCATCCCCATCCACGTCGTCGACCGCGAGCGCCTGGGCGCCACCCTGGGCACGCTGGAAGCCGCCGGCCGCGCCTGGGTGCAGGCGCTGGGCTTCAACGGCAGCGCCGACAGCCACGTGCTGGTGCCCGGCGCCGACGGCAAGCCCGCGGCCGTGTTGGCCGGCGTGCGCTCGGGCGGCGACCCTTTTGCGCTGGCCAGCCTGCCCAAGGCGCTGCCCGAGGGCGCCTACCACCTGGCCCCGGTGCCCGAGGGCGGCGTGGCGCTGGACGACGCCACCGCGGCACTGTCGTGGGAGCTGGGCGGCTACACCTTCGACCTGTTCAAGCCCGCGCGCCGCGCGCCGGCCGAGCTGACGCTGCCGTCCACCGACGCCGCGCGCCGCGCGCTCATCGTGGCCGAGGCCATCGCGGCCACGCGCGACCTGGTCAACATGCCGGCCGAGCAGATGGGCCCGGGCGCGCTGGCCGAGGCGGTGCGCCTGGTCGCGCAGCAGCACGGCGCCCGCTACCACCAGGTGGTGGGCGACGATCTGCTGGCGCAGAACTTCCCCGCCATCCACGCCGTGGGCCGCGCGGCCGATGCGGCCAGCGGGCGCGCGCCGCGGCTGATCGAGCTCACCTGGGGCCGGCCGAAGCACCCGCTCGTCACCATCGTCGGCAAGGGCGTGTGCTTCGACAGCGGCGGCCTGGACATCAAGAGCGCCGACGGCATGCGCCTGATGAAGAAGGACATGGGCGGCGCCGCGCACGCGCTGGGCCTGGCGCAGCTGGTGATGGCGCTGGAGCTGCCGCTGCGCGTGCAGCTGCTGATCCCGGCGGTGGAAAACGCCATCGCCGGCAACGCCTTCCGCCCGGGCGACGTGTTCAAGACGCGCAAGGGCCTGCACATCGAGATCGGCAACACCGACGCCGAGGGCCGCGTGATCCTGTGCGACGCGCTGGCCTATGGCGCGGAGAGCCGGCCGGCGCTGATGGTGGACATGGCCACGCTCACCGGCGCGGCGCGCGTCGCGCTGGGCGCGCAGCTGCCGGCGCTGTTCTGCCGCGACACCGCCCAGGCGCGCGAGATCGTCGACCTGGGCCTGCAGATCGGCGACCCGCTGTGGCACCTGCCGCTGTGGGCCGGCTACCACGGGCTCATCGAGAGCGACGTGGCCGACATCGTCAACACCGGCCGCGGCGGGCTGGCCGGCGCCATCACCGCGGCGCTGTTCCTCGAGGACTTCGTGCCCGCCGGCCAGGAGTGGCTGCACCTGGACCTGTTCGCCTGGAACGACCAGGCCCGCCCCGGCCGGCCGGTGGGCGGCGAGGCGCAGACGCTGCGCACGCTGCTGGCCTACCTGCAGCGGCGCTTCGGCGCGTGACCGCGGGCCCCCAGGCTCCCTGCGGTCGCCACCCCCCGAGGGGGCTCTGGCGGCGGACCGGCGGAGCCGGATCCGCGCCGAAGGCTTGGCCGGGGAAACTGGCGGGCTGGGGTGTGGCTTTTCTTCACATCACCGTCACGCAGCGGTGGCAAACTGCGAAGCACCTCAGGCGGGAACCGGCCGCATCAATGGGCGGAAGTTTGGAACCCGTCACCGCCGCCTGAAGTCTTGGTTTCAGACAAAGCCCGCGTGCTGCACAGGCCCGCGGGCTTTTTCCATGGCGGGCGCCTCCACCGCCGTCATGGCCCGCACGACCTGCTCCAGCGCGTCGGCGTCGTGCAGCGTGCGCACGGCGTCGTACAGGGCCTGCGCCTGCGGGTGGCGGCGGCGCAGCTGGTTGATCCACTGCTTGAGCCGGCCGCCGCGGTGGCGCGGCGCCACGCGCGGGCGCACCAGCTCGGCGTACAGCGGCAGCAGCGGGCCGATCTGCGCCCAGCCCGGCGCGGGCAGGCCGCGCACGGCCAGCGCCAGGCCGGGGTCGGCCACCAGGCCGCGGCCCAGCATCAGCGCGTCGCAGCCGCTTTCGGCCAGGCAGCGCCGGGCGTCGTCCGCCGTCCACACCTCGCCGTTGGCCACCACGCGCGTGCCGCCGCCGGCCAGCGCCTCGCGCACGCGGGCGATGCGGTCCCAGTAGGCCGGCGGGCGGTAGCCGTGCAGCTTGGTTCGGGCGTGCACCACCAGCTCGCCGGCGCCGGCGGCGGCGATGCCGCGCGCGTTGTCCAGCAGCCGCTCCTCGTCGCGGTGGCCCAGGCGCATCTTGGCGCTCACCGGCACCCCGGCCGGCACGGCACGGCGCACGGCCGCGACGATGTCGTGCACCAGCGCCGGCTCGTCCAGCAGCACGGCGCCGCCGCGGTGGCGGTTCACGGTCTTGGCCGGGCAGCCGAAGTTCAGGTCCACGCCCTCGGCGCCCAGCTCGGCTAGCCGGGCCGCGTTGTCGGCCAGCACCGCGGGGTCGGAGCCCAGCAGCTGCGCGCGCACCGGCACGCCGGCCGGCGTGCGGCTGCCGTGCCGCAGCTCGGGCATCAGGCGCAGGAACACGCGCGCCGGCAGCAGCCGGTCGGTGACGCGGATGAACTCCGACACGCAGCGGTCGACGCCGCCCACGCGGGTGAGCACGTCGCGCAGGCTGTGGTCGAGCACGCCCTCCATCGGCGCGAGCAGGATCAGGCGGGGCGGGCAGGGCGTCATGACCCGGCCGATTGTGGTGCGGGAATTCCCCTGACTTGAATTCATCGACCAAACGGTCGAATAATCACAACCCACCCGAAGCTCCACGCCGCGCCCATGTCCGAACCGCCCCTGCTCGTCGCCACCGCCGGCCCGGTGCGCACGCTCACGCTGAACCGGCCCGCCTCGCTCAACGCCTTCACGGCCGAGATGCACGGCCTGTTGCTGCCCGCGCTCGACGCCGCGGCGGCCGACCCCGCGGTGCGCGCGGTGGTGATCACCGGCGCCGGCCGCGGCTTCTGCGCCGGGCAGGACCTGGCCGACCCGGCCATGCGCGGCGAGGGCGTCGATGTCGGCGCGGTCGTCGAGCGCTTCTACAAGCCGCTGGCGCTGCGCGTGCGCTCGATGCCGGTGCCGGTGCTGGCGGCCGTCAACGGCGTGGCGGCCGGCGCCGGCGCCAACGTGGCGCTGTGCTGCGACATCGTGGTGGCGGCGCGCAGCGCCAGCTTCATCCAGGCCTTCGGCAAGATCGGGCTGGTGCCCGACTGCGGCGGCACCTGGCTGCTGCCGCGCCTGGTGGGCCGCGCCCGCGCCCTGGGCCTGGCGATGACGGGCGACAAGCTGCCCGCCGAGGCCGCCGAGCGCATGGGCCTGATCTGGCAGTGCGTGGACGACGCCGCCTTCCCCGCCGCCGCGCAGGCCCTGGCCGAGCGGCTGGCCGCCATGCCCTCGCGCGCGCTGGCCGAGACGCGCCGGCTCATCGACGCCTCGGCGCCGGCCGACCTGGCGCAGGCGCTGTCCTGGGAGGCGCAGGCCCAGGGCGAGCTCGGCCGCGCGCACGACTTCGCCGAGGGCGTGGCGGCCTTCTTCGCCAAGCGGCCGCCGACCTTCCGGGACCGTTGACCATGGACGCCCAAGCCATTGCCGAAGCCTGCCGCGACGCGATGTGGGAGAACGACCGTGCCAGCCGCGGGCTGGGCATGGCCATCCTGGCCGTCGGCCCCGGCACCGCCACGCTGCAGATGACGGTGCGCGAGGACATGCTCAACGGCCACGACATCTGCCACGGCGGCTTCGTCACGCTGCTGGCCGACAGCTGCTTCGCCTTCGCCTGCAACGGCTACAACGAGATGACCGTGGCCTCGGGCTTCGACGTCAACCTCGTCGCCGCGGCGCGCCGGGGCGACGTGCTCACCGCGGTGGCCACCGAGGTGGCCAAGAGCGGCCGCACCGGCGTGTACGACATCGAGGTGCGCAACCAGCGCGACGAGCGCGTGGCCGCCTTCCGCGGCCGCAGCTACACCATGAAGGGCCGGCCGCTGGTCGAGGGCCTGCCGATGGGCAAGCAGCCCGCGGCCGGCCCGTCGCGCTGACGCCGCCGAGCCCGCTTCCGCAGGAGACCGACGATGCCCGTGAAGGCCCCCAAGCCCGGCGAGCTCGAGCCCATCGAGACCGCCAGCGCCGACGAGCTGCAGGCGCTGCAGCTGCAGCGCCTGCGCTGGACGCTGCAGCACGCCTACGACCATGTGCCGCACTACCGGCGGGCCTTCGACGCCAAGGGCGTGCACCCGTCGGACTGCCGCACGCTGTCGGACCTGGCGAAGTTCCCGTTCACCAGCAAGGCCGACCTGCGCGACAACTACCCCTTCGGCATGTTCGCCGTGCCGCGCGAGCAGGTGGTGCGCGTGCACGCCAGCAGCGGCACCACCGGCAAGCCCACGGTGGTGGGCTACACGCGCGCCGACATCGACGCCTGGGCGCACCTGATGGGCCGCAGCATCCGCGCCAGCGGCGGCCGGCCCGGCGACATGGTGCACATCGCCTACGGCTACGGCCTGTTCACCGGCGGCCTGGGCGCGCACTACGGCGCCGAGCGCATGGGCTGCACCGTGGTGCCGATGAGCGGCGGGCAGACCGAGAAGCAGGTGCAGCTGATCGAGGACTTCCGGCCCGACATCATCATGGTCACGCCCAGCTACATGCAGGTGATCTGCGAGGAGTTCCGCCGCCAGGGCAAGGACCCGCGCCAGATGAGCGTCAGCGTGGGCATCTTCGGCGCCGAGCCCTGGACGGAGGCGATGCGCCGCGACATCGAGCAGTCGGCCGACATCGACGCCGTCGACATCTACGGGCTAAGCGAGGTGATGGGCCCGGGTGTGGCCAACGAGTGCATCGAGGCCAAGGACGGCCCGGTGATCTGGGAGGACCACTTCTACCCGGAGATCATCGATCCCGACACCGGCGAGGTGCTGCCCGAGGGCAGCGAGGGCGAGCTCGTCTTCACCACGCTCACGAAGGAGGCGCTGCCGGTGGTGCGCTACCGCACGCGCGACCTCACGCGCCTCTTGCCGCCCACCGCGCGCAGCATGCGGCGCATGGGCAAGATCGTCGGCCGCAGCGACGACATGCTCATCATCCGCGGCGTCAACCTGTTCCCCACGCAGATCGAGGAGCTGGTGCTGCAGCACGGGCAGCTCTCGGGGCAGTACCAGCTCGTCGTCACGCGCGAGGCGCTGCTCGACGAGGTGACGGTGCGCTGCGAGCTGAGCCCCGAGCACCGGCACGCTGCGCCCGGGCCCATCGCGGCCGATCTGCAGCAGCGCATCAAGACGCTGATCGGCGTGTCCACCACCGTCGACGTGGGGTCGCCGGAATCGATCGAGCGCACGCTGGTGGGCAAGGCCCGCCGCGTCGTCGACAAGCGTCCCCGTTGAAACGTCCCCGTCAGCCCGTTCCAGGAAGGTTCCCATGTACACGCAAGCGATGGATGTCGGCCCGAAGGAGGAGCGGCGCGCCGTGCGCAGCCTCGAGGAGGCCGAGCTCGAGCGGCGCTTCGAGGCGCGCATCGACGAGGGCGGCTTCATCGAGGCCAAGGACTGGATGCCCGAGCACTACCGCAAGACGCTGCTGAGGCAGATCAGCCAGCACGCGCACTCCGAGATCGTGGGCATGCTGCCCGAGGGCAACTGGGTCACGCGCGCGCCCACGCTCAAGCGCAAGGCCATCCTGCTGGCCAAGATCCAGGACGAGGGCGGTCACGGCCTGTACCTCTACGCCGCCGCCGAGACGCTGGGCACCAGCCGCGACCAGATGCTCGACGCGCTGCACAGCGGCAAGGCCAAGTACAGCAGCATCTTCAACTACCCCACGCTGAGCTGGGCCGACATCGGCGTGATCGGCTGGCTGGTCGACGGCGCGGCCATCATGAACCAGGTGCCGCTGACGCGCTGCAGCTACGCGCCGTATGCGCGCGCCATGGTGCGCATCTGCCGCGAGGAGAGCTTCCACCAGCGCCAGGGCTTCGACAGCCTGCTGGTGATGATGAGCAAGGGCACCGACGCTCAGCGCGCGATGGTGCAGGACGCGGTCAACCGCTGGTGGTGGCCGAGCCTGATGATGTTCGGCCCGCCCGACGGCCAGAGCGTGCACGGCGCGCAGAGCGCGCGCTGGGGCATCAAGCGCCTGAGCAACGACGAGTTGCGGCAGAAGTTCGTCGACGCCTGCGTCGAGCAGGCCGCCGTGCTGGGCGTGACGCTGCCCGACCCCGAGCTGAAGTGGAACGCCGAGCGCGGCCACCACGACTTCGGCGCCATCGACTGGAGCGAGTTCTGGCGCGTGGTGGGCGGCCACGGCCCCTGCAACACCGAGCGGCTGGCCGCGCGCGTGAAGGCCTGGGACGACGGCGCCTGGGTGCGCGACGCCGCACTCGCCCACGCGCGCAAGCGCGCGGCGGCGCAGGAGGCGGCATGAGCGGCCCCGCGACGACCGAGTGGCCGCTGTGGGAGGTGTTCGTCCGCCCCAAGGCCGGCCTCGAGCACAAGCACTGCGGCAGCCTGCACGCCAGCGACGCCGCGATGGCCGTGCAGCTGGCGCGCGAGGTCTACACGCGCCGCCAGGAAGGCAGCAGCGTGTGGGTGGTGCGCAGCGCCGACATCACCGCCAGCGACCCCGGCGACAAGGACATGTACTTCGACCCGGCCGAGGACAAGGTGTACCGCCACCCCACGTTCTACGAGCTGCCGGCCTCGGTGAACCACCTGTGAGGGCCGCGACGTGACCGCTACAGCCGCCTCCATCGCGCTGCGCCTGACGCCGCCGGTGCGCTACGTGCTGCGCATCGCCGACACGGCACTCATCCACGCCCAGCGCCTGGCCGAGTGGTGCGGCCACGGGCCGGTGCTGGAAGAGGACATCGCGCTGTCGAACCTGGCGCTGGACAGCCTGGGCCAGGCGCGGGCGCTGCTCACGCACGCCGCCACGCTCGAGGGCCAGGGCCAGGACCGGACGTACGGCGAGGACGAGCTCGCCTTCCTGCGCGAGGAGCACCAGTTCCTGAACCTGACGCTGGTGGAGCAGCCGATGCGCAAGGCCAGCGCGCACGGCCCCGGCGGCGACTTCGCCGACACGGTGCTGCGCAACCTGCTCGTCGCCACCTGGCTGAAGCTGCTGTACGGGCGGCTGCAGGGCTCGTCCGACGCCACGCTGGCCGCCATTGCCGCCAAGTCGCTGAAGGAGGTGCGCTACCACCAGCAGCACGCCGCCGACTGGGTGGTGCGGCTGGGCGACGGCACGGAGGAATCCGCCCGCCGCCTGCGCGCCGCGCTGGCGCGCGCCTGGCCCTACACGGCCGAGATGTTCGTGGCCGACGAGGTGGACGCCGCCGCTGCGGCCACCGGCCTGGGCCCGTCGCGCGCCGAGCTGCGCGAGCCCTGGCTGGCCGAGGTGCAGGCCGTGCTAGCCGAGGCCAGGGCCGATGCGGCGCGCCCGGCCGACACGCCCTTCGTCAGCACCGGCACGCTGGGCCGCCACTCCGAGCACATGGGCTTCATCCTGGCCGAGCTGCAATACCTGCAGCGCCGCTATCCCGGGGGCGCCTGGTGATGTGCGGCGCCGAGCTGCTGAGCGTGGAGCAGGCCGAGGCGCGCGCCTGGGCGGCGCTGCGCGAGGTGATGGACCCCGAGGTGCCCGTGCTGAGCCTGGTCGACCTGGGCGTGGTGCGCGCCGTGCGCTGCAGCGGCGAGGGCACCGAGGTCGTGCTCACGCCCACCTACAGCGGCTGCCCGGCCACCGAGGTCATTGCCGACAGCGCCCGCGCGGCGGTCGAGGCCGCGCTCGGCGGGTCGGGCCTGGGCCCCGTGCGCGTGACGCACCAGCTGGCCCCCGCCTGGACCACCGACTGGATCAGCGACGCCGGCCGCGAGGCGCTGCACCGCTACGGCATCGCGCCGCCGGGCCGCTGCGCCGACGCCGCCGCGCCGGTGCGGCTGATGGCGCACCGCGTGCCCTGCCCGCGCTGCGGCAGCGCGCAGGTCGAGCGCCTGGCCGCCTTCGGCAGCACCGCCTGCAAGGCGCTGTACCGCTGCCTGGCCTGCCGCGAACCCTTCGAGCACTTCAAGCCGATCTGATGACGGACCTGCAGTTCCACCCGCTGCGCGTGCGCTCCGTCGAGGCCGACACGGCCGAGGCGCGCGTCGTCACCTTCGAGCCGGTCGACGGCGAGGCCGCCCGCTGGCACTTCCAGCCGGGGCAGCACCTGACGCTGCGCGCCACCGTGGGCGGGCAGGAGCTGCGCCGCAGCTACTCGCTGTGCGCGGCACCCGGCGAGCCGCTGCGCGTGGGCGTGCGGCGCGTCGCCGGCGGCGCGTTCTCCAGCTGGCTGCACCAGCAGTTGCGGCCCGGCGACCTGGTCGACGCGATGCCGCCGCAGGGCGCCTTCGGACGCGCGCTGGCGCTGGCGCCGCGGCACGTGCTGGCGGTGGCCGGCGGCAGCGGCATCACGCCGATGCTGTCCATCCTGAAGAGCCACCTGCGGGCCTCGCCCGCGAACCGCGCCACGCTGGTGTACGCCAACCGCACGGCCGCCAGCACCATGTTCGCGGCCGAGCTCGACGACCTGAAGAACCGCCACCTCGCGCGGCTGGCGGTGTTCCCGGTGTTCTCGCGCGAGCAGGTCGACGCGCCGCTGGCCGCCGGGCGGCTCGACGCGGCGCGCCTGGGCACCATCCTGCGCCTGGTGGGCGGCGCGGCCGCGGTGGACCAGGCCTTCGTCTGCGGCCCGCACGCCATGAACGACGAGGTCGAGGCCGCGCTGCGCGAGGCCGGCGTCGAGCCGGCGCGCGTGCACGTCGAGCGCTTCGGCGTGCCGCCGGCCGAGCGCGCCGCGGCCGCCGAGCCGCAACCGGGCGACGCCACCACCGCCCGCATCACGCTGGTGCGCGACGGCCTCACCCGCGAGTTCGGCTTCACCGCCGCCGACGGCAACCTGCTCGACGCCGCGGCGCGCGCCGGCCTGGACGTGCCCTACTCGTGCAAGAGCGGCGTCTGCGCCACCTGCCGTGCCAAGCTGGTGGAGGGCCAGGTGCGCATGGCCCGCAACTTCGCGCTCGAGCCCGCCGACCTGGCCGCCGGCTTTGTGCTCACCTGCCAGGCGCACCCGCTCACCGAGCGCGTCGTCGTCAGCTTCGACGAACGCTGACGGCCGTGGCCCGCCCCCGATCGCAGGGCTACGACGCGCAGCGCGAGCAACTGCTGGGGGCCGCGGCGCGCCTCTTCGCCAGCCAGGGCTACACCGCCACCACCATGCAGCAGGTGGCCGAGGCGGCCGGCGTCGGCAAGGCCACGCTGTACCACTACGTGCGCGACAAGCCGGCGCTGCTGGCCGCCATCGCCGGCGGCCACGTGGCGCGGCTGGTCGCGCTGGTGGACGAGGTGGCCGCCGAGGCCGCGCGCGAGCGCCTGGCGCCCGAGCCACACCTGGCGCGGCTGATCGAGCGCTTCCTGCGCGCCTACGCCCACGCGCAGAACGAGCACCGCGTGCTCACCGAGGACGTGAAGTTCCTGCCCGAGGCCGAGCGCGAGGCGCTGCTGGCCGGCCAGCGGCGCGTGGTGCAGGCCTTCGCCGACGCGGTGGCGGCGATCCGGCCCGAGCTGGCGCCGTCGCGCCTGGCCAAGCCGGTGGCGATGCTGCTGTTCGGCATGATCAACTGGACCTTCACCTGGCTGCGCGCCGACGGCGCGCTCGGCCACGAGGCGCTGGCGCCGCTGGTGACGCGGCTGTTCGTCGGCGGGCTGCAGGCGCTGCCCGAGCCGGCCGACGCGGTGCTCAGCGCACCACGCTGAACACGCGCGCGGCCAGCAGGCCCAGGCCGATGCCCAGCGCGTCGGCCAGCACGTCCCAGGCGCTGGCCTCGCGGCCCGGGATCAGGCTCTGCACGAGCTCGATGAACACGCCGTAGGCCAGCAGCGCCGCGGCGATGCGCCAGGCGACAGCCCGCCCGCGCGTGGCTGGCGCGAAGGCCTGCACGGCCACCCAGGCCAGTGCGCCGAAGGCCACAAGGTGGCGCCCCTTGTCCAAGGGCAGGTCGCCGTCGTCGAATTGCACCGGCGCGAACGCGAACCACGACACCACGGCCAGCATCAGCGCCAGCAGCGCGAGCCAGGGGCCGCGGCGGCGCAGCGCGTCAGTGGCCGCCACAGACCTCGCAGCCGGGTTGCCGTGCCACGGCCAGCTCGTCCCAGCGCATGCGGCGCGCGTCCAGCATCAGCAGCCGGCCGGCCAGCGGCGTGCCGATGCCCGCCAGCAGCTTCAGCGCCTCGGCGGCCTGCACGCTGCCGATCAGGCCCACCAGCGGCGCGAACACGCCCATGGTCGCGCAGGCCACGTCCTGGTGCGCCGACGACGGCGGGAACAGGCAGCCGTAGCAGGGCGCGCCTTCGATGCGGCTGTCGTAGACGGCCACCTGGCCGTCGAAGCCGATGGCCGCGCCGCTGACCAGCGGCCGGCCGTGGCGCACGCAGGCGGCGTTGACGGCGTGGCGGGTGGCGAAGTTGTCGCTGCAGTCCAGCACCACGTCGGCCGCGGGCACCAGCTCATCCAGCAGCGCGGCGTCGGCGCGCTGCACGCGGGCGTCGACAACGACGTCGGGGTTCAGCCCCGCGATGCGCTCGCGCGCCGATTCGGCCTTGGGCTGGCCCACGGTCGCCAGCCCGTGCGCGATCTGCCGCTGCAGGTTGGTGAGGTCGACGCGGTCGTGGTCGACCACGGTGATGCGGCCCACGCCGGCGCTGCCCAGGTACAGCAGCACCGGCGAGCCCAGCCCGCCGGCGCCAATGACGAGCGCGTGGCTCGCGAGCAGCCGCTGCTGGCCCTCGATGCCGATCTCGTCGAGCAGGACGTGTCGGCTGTAGCGCAGCAGCTGGTCGTCGGTCATGCGGGCAGGGCGGCGGGGCGAGGGCGGGGCAGGGCGGGGCGGATTGTCGTCGCAGCGGCCGCGGCCCGGCCGCCGCGCGCGCCGCGGGCGGCCACGCGGCGCAGCGCCGAGGGCACCGGGGCGGCCGGCAGCTGCCAGGCCTCCACCGCCTGCGGCAGGCTCAGCTGCAGCACGTGGCGGCCGGGCTGCGGCATCGTGGCCACGCGCTCCAGCAGCGCCTCGGCGCCGGCCTCGCCCAGGCTGAGCACGAAGTGCTGCCAGCGGCGCTGCACGCGCTCGTGCAGCCAGGCGTCCTCGAGCGCGTCGCGCAGGCCCGTACCGTCGGCCGGCGCGGCCAGCACGCGCGGGGCCATGGCGCCGACGAAGAGGTTGAAGTCGTGGCGCAGCGTGTGCGCCGGCAGCAGCGCCGCGATGGCGGCACAGCGGGCGGCCCAGCCCGGCGCGGCGAAGGCCTGCGTCACCAGCGCCTGCAGGCCCTGGGCGGCGCCCAGCAGGCGCACGCGGTTGGGCGGCAGCACGGCCAGCGGCAGCTGCGCCGCCGTGGCAAAGGGCAGGGCGGTGGCGAAGCCGCGCAGCGCGGCCACGCGCCACCAGCCGGCGGCGTCCAGGCACTGCACCGGCTGCCCGGCCTGCTCGGCGGCGCGGGCGTGGCGCCGGGCCTCCTCGGCGTCGACGCCCTGCATCGCCGCGGCCGCGGCGGCGCTCACCGTCACCAGGTGGCCGGCGGCCCAGGCGGCGGCCTCGTTCAGGCGCAGCACCACCGCGGCGTCGGCCGTGCCCGGCACGCCGCCCAGCGGCACCCGCCGCACGGGGCAGCGCGTCGCGGCGATCTGGGCCAGGTGCTGCGGGTTCAGCTGGTCCAGGTCGAAGGCCTCGCCGGCCTGCCAGGCGGCCAGCCGCAGCGCCAGCCACTGGCGCACCGCCGGCCGGGCCGGCCAGGTGCGGCGGCCGAACACCGCCTGCGCAGCCTGCCAGCCCTGGCCCACGGGGTGCCCGGCGCCCAGCAGCGTGGCCGGCGGCACAAGGCCGTGGCGGGCGTGGTCCCAGCCGATCTCGAAGGCGGTGCGGTCGCCGCCGACAGCGGTGGCGGGGGCGGTGTCGAAACGGATGGCGGTCTGCAGCATGGCTCGCTCCTGGCGGTTCCGCGGGTCTGCCCTTTGCAGGCCCGATGCCCGGCAGTGTCGGCACCGTGTGGCTCAAGGCGTGAGCTACCTCTCGGGGCACTTGGACAGCCCCTGTTCGGGGGCTGTCCGGGTCAGTTGCGCCAGCGGCGCTCGCCAACAATGGCTGCATGACCATCAAGTTGCCCAACCCCAGCGCGCCGTTGCCCGACACCGAAACTGTCGAGTACTGGCTTGACCAGGGCCTCTACCTGCGCGTGCATCCGCACGTCGACCGCCTTGCCGCCAGCGTGCACTCCGCCGACAGGCTGCAAGCTGTGCGCGCACTGCGCTACCTGGGCGCCGACAGGGCCGGAGAGGCACTGCTGCTTCGCACCGGCCGCCGCCACGCGCACGACGGCGTGGCCGTGGCCGCCCTTTGGCGCGGCACGCTGTTGCGCCGCGGGCCCTGGGTGGCCGGCCGTGTCATGGAGAGGCACCCGATGCCGTCCTCTGCCGGCCCGGCCGCCCTCGCCGAGGCCGAGTCCACGCGGATGCGCCGCGCCGCTGCCCTGCGCGACTTCGACGCTATGCATGCGCACCGCGCCACTGTGCGCCGGATCGACGACAGCCAGCCCTGGCTGTGCATCGAGTGGGCCTACTGCTGCCTCGATGCCGACCGCCCGGCCGAGGCCGCCGAGGCCGTGGCCCAGGCGCTGGCGCTGCAGCCAGGATTTCGTGCCGCTCTGATGCTGCAGGCGTCGCTGCACGAGCTGGCCGGCCGAATCGACGAGGCCTGCGCGCTGCTGCACCGGGCGCTGGCCGAGCGCGAGTGCGCGGCCTTCGGCCAGCACCTGTGGCCGCTGCTCATGGAAGCCGGCGATCACGCTGGCGCCGCTGCCGTGCTCGACCGCATCGAGGCGCTGTGGCCGCGCGCCGACGCCGCCTCTCGCGGGTGGCTGGCCGCACGGCGGGCCGACGTGGCCTCGCGCGGGGCCGACCACGCTGCCACGCGCGCCGCCGCGGCGGCCGTGCCCGGTACCGGGTTCTACTCGCGCCTGGCCGAGCGGCTGGCGTCGCCGGGCGATGCCACCCCGTCACCCGCTGCCCCCTGGCGCACGATGCTGCCGGTGCCTTTTGTGCGGCAGAACTGGCTCACCTGCGCCCCCGCCACGCTGACGGCGATCGCGGCCTTCTGGGGCCGGCCAGTGGACCACCTGGAGGTGGCCGAGGCCATCTGCTATGACGGGACCTCGCACGCGTCGGAGCGACAGTGGGCACTCGACGGCGGTTGGCACGTGCGCGAGTTCACCCTCCACGCCGCCACTGCAGAAGCGCTGATCGCTGCTGGCGTGCCTTTCACCGTGACGACCTCGGAGACTGCTTGCGCGCACCTGCAGGCTGTCATTGGCGTAGACCGCCTGCGCCAGTCGCTGATCGTGCGTGACCCCACCGAGCCCAGCGCGGTGGAGTTCGAGATGGCGCCGTTCCTGGAGCGCTACCGCGCCACCGGACCGCGCGCAATGCTGCTGCTGCCGCCGGAGGAGCTGCCGCGCCTGGCCGGCATTGCGCTGCCCGATGCGGAGGCCTGGGACGACCACTTTGCGGTGATGTCTGCGCTGACGCGGCACGACCGTGATGCTGCACAGGTCGTGGTGGCCCGCGCCGACGCCGCGCGTCCCGGCCACGTGCTGCAGCTGCGCACGCGGCGCGCTCTGGCGCTGTACGACGGCGACGAGCCGACTGTCCTTGCCGCCACCGAGGCGCTGCTGGCGCGGTTCCCCGACGATGGCCACCTGCGCCTGAGCAAAGCCTCTTCGCTATGGTCTATCGGCGGGCGTGACGAGCACCGCGCCTGGCTGACCGCCTGCTGCGAGGGGCCCTGGCCCGAGCCGCTGCTGCGCGTGCGTCTGGCCGATCGCACGATGGAGGACGAGCGTGCGCTGCCGCAGGCGGCCTTCCTGCTGCGCCGCGTGCTGTGGCGCGCGCCCTCGTTGGCCGAGGCCTGGGCGGGCTGGGCCGACATCGCCTGGCGCCTCGGGGACCGCGCCACCGCACTGGCCCACTACCGCGCCGCTAGCCTGGATGTTTCACGAGGCATGAAGTAGGCGACCTGCCTTCGTTGTGCGTTTTCATAGGTATTCGACGTCTATGGAACCGAACCAACGAGGGAGGTCGCCCAATGCCAAAGTGTACGGATCGCAGGATGGAGCTTG
>CAIKLM010000033.1 GCA_903828235.1 uncultured beta proteobacterium | reverse complement strand
TGGCAGCGCGCGGGGCGACGCCGCCGAGGCCGGCCCCGAGCCCGCCGCCGTGCGCGAGCCGGCACTGCCGCGCCGCCGCGGCGTCGTCGACCTCGTCGCCTGAACGGGCGCCTCGGCGGGACTGGGCCGCCGGATAGGCCGCCCTTGCACCCCTTTTCCGGGCTTCAGGCGGCGAGCTCCGTCTCAACAATGGGCCGTCGTGGTCGATGGGCGCGCCCGCAGCGCCCGGCGACCGCCCCGCGGACACGCGTCCGCCACGCCAGGAGCCCCCGATGTCCGCCGCTGCCACCGCCGACGAAGCCGCCCCGCCGCCCAAGGGCAAGAAGAAGCTCATCATCATCATCGCCGCCGTGCTGGTGGTGGTGCTGGCCGGCGGCGGCGCGGCCCTGATGCTGATGAAGAAGAGCAGCGCCGCTGCCGAGGACGCCGCCGAGACCGCCGAGGCCGACGAGGGCAAGCCCGCGAAGAAGGCCGACGCCAAGCGCGACCCCAAGGCCGTGCCCGTGTTCGTGTCGCTGGACCCCTTCACCGTGAACCTGGCCGACCGCGACTCCGACCGCTACGCGCAGGTGGCCGTGACGCTGGAGCTGACGGACGCGACGCTGGAGCCGCAGATCAAGTCGTACATGCCGGCGGTGCGCCACAACATCCTGCTGGCACTGTCCGACCGCACCGCCGGCGAATTGCTGGCGCGCGACGGCAAGCAGGCCCTGGCCGAACGCATCCGACGCGAAACCGCGCGGGCGCTGGGCTACAAGGTCCCGAGCGAGGAGCAGATCCAGGCCGCGGCCGACGAGGCCGGCAGCGAGGACGCCCAGCGCAAGAAGCGCCGCAAGGCCGCCGAGCCCGAGCTGCCGATCCGCGCCGTGCACTTCGGCAACTTCATCATCCAATGACCGTGGCAGCCCGGCCAAGCGCCAGCCGCGGGCGGACGGCCCCCCCGACGGCTGCAGCGCGCGGACGAGCCTGGGACCCCGCATGAACCAGCAGATCCTTTCGCAGGACGAGGTCGATGCCCTGCTGCAGGGCATCACCGGCGAGAGCCAGAAGCTCGAGCAGGAGGACGCCCCCACCACGGGTGTGCGCGAGTACGACCTGTCGAGCCAGGAGCGCATCGTCCGCGGCCGCATGCCGACGATGGAGGTGGTCAACGAGCGCTTCGCCCGCAACATCCGCATCGGCCTGTTCAACCTCATCCGCAAGAGCCCCGAGGTCAGCATCGGCGGCATCAAGGTGCAGAAGTTCAGCGCCTTCCTGCGCGAGATCGTGGTGCCGACCAACTTCAACGTGATGTCGGTGAAGCCGCTGCGCGGCACCGGCCTCATCGTCTGCGACCCGAGCCTGGTGTTCGCCGTGATCGACGCGCTGTACGGCGGCATCGGCAAGTACCACACCCGCATCGAGGGCCGCGACTTCAGCCCCACCGAGCTGCGCGTGATCTACCGGCTCGTCGAGTGCATCGTCGCCGAGAACCGCAAGGCCTGGAGCGGCATCTACCCGATCGAGCTGGAGTACCAGCGCTCGGAGATGCAGCCGCAGTTCGCCAACATCGCCACGCCCAGCGAGATCGTGGTCTCCACGCACTTCACGCTGGAGCTCGGCGACGTCACCGGCTCGATCCACTTCTGCGTGCCCTACAGCACGCTGGAGCCGATCCGCGACGTGCTGTACAGCACCATCCAGGGCGACAGCGTCGAGCCCGACCGCCGCTGGGTCAACCTGCTGCGGCAGCAGATCCAGAGCGCCGAGGTCGAGCTCGTGGCCGAGCTGGCGCACGCCGGCGCCACGGTGGAGCAGCTGCTGTCGTTCAAGCCGGGCGACTTCATCGAGCTCGACCTCGAACCCATGATCCAGGCCAAGGTCGACGGCGTGCCGGTGTTCGACTGCCACTACGGCACCTCGAACCGGCGCTACGCGATCAAGGTCGACAAGCTCATCTCCAGCAACACAGCCAGCTGGCTGGGAGGTTCCTGATGTCCGCAGAACCCAACGGCGAGATGTCCGCCGAAGACCGCATGGCGGCCGAGTGGGCCGCCGCGCTGGCCGAGAACAAGGGCGGCGCCAACGAGGTGGCCAGCGAGGTCGCGGGCCCCGCCGACAGCGTGGCGCCGGCCGAGTTCACGAAGTTCGCCAAGACGCCCGTGAGCGCGGCGGACAACGATCTGAACATGATCCTCGACATCCCCGTGCAGCTCACGGTGGAGCTCGGCCGCACGCGCATCCCGATCAAGCACATCCTGCAGCTCGCGCAGGGCTCGGTCGTGGAGCTCGAGACCATGGCCGGCGAGCCCATGGACGTGCTGGTCAACGGCTTCCTGATCGCGCAGGGCGAGGTCGTGGTGGTCAACGACAAGTTCGGCATCCGGCTGACCGACATCGTGACGCCCAGCGAGCGCATGCGGCGGCTGTCGAAGGTCTGACGGGAAGGGCCGCGCACCGTGCAACCCGAGTTCACCGCACTGCTTTGGTTCGGCGCCATCGTCGCGCTGATCCCGGTGGCCCTGTGGCTGCTCCGGCGAAGCCCCATCGGCGGCCGGCTCGGCCAGGGCCGCGCCGGCACGCCGCGCCACGTGGCCACGCTGCCGCTGGCACCGCACAGCCGGCTCGTCACGGTCGAGGTCGGCCAGGGCGACGAGCGGCTGTGGCTGGTGCTGGGCGTCACCGCGCACGGCATCCGGACGCTGCACACCATGGTGCCGCAGGTCGAGGAGGCGGCCTCGCTGCCGCCGCCGCCGGCGGCGGCCTTCGCGCAGCTTCTGGGCCGCATGCGGAAGGGTCCCGATGCCCACTGAGCGGACACTCCGAGCCGGCGCCGGGCTGCTGCTGCTGCTGGGCCCGTGCGGCGTGGCGCTGGCGCAGCAGGCCGCCGCCCCCGGCACGCTGCCCATCGTCGTGGGCCAGGGACCGGGGGGAACGAGCTACTCGGTCCCGATCCAGACGCTGCTGTTCTTCACGGCCCTGGGCTTCCTGCCCGCGGTGCTGCTGCTGATGACGGCCTTCACGCGCATCGTCATCGTGCTGAGCCTGCTGCGCCAGGCCCTGGGCACGCAGGCTGCGCCGCCCAACCAGGTGATCATCGGGCTGAGCCTGTTCCTGACCTTCTTCGTGATGCAGGGCACCTTCGACGAGGTCTACAAGCGCGCCTGGCAGCCCTACACCGCGGGCCAGATCAACGCCGAGACGGCCTTCGCCGAGGGCATGAAGCCCATGCGCGAGTTCATGCTCAAGCAGACGCGGCAGAGCGACGTGCAGCTGTTCAGCCGCCTGGCCAAGCTGCCCGAGGGCACCAAGGCCGAGGCGCTGCCGCTGCAGGTGCTGGTGCCGGCCTTCGTGACCAGCGAGCTCAAGAGCGCGTTCCAGATCGGCTTCATGATCTTCATCCCGTTCCTGATCATCGACATGATCGTGGCCAGCGTGCTGATGAGCCTGGGCATGATGATGCTGAGCCCGGTGCTGGTGGCGCTGCCGTTCAAGCTGATGCTGTTCGTGCTGGCCGACGGCTGGAATCTGCTGCTGGGGTCGCTCGCGGCCTCGTTCGTCACCTAGCCCGACGGAGCGCGCGATGGACTCGACCCAGGTGCTGGCCGCCGGCCAGCAGGGCTTGTGGATGCTGCTGATGGTGTCGGCGCCGCTGCTGCTGGTGGTGCTGATCGTCGGCCTGGTGGTGAGCATCTTCCAGGCCGCCACGCAGATCAACGAAGCCACGCTGAGCTTCGTGCCGAAGATCGTCGGCGCGGTGATCGTGCTGGCCGTCGCCGGCCCCTGGATGCTGTCGACGCTGGTGGACTACCTGCGCGGCGTGCTCACGGGCATCCCCGGCGCCGTCGGCTGATGCTCACCTTCACCGAGGCGCAGCTGCTGCAGTGGCTGGCGCCGCTGGTGTGGCCGTTCGTGCGCACGCTGGCGCTGTTCACCGCCATGCCGGTGCTGGGCACCCGCGCCGTGCCCACGCGCGTGCGCATCGCGCTGGCGGGCTTCATCGCCTTCGCGGCGCAGCCCGCGCTGCCGCCGCTGCCGCCCGAGGCGCTGGTGCTCGACGGCCCGCTGCTGCTGCCGCTGGTGGCGCAGCAGGTGGTCATCGGCCTGTGCCTGGGCTTCGCGGTGCGCCTGGTGTTCGCGGCGGTGGAGTTCGCCGGCGAGATCATCGGCCTGCAGATGGGCCTGAACTTCGCCGGCTTCTTCGATCCCATCAGCGCCTCCACCGCCACGGCCACGAGCCGCTTCTTCGGCACCATGGTGGCGTGGCTGTTCATCGTCGGCGGGGGGCACCTGGTGGTGGTGGCGGCGCTGGTCCACAGCTTCGGCGTGTTCCCGGTGGCGCCGGAGCCCTTCGCCTTCCTGCGCGCGGTGCAGCCGCAGCGCTGGGGCGCCGAGATCTTCTCCACCGGGCTGTGGATCGCGCTGCCGCTGCTGACGATGCTGGTGTTCGTCAACCTGGTGCTCGGCGCCATCTCGCGCGTGGCGCCGCAGATCAACATCTTCGCGATCGGCTTCCCGGTCACGCTGGGCGTGGGGCTGGTCGGCCTGCTGCTGACGCTGCCGGCGCTGGAGGGGCCGTTCCAGATGACGCTGGAGCGGCTGCTCGAGCAGTTCCGCTGACCGGCATCCGCGCCGGCACGGCCGGCGGCAGCGCCCCACAGGATGGGCGCTAGCATCGGGCTTCGACAGGGAGACGACACCCGTGGGCAGCGCCCGTGCTTGGCCTCTTGCACCGCGCCGCGCGGCGCCATGGCGCCGCGCGGCGGGCTGGATCGCGCTGGCGCTGGCCGGCACGGCCGCGGCCGGCGAACACGCGCGCGTGCGGCACTTCCACGACGTCGGCGGCACCGCCATCCCGCGGGGCGTCGTCGCCTCGGTGCTGCAGGATCGGCAGGGCCAGGTGTGGGTGGGTACGGGCGACGGCCTCGTGCGCTTCGACGGCCAGCGCTTCCGCCCGATGGAGCGCGACGGCATGCCCCCCGCGCAGCGCAACCTCGGCTGGGTTCGCGCCCTGCTGGCCACGCGCGACGGCCGCGTCTGGATCGGCACCGAGAGCCGCGGCCTGGCGCGCTGGGACCCCGCCACCGGCCGCGTGCACGACATCCCCGGGCGCCGCCCCGGCGACGCCGCGCAGCCCCAGATCCTGGCGCTGGCCGAGGCCGCCGACGGCGCGGTGTGGGTGGGCCTTCTGGGCGGCGGCCTGCAGCGCGTGGACGCGGCCACGGGCGCGGTGCAGGCGTTCCGCCGCTCCGACGGCGCCGACGGCGCGCTGCCCGACGACCGCGTGCTCGCGCTGCTGGCCGATGCCGACGGCGCGCTGTGGCTGGGCACCGGCAGCGGCCTGGTGCGGCGCGGCCCCGACGGGCGCTTCGAGCGCGTGCCCCTGGACGACGCCGCCGTGACGCGGCTGCTGCGCACGGCCGACGGCAGCCTGTGGGCCGGCACCGAGCGCGGCGCGCTGTGGCGCCGCGACGCCGCGGGCCGCTGGTCCGCCCCGCGGGCCGACGGCGGGGGCGGCCGCGGTGCGGTGCAGGCCCTGGTCGAGGCCCAGCCCGGCGAGCTGTGGGTGGGCCGCAGCGACGGCATCGACGTCATCGCCACCGTCGATGCGCGGCTGCTGCACCGCCTGCGCCACGACCGCCGCGCCGCGGGCGGCCTGGGCGGCAGCGACGTCACCGCGCTGTGGCGCGACCGCGAAGGCTGGGTCTGGGTCGGCAGCCTGGGCGGCGGCCTGCAGCGCCACAACCCGCAGCCGCAGGCGCTGTGGGTGCGCGGCGCCGACGCCGAGCCCGCAAGCCCCCTGCACCGCCCCGACGCGCGCAGCCTGCTGGCCGACCGCCAGGGCCGCGTCTGGGTGGGCACGCACGACGCCGGCATCGCGGTGCTCGACGGCGGGCTTCAGCTGCGCCACCGCCTGCTGCTGGCGCCCGGGGCCGCCGAGCAGCCGCAGGTGCAGGCCCTGGCGCAGGCCGCCGACGGCAGCGTGTGGGCGGCCGCGGGGGGCACGCTGTGGCAGGTCGCCGCCGCGGGCGATGCCGCGCCGCGCCTGCTGCGGCGGCTGGATGGCATCCCGGCGCGCCTGTACCGCCTGGTGCCCGCCGCCGACGGCGGCCTGTGGCTGTGCGCCTTCGACGGCCTGTACCGGCTGGCCCCGGGCGACGCGCGGCCACGCCGCGTGCCCCTGGCCGACGGCAGCCCGCTGCAGGCCGAGGTGCTGGCCGCGCAGCCCGGCCCCGATGGCGCACTGTGGGTCGCCAGTGGGGCCGGGCTGTTCCGACTGCCCGAGGGCGCCGGGCCGCTGCTCCCCGTGTCCATCGACCCTTCCGCGGCCCTGGCCCACCCCGCCGTCACCGGCCTGCTCTGGGACGCCGCCGGCCGGCTGTGGCTGGACACCGCCGTGGCCGGCCTGCACCGCCTGCTGTCCTGGGACGGCCGCGTGGCGCGCTTCGACCGCATCGGCGAACGCCTGGGCGTGCTCGGCCGCCCCTTCGGCGTCAACCTGATGGCCGACGCGCAGGGGCGCATCTGGAGCCACCTGCACGTCTACGACCCCGCGTCCGACCGGCTGGACACGCTGACCGCCGCCGACGGCCAGCACCTGGGCACCGGCTGGTTCCACAGCCATGCCGCGCTGCCCGACGGGCGGCTGCTGGTCGGCGGCTCGCGCGGCCTGCTGGTGGTGGAGCCCGCGCGACACCGGCCCGTGGCCACCTGGCCCGAGCTCGTGCTGAGCGAGCTGCACGTCGAGGACCGGCCGCTGCCCGCGCCGCCGGCCAGGCTGGTGCTGCGGCCCGGCGAGTCGCGCCTCAGCGCCGAGTTCGCCGCGCTGGAGTTCAGCGAGCCGGCGCGCATCCGCTACGCCTGGCGCCTGCGCGGGCTGCAGGAGGAGTGGGTCGAGGGCGGCGCCGAACGCCGGGCCGCCACCTACGCCTACCTGCCGCCGGGCCGCTACACGCTGGAAGCGCGCAGCAGCAACCGCGCCGGCCAGTGGAACGACACCGTGCTGGCGCTGCCGGTGGAGGTGCAGCCGCACGCGTGGCAGCGCCCGGGGGTGCAAGGCGGCGCGCTGCTGCTGCTCGGCCTGGCCGCGGTGGCGCTGATGCAATGGCGCACCCGCGCGCTGCGCGCTCGCGAGGCGGCGCTGGAGGCCCTGGTGCAGGAACGCACGGCCGCGCTCGAGGCCACCACGCAGGCCCTGCGCCGCGAGAGCGAGCTCGCGCGCGACGTCAGCCTGACCGACCCGCTGACCGGCCTGCGCAACCGCCGCCACCTGCTGCAGCACATCGGCGCCGACGTGGCCGCGGCCCTGCGCCGCTGGGGCGACCCGCAGCGCCGGGCCGGCGCCACGCCAGAGGTCGTGGCGCCCGACGGCGACCTGCTGTTCTTCCTGATCGACATCGACCGCTTCAAGCAGGTCAACGACCGCTTCGGCCACGCCGCCGGCGACGCCGTGCTGCGCCAGATGCCGGCATGGCTGGCGGCCGTGTTCCGCGAGTCCGACCACCTGGTGCGCTGGGGCGGCGAGGAGTTCCTCGTGGTCGCGCGCGACAGCCGCCGCGCCCACGCCGAGGACCTGGCCGAGCGGGCGCGCCGCGCCGTGGCCGACAAGCCCTTCGTGCTCGACGACGGCGAGCCGCTCGCCTGCACCTGCTCCATCGGCTTCGCGGCGCTGCCGCTGCTGCCCGGCCAGCCGCTGGCCCTGGACTGGGAGGCCACCGTGGGGCTGGCCGACGCGGCGCTGTACCGCGTGAAGGCTGGGCAGCGCAACGGCTGGGCCGGCGTGGTGGATGCCGGCGGGCTGGATGCGGCGGCGCTGCAGCGCCTGGCCGCGGCCGGCTGGGCGACGGCCCTGGCCGAGGCGCGGCTGCCGCTGCGGCAGTCGCCGGCGGGCGGCGCGCCGGGCTGAAGCGCCAGGCAGGCCGCGGGCTATGCTCGGCGCATGAACCCCCCCTTGCCCGGATTGGCCCTGCTGGCCGGCGCCACCGGCCTCGTCGGACGCGAGATCGCCGCCCGCTGGCCGGGCCCGGTGACGCTGCTGGTACGGCGCGCCGTGCCGGCGCCGCGCAGCGGCGCCACGGTGCAGGTGGTGGACTTCGCCGCGCTGCCCGCGCTGCCGGCGGCCGAGGCCGCCTTCTGCGCTCTGGGCACCACGATCAAGGTCGCGGGCTCGCAGGCCGCCTTCCGCGCGGTGGACCACGACGCCGTGCTCGCGTTCGCGCGGGCCTGCCGGGCGGCGGGCGTGCGGCGCTTCGCGGTCGTCTCGGCGCTGGGCGCGGACGCGCGCTCGGGCAACTTCTACAGCCGCGTCAAGGGCGAGGCCGAGGACGCGCTGCGCGGCCTGGGCTTCGAGCACCTGCTGATCGCACGGCCCTCGCTGCTGCTGGGCGACCGCGCCGCGCTGGGCCAGCCCGCGCGCGCCGGCGAGCAGTGGGGCGGCCGCGTCGCCGGCTGGCTGGGGCCGCTGCTGCCGGCCTCGGTGCGGCCCGTGGCCGCCGCCCGCGTGGCGCAGGCCCTCGTCACCACCCTGCCCCAGGCGCCGGCCGGCGTCACGGTGCTCCACTCCGCCGCGCTGCAACGCGCGGCCACGCCGCCATGAAGATCCGCTTCCTGGGTGCCGCCGATGGCGTCACCGGCTCGCGCCACCTCGTCACCAGCGCGGGCGTGCAGGTGTTGCTCGACTGCGGCCTGTTCCAGGGCTACAAGCTGCACCGCGAGCGCAACTGGGCCGACCCGGGCCCGCTGCGCGAGGCCGAGGCCATCGTCATCAGCCACGCCCACCTAGACCACTCGGGCTGGCTGCCGGCCCTCGTCAAGCACGGCTGGCGCGGGCCGGTCTACGTGAGCCCGGGCACGCGCGACCTGCTCAAGGTGCTGCTGCTGGACAGCGCCCACCTGCAGGAAGAAGACGCGCGGCGCGCCAACCGCTACGGCTTCTCGCGCCACGAGAAGGCCCTGCCGCTGTACACGCGCGCCGACGCGCTGCGCGCGCTGTCGCTGCTGGTGGCCGTGCCGCCGGGCCGCGCCTTCCGGCCCGATGGCGCGCTGTCGCGCCACACGCTGACCTTCACGCCCGTGGGCCACCTGCTCGGCGCCTGCGCCGTGACGCTGCAGGAGCCCGGCCGCAGCGGCCGTCGGCTGGTGTTCTCGGGCGACGTGGGCCGACAGCATGACCTGCTGATGCCCGCGCCGCAGGCCCCCGACGCCGCCGACGTGCTGCTGGTGGAAAGCACCTACGGCAACCGCGACCACGCGCAGGAAGACGTGGCGACGCGGCTGGAGACCATCGTCAACGCCACCATCGGCGGCGGCGGCTCGGTGCTGCTGCCGACCTTTGCCGTCGGCCGCGCGCAGGCGCTGCTGCTGGTGCTGCAACGCCTGAAGCGCGCCGGCCGCATCCCGGCCTGGCTGCCCATCGTGCTGGACAGCCCCATGGCGCAGGAGGCCACCGCGCTGTACCGCCACCACGCCGCCGAGCTGCGCGTGCCGCGGCGCGAGGCGCTGGCGCTGGCCGACGGCGTGCGCATCATCACCACCGGGGCGCAGAGCCAGCGCCTGACGGCCTCGCGCGTGCCGATGGTGGTGCTCAGCGCCAGCGGCATGGCCACCGGCGGCCGCGTGCTGCACCACCTGAAGGCCCTGCTGCCCGACCCGCGCCACCACGTCGTGTTCGCCGGCTTCCAGGTGGGCGGCAGCCGCGGCGCGCGGCTGGTCGGCGGCGAGCGCGAGGTCAAGATCCACGGCGAGATGGTGCCGGTGCGCGCCACCGTCTCGCAGCTCGAGGGGCTGTCGGGCCACGCCGACCGCGGCGAGCTGCTGGCCTGGATGGCGCGCCTGAAGCGCAAGCCCGAGCAGACCTTCGTCGTGCACGGCGAGCCCGCGGCCGCCGACGCGCTGCGCTGCGAGATCCAGAACCTGCTGGGCTGGCGCGTGCGCGTGCCGCAGCACGGCGAGGAGGTCGAGGCGTGACCGCCCGCGCGCGCGGGCAGCCCCTGCACTGCCGCGGCCGCCCGCGCGGCGCCGGCGGTGACTGACGGCAGCACCGCCACCGCGCTGGGCCTGGCGGCGGCGCTGGGCGCCGGGCTGCTGATCGGCCTGGAGCGCGAGCGCCGCAAGCGCAGCCGCCGCGGCGCCGCGCAGGCGCAGGCCGCGGGCATCCGCAGCTTCGCGCTGGTGGCGCTGGCCGGCGGCCTGGCGCAGGTGCTGGGGCAGACGCTGGGCCAGCCGCTGCTGGTGCTGCTGGGCGGCGCGCTGGTGGCCCTGCTGGCGGTGGTGGCCTACGCGCGCAGCCTGCGCCTGCCCGATGGCCCGGGCGTCGAGCACGACCCTGGCCTGACCACCGAGCTGGCGCTGTTCGTCACCTACCTGGTGGGGGTGCTCGCGGTGCAGACGCCGGCGCTGGGCGCCGCCGCGGCCGTGGTGGTGGCCACGCTGCTGGCGGCGCGCGAGCGGCTGCACCGCTTTGCCACGCAGGCCCTGAGCGAGGCCGAGCTGCACGACGCGCTGCTGCTGGCCGCGCTGGCGCTGGTGCTGCTGCCGCTGGCCCCGGCTGCGCCGCCGGCGGCGCTGCAGCCCTGGGTGCCGGTGGCGCCGCGCACGCTGCTGCTGACGGTGGTGCTGATCCTGGCGCTGCAGGCCGCCGGCCACGTGGCCGGCCGCGTGCTGGGCGCGCGCGCCGGGCTGGCGCTGGCGGGGCTGTTCTCGGGCTTCGTGTCGAGCACCGCCACCATCGTGGCCATGGGCTCGCGCGTGCGGGCGCAAGCCGGCACCGAGGCCGCAGGGGCCGCCACGGCTGGCGCGCTGGCCTCCACCGTGGCCACCTGGCTGCAGGCGCTGCTGCTGGTGGCCGCGCTGGCGCCCTCGGCGCTGGCCACGGTGGCCCCGGTGGCCCTGGCCGGCGCGGCGCTGGCCGCACTGGCCGCGGTGGCCCTGTGGTGGCGCTCGCCGCGCGGGAAGGTGGCCGCGCCTGCCGGCGACGGCGCGCGCGGGCCGCTGCGCGTGCGCGAGGCGGTGGCCGTGGCCGCGCTGCTGGCGGTGGTGGCGGTGGCCGTGGCCTGGGCGCAGCGCGAGTTCGGCGCCCTGGGCGCGCTGGGCGGCACCGCCCTTGCGGCGCTGGTGGACGCGCACGCCCCGGTGGCCGCGCTGGCCAGCCTGCACGCGGCCGGCAGCCTGGGCGGCGGCGCGCTGCTGCAGGGCGTGCTGGTGGCGGTGGCGGCCAACTCGGCCACGCGTGCGCTGGCCGCCTTCACCGCCGGCGGGCGCGACTTCGGCAGCCTCGTGGCCGGCAGCCTGCTGCTGTCCACCGCGGGTGCCGCCGCGGTGGCCTGGATCACCCGCTGACGGCCGGCACGGCGGCATCGGACAATGCCCGCGGCCGGGCGTGCCGGCGGGAGAGCGACCATGTCCTTGCACCAGCAACTGCTCGAGCGGCAGGCCCAGGGCCGGCCCATCCGCGTTGGCGTGATCGGCGCCGGCAAGTTCGGCAGCATGTTCCTGGCCCAGGTGCCGCGCACGCCGGGCGTGCACGTCGTGGGCATCGCCGACCTCGATCCTGGCGCGGCGCGCCGCAACCTGGCGCGCGTGGGCTGGGCGGCCGAGCGCGCCGCCGCGCCCAGCCTGGACGCCGCGCTGGCCGACGGCCGCACGCACGTGGGCGACGACTGGCGCGCCCTGGTGCGGCACCCGGCGGTGGACGTCGTCGTCGAGAGCACCGGCGCGCCGGTGCACGCCGTCGAGCACGTGCTCGAGGCCTTCGCGCACGGCAAGCACGTCGTCAACGTCACGGTCGAGGCCGACGCCTTCTGCGGCCCGATGCTGGCGCGCCGCGCCGCCGCCGCCGGCGTGCTCTACAGCCTGGCCTTCGGCGACCAGCCGGCGCTGATCTGCGACCTCGTGGACTGGGCCCGCACCTGCGGCTTCCCGGTGGTGGCGGCGGGGCGCGGCCACAAGTGGCTGCCCCACTTCGCGCAGAGCACGCCCGACACCGTGTGGGGCCACTACGGCCTGACGCCCGAGCAGGCCGCGCGCGGCGGCCTGAACCCGAAGATGTTCAACAGCTTCCTCGACGGCAGCAAGCCCGCCATCGAGAGCACCGCGGTGGCCAACGCCACCGGCCTGGACGTGCCCTCGGGCGGCCTGAGCTACCCGCCCGCCAGCGTGGCCGACATCCCCTTCGTGACGCGGCCGCGCAGCGAAGGCGGCGTGCTCGAGCGCAAGGGCATGGTCGAGGTCATCAGCAGTCTCGAGCCCGACGGCCGCGCCATCCCGTACGACATCCGCATGGGCGTGTGGGTCACGGTGGAAGGCGAGACCGACTACGTGCGCCACTGCTTCGAGGAGTACAACGCCCACACCGACCCCAGCGGCCGCTACTTCACGCTGTACAAGCGCTGGCACCTGATCGGCCTGGAGGTCGGCTACAGCGTGGCCAGCGTGGTGCTGCGGCGCGAGCCCACCGGCGTGGCCCGGCAGTGGAAGGCCGACGTCGTGGCCACCGCCAAGCGCGACCTGCGCGCCGGCGAGCTGCTCGACGGCGAGGGCGGCTACACGGTGGTCGGCACGCTGCAGCCGGCCGCCGCGTCGCTGGGGCTGCGCGGCGAAGGCGGCCTGCCGCTGGGGCTGGCGCACGGCGTGAAGCTGCTGCGGCCGGTGGCCCGGGGCCAGCTGCTGACCTGGCGCGACGTCGAGGTCGGCGAGCGCAGCGCCGCGATCAGCCTGCGGCAGGAGATGGAACGCACGCTGCCGACGGCCGGTTGAACGGCCGCGCGGCGGCGGCACCGGGAATGCTCAGACGAACTCGCGCTCGCGCAGCCACTTCGTCGCCACCCACTTCTCGCCGGCCAGCACCGGCGCGCCGCCGTGCAGCGTCTTGGTGCTGGGGTGGGCGCGGGTGTAGCTGAAGAACACCGCGTTGCCGCGCACCGGCGCGACCTCCAGGCCCACGTCGGGGAAGGTGGTGGCGCCGCCGCCCTCGGGCGTGTTCAGGTACATCACCAGCGTGCCCACGCGCTGGCCGCCGCGCGCCAGGATGGTGGCGCTGCCGGCGTGCACGGGGTCGAAGTAGTCGTGGTGCGGCTTGTACTCGGCGCCCGGGCGGTAGCGCAGGATCTGCAGGCCCTCGCCATTCTCGACCGGCCAGCCCAGCAGCGCCCCGATGCGGCGCTCGATGCGCGCGATCAGCGCGTGCTCGCCGCGCTCGAAGAACATGCCGTCGCTGGTGCGCGAGGGGTTGACCTCGCTGCCGCCGGTGGCGTTGTCCACCGTCTCGCTGCGCGACAGGCGCGCCTCGGCCAGCGCCATCAGGCCGTTGCACTCCTCGTCCGTCAGCAGCCCGCCGAACACCACCACGCGCGGGTGCTTCAGCGTCGTCAGCACCTTCACCAGGTGGCCGTCGGCCAGCAGCTCGCTGGGCGAGCCGGCCAGCGGCGGCTCGGGCACGGGCACGGGGGGCGGCAGGTCGCTCTCGTCGGCCGGCAGGGTGGCCAGGTGCTCGCGCAGCGTGCTCTCCATGGCCCTCATGGCCACGTCCTCCTGCCAGCCGCTGGTGATCATGGCCTGGATCACGTCCTGCGGTCGGCAGCCGGCCTCGGCCTGCTCGATGATCCAGCGACGCAGCTCGGGCGTCACCGACTGGGGCTTGGCGACGGTGTTCATGCCGCGGATTTTGCCGCCGGCCGCGGGCGACGGAAGACCAGACGCTCATCGGTGCTGTCGGCGGCGTCCAGGGCGTAGCCCTCGGCGGCAAAGCCGCGCAGCGCCGCCACCGAGCGCGCCCGGCGCTCGATGGCGTGGCGCAGCATCAGCCCGCGCGCCTTCTTGGCGAAGAAGCTGATCACCTGCGGCCGGCCATCGGGGTTGATCTCCTCGAACACGCAGTCCACCACGCGCGCGCGCAGCGCCGGGCGCAGCGCGGCGCGCGCGTACTCCTGCGAGGCCAGGTTGACGACGACCGGCGCGCGCTCGCCGGCCAGCCGCTCGTTCAGGTAGCCGGCGACGGTGTCGCCCCAGAAGGCGTACAGGTCCTTGCCGCGCGGCGTGGCCAGCGCCGTGCCCATCTCGAGCCGGTAGGGCTGCAGCCGGTCCAGCGGGCGCAGCGCGCCGTACAGGCCCGAGAGGATCACGACGTGCTCCTGCGCCCAGGCCAGGTCGGCGGTCTTCAGCGCCTTGGCCTGCAGGCCGTCGTACACATCGCCGTCGAAGGCCAGCACCGCGGGCCGGCTGTTGGCCGGCGTGGCCTCGGGCCGCCAGGCGGCGTAGCGGGCCGCGTTGAGCGTGGCCAGCGCGTCGGAAAGCGCCATCAGCGCCGCCACCTGGCGCGGCGACTGCCGCTTCAGCACGCCGATCAGCTCGGCGGCCTGCGCGGTGAAGGCCGGCTCGGTGGCCCGGCGGGCCACGGCGGCGGGCACCGGGCTGTCGTAGTCCAGGGTCTTGGCGGGGGAGACGAGGAACAGCATGGGGGTTCAGTTGGAAGGCCGCGCCGGCGCGGCGCCCAGGGCCTCGCGCCAGGTGCGTTGCGGGATGTGGTGCGTCAGGCGCCACAGCGCCCGCTCGACGAGCGCGGGGTGCAACTCGTGGCCGACGCCCTCGGCCACGTCGAGCGTGGCGTCGCCCTCGAGCTCGGCCATCCAGGCCAGCGCCTGGCGCGAGCCGTCGGCGGCGATCACCGCGTCGGCGCTGCCGTGGAACAGGTGCAGCGTGGTCAGCCGCGGCGCGGCCTCGGGGCGGGCCGTCAGGCAGCCGCCGAAGCTGAGCACGCGGCCCACGAGGCCGTCGTGCAGCAGGGCCAGCGCCAGCGCCAGGATGCCGCCCTGCGAGAAGCCGCCCAGCGCCGTGGCCGCCGCGCCCACGCCCAGCCGGCGCTGCTGCGCGCGCACCCACTGCAGCAGCGGCGGCAGGCACCCGGCCACGCGACCGGGCCAGTTGTCGGGCGTGAGGCCCTCGATGCCGTACCACAGCCGCTGCGTGGGGTGCCCGGCCCAGCGCGCGGGCGCGTCGGGCGCCACGATGGCGGCCTGCGGGAACTGCGTGCGCAGCGCCTGCGCCAGTGGCAGCAGCGCGGTGGCGTCCGAGCGCCAGCCGTGCAGCAGCAGGATCAGTTGCGCCGGCTCGCCCTCGGCCGGCAGCCACTCGATGGGATGGTCCATGCCGCGATTGTGGGCGGGGCCGCCGCGCTCACCAGTTCGGCGGCCTCTTCTCGATGAAGGCCTGCACGCCCTCCAGCGCCGCGGCGTCCATCATGTTGCAGGCCATGGTGCGGCCGGCGTCGTCGTAGGCGGCCTCGATGCCGGTTTCCAGCTGGCGGTAGAACAGCTGCTTGCCCAGGGCCAGCGCCGCCTTCGGCTTGGCCACGATGCGCGCCACCAGCCGCTCGACCTCGGCGTCCAGCTCGGCCGGCTCCGCCACGCGGTTGACGAGGCCGCGCGCGCGCGCCTCGTCGGCGTCGATGAAGTCGCCCGTGACCAGCATCTCGAAGGCCGCCTTGCGCGGCAGGTTGCGGCTGAGCGCGACGCTGGGCGTGCTGCAGAACAGGCCCAGGTTGACGCCGCTGACCGCGAAGCGCGTGCCCCGGGCGGCCACGGCCAGGTCGCACATCGCCACCAGCTGGCAGCCCGCGGCGGTGGCGATGCCCTGCACGCGCGCCACCACGGGCACCGGCAGCTTCTGGATCGTCATCATCATGCGGCCGCACTGCGCGAACAGGCGCTCGTAGTAGGCCTGCGACGGCGCGGCGCGCATCTCCTTCAGGTCGTGCCCGGCGCAGAAGGCGCGGCCGGCCGCGGCGATGACGACGACGCGCGCGCCCTCCTCGGCAGCCACGCGGTCGAGCGCGGCCTGCAGCGCCTCGAGCAGGCCCTCGGACAGCGCGTTGAAGGCCTCGGGCCGGTTGAGCGTGAGCGTGACGACGCCGCGCGAATCGGATTCGTGCAGCACCAGGGGCTGTTCGGAAGTCATGGCGGGGTCTCCTTCACTCGATGGCCGAGCTGCTGCGGGCGCGCTGCCGCAGCTCGAACTTCTGGATCTTGCCGGTGCTCGTCTTGGGGATGGGCTCGAAGCGGATCTCGCGCGGCACCTTGTAGCCGGCCAGAAGCGCCTTGCAGTGCGCCACCAGCTCCTCGGCCGTCACCGAGCTGCCGGGCTTGGTCTCGACGTAGGCCAGCGGCGTCTCGCCCCACTTCGGGTCGGGCCGGGCCACCACCGCGCAGGCCAGCACGGCGCCGTGGCGGTAGAGGGCGTCCTCCACCTCCAGCGAGCTGATGTTCTCGCCGCCGCTGATGATGATGTCCTTGCTGCGGTCCTTGATCTTGACGTAGCGGTCGGGCTCGAGCACGGCCAGGTCGCCGGTGTGGAACCAGCCGCCCTCGAAGGACTTCGCCGTGGCCGCGGGGTTCTTCAGGTAGCCCTTCATCGTGATGTTGCCGCGGAACATGATCTCGCCCAGGGTCTGCCCGTCGGCCGGCACCTCGGCCATGGTGGCGGGGTCCATCACGGTCATGCCGTCCTGCAGCGCGTAGCGCACGCCCTGGCGGCCGTTCAGGCGCGTCTGCTCCGAGAGGCTCTCGCCGGCCCACGAGGGGCGCTTGACGGCGACGCTGGCCGGGCCGTAGACCTCGGTGAGCCCGTAGACGTGCGTGATCTCGAAGCCGATGGCCGCCATGCCTTCGATCATGGCCGCGGGCGGCGCGGCGCCGGCCACCATGCCGCGCACCTTCTGCGCGATGCCGTCGCGCAGCGCGGGGTCGGCGTTGATGATGAGGTTATGCACGATGGGCGCGGCGCAGTAGTGGTCGACGCCGTGCTCGCGCATCGCGCCCAGGATGGCGCCAGCCTCGACGCGGCGCAGGCACACGTGCACGCCGCCCTGCAGCGCCACCGTCCACGGGAAGCACCAGCCATTGCAGTGGAACATGGGCAGCGTCCACAGGTAGGTGGGGAACTGCGGCATGGTCCAGGTCACCACGTTGCCCACGGCGTTGAGGTAGGCGCCGCGGTGGTGGGTGACCACGCCCTTGGGGTCGCCCGTGGTGCCGCTGGTGTAGCTCACGGCGATGGCGTCCCACTCGTCGGCCGGGCCCTCCAGGCGCGGCAGCGGTTCGTGCGCGGCAAGCAGCGCCTCGTACTCGTGCGCGCCCAGGCGCTCGCCGGGGCCGGCGTACTCGCTGTCGCAGACGTCGATGACCACCGGCTCGCGGCCGTGCTCGTCGCGCAGGATCTGCAGCGCGCGCGCCATGACCGGCGCGAACTCGCGGTCGGTGATCAGCACCTTGGCCTCGCAGTGCGCCAGCTGCCACGCCAGCAGCGGCGCGTCGAGCCGCGTGTTCAGCGTGTTGAGCACGGCGTTGAGGGCCGGCACCGCGTAGTGCGCCTCCACCATCTCGGGCGTGTTGGGCAGCATCGCGCTGACGGTGTCCAGCCGGCCCACGCCCAGCGCGCGCAGCGCCGCGGCCAGCCGCGCGCTGCGGTCGCGGCACTGCGCCCAGCTCAGGCGCCGCGCGCCGTGGATCACCGCGGGCAGGTCGCCGAAGACCTCGGCGCTGCGCTCGACGAAGGCCACCGGGCTGAGCGCGGCGTGGTTGGCGGCGTTGCGGCCGAGGCCCTGTTCGTACATGTGCATGGCGGTCTCCGGGGCGGGCGCACCACCGCCCGCGCCGCACAGCATAGCGGCCCGCCCGTCGTCAGCGCGCCACGTCCACGCGCCGCACGTTGTCGTCGCTGTTGCGGTCGATGCGCATGTTGTACGGGTCGACGCCGGCGAAGACGGGCTCGCGGTCGAGCAGCAGCGTCAGCCGCTGCTCGCCGCTCTTCAGGCGCTGGCGCTGCATCAGCAGCACGTCGGCGGCCTTGAAGCCCGGGCGGCCCGGCTCGGCGGTGAACACGCCCACGTCGAAGGGCTCGTCCAGCGGCTCCTCGGTCTCGACGCCGCGGCCGTCGGCCACGCGCTTGTGGGCCTGCACCGTCAGCGTCAGCGCCCAGCGGCCGTCGGCCTGGCGGCGGGCCTGCGCGTCGGCCACGCGCACGTCCATCAGCACGATGCGCTCGAACAGGTCGGTGATCAGCGCGTCATGGGCGGGGCCGGCCTCCTCGCGCAGCAGGCGCAGGAAGTCCAGCGAGCTCGGGTACGGCGCCGGCTTGAAGGCGTGCAGCCCGATCAGGCGCTGCATCGCGCGGTTGACCACCGCCTCGCCCACCACCTCGCGCAGCCAATACATGGCCAGCGTGCCCTTCTGGTAATGGATGTAGGGCTGGTTCTCCACGCGCGCCAGCGGCAGCTCCTCCAGCCGCTCGCCGCCGCGGGCGCGCAGGTAGCGGTCGAGCTCGTACTTCAGGAAGCGGCGGATCTGCTCGCGGCCGTAGAGCTTCTCCATCACCAGCAGCGCGCCGTACTGGGCGAAGCTCTCCGACAGGAAGGTCGAGCCCTGGCGGTCGGCGCCGATGACCTGGTGCGCCCACCACTGGTGCGCCATCTCGTGCGCCGTGATGTAGGTGACCATGTCGATCTTGTCGGGGTCCTCGTGCCGCATCAGGAAGCCCACGCCCTCGGAGTAGGGCATGGTGGCGGCGAAGGCCTGCGCGAAGTCGGCATAGGCGGGGAACTGCAGGATGCGCGCCTGGCGGAACTGGTACGGCGAGAACGCGCCGTTGAAGACGTCCAACGACGCGGCCATCGCGTCGAGCATGCGCGGCACGTTCCAGGCGTGGCGCGGCAGGTGGTAGACGCTGAGCTCCACGCCCTGGTGCTGGCGCGTGGCCACCGCGTAGCGCCCCGACTGCAGGCTGAAGAAGTGCTGGATGGGCGCCTCGGTCCGCGTGACCAGCGTGCGCCGGCCGCCGGCCGTGGTGTCGCTGACGACCGCGCCGGGCGCCACCGGGATCTGGTCGGCGTCGGTCACCAGCGTCAGCCGGGCCTGCACCCAGTCGCTGTCGCGGCGCAGGTAGTGATGGGCGCTGGCGGCGGGGTCCTCGAGCCGGGGCATGCGCAACTCGGGCTCCAGGCCCTGCTTGCGGCGCGTGTTGGGGTCCTCGAGCAGCCCGGTGCGGTCCATGCCCAGGATCGGGGCGACCTCGAAGTTGTTCAGGAAGCTGCCGTTGTCGACGATGCGCGTCTGCCCGGCGCCGTTGCGGAAGCCGATGTCGGCCAGCTCGGTGCGGAAGGCCAGCGTGCGCCGCTCGCCGGGCTGCAGCGCCGGCTCCAGCCGCAGCACGCGGTAGCGGTGCTCGGGGTACTCGCGCGCCAGCGTCGCGCCGGGCAGCTCCAGCGCCTGCATCTTCAACCCCGGATCCCAGCGCACGTGCAGCTCGCTCATCGGCTCGCGGGTGTGGTTCTCGACGACGTAGCTGCCCTCGGTGAGCGCGCGGCGCTCGCGCGGGAACAGCTCCACCCTCAGCGTCACCTCGCGCACCTTCGGCGTGGGCCGCGACTCGTAGCCGCGCAGCGCGCGTTCGTAGGCGGCGGTCCTCGCCTCGGCGTCGCGGCGCGGCTGGTACTCGTTGAGCACGTTGGTGTTGTAGAAGATCCAGCCGCCCAGCCCCACCCAGGCCAGCGCGGCCGAGCCCAGCACCGCGCCCGCCGGCCCGCGCAGGCGCTGCGGCAGCCGCGCCAGGCGCGGCTTCAGGTGCGTCTCGGCGCCGCGCCGGCGCAGCAGCAGGGCCAGCACCAGCAGCACCAGCGCGAAAGCGCCCCAGTAGGCCTGGAACCAGGCGCGCGCCACCCAGAAGTGGCCCTGCCCGTTCATGTCCGACAGCGGCACCGGCGGTGAGCCGGCGTACTGGTAGAGGTTGTGCTCGAAGCCGGCGGCCGTGAGCGCCACCGAGCCCACCACGTACAGCAGCATCACCGCCCAGCCGATCATCTTGTGCGGCACCAGCGTCTGCACGAACACCGCCAGCACGGCCAGCAGGCTGGCCGCCACGGTCTGCGGCAGCACGTACCAGACGGCGTAGTTCAGCCACTCGAACTGCGTGTAGCCGCGCACCAGCTGCACCACCACCGCGGTGAGCACCGAGACCACGCTGCACGCCAGCAGCACGCCGACGATGGCCGCCACCTTGGGCAGCAGGTGCACGAGGTCGGGCGCCACGGTGGCGTCGACGATCTCGTGCATGCGCTGCTGGCGGTCGCGCCACACCAGTTCGCCGGCGTAGAAGACGGCGATGATGATCGGGATGATCGTGAACGAGCCCTCCAGCGCCTGCACCATCAGCCGCGTGGCGGGGTAGACCTCGGTGCCGTAGAGCTCGCTGGCGTACCACAGCCCGCCCCAGGCGTTGAGCACGCCGATGGCCAGCAGCACGAAGAACGCCGGGCTGCGGAACACGAAGCGCGCGTCGAAGCGCGCCAGCGCCAGGAACTGCGTGCCGCGCGCGGCCTCGGGGCGCGGCCCCGGCAGCGCCGCCGGCGCCACTGCCGCGGCCGTGGATGGCGCCGCCGGTGCGGCCGC
>CAIKLM010000032.1 GCA_903828235.1 uncultured beta proteobacterium | reverse complement strand
CCTTCCACTGGATGGCAACCACTGTCGGAACCCGACCGCAAAACGCACCCCGGCGGCGTGCGTCAACCGCTCAAGATAGTTGTCGCTGAGCGCTCAAGATAATTGTCCGCCGCCAGCCTTGTGCTGCTGACGCTGGTACGCAAGAGCGAACTGATCGAGGCAACCTGGGACGAGATCGACTTCGAGAACGCGGTCTGGTCGATCCCGAGGTCGCGGATGAAGGCCGGCAAGCCGCACAACGTCTACCTGTCGCAGCAGGCACTGGACATCTTCATCGCGCTGCACACCTGTGCCGCCGGGTCGAAGTTCGTTCTGCCTTCGCGCTACGACGCCGATCGCTGCATGTCGAAGGCCACGCTCAACCGAGTGACCCAGGTGATCGCCGAGAAGGCCAAGGAGTCGAACCTGCCGCTGGAGCCATTCACCGTGCACGACCTGCGGCGCACGGGGTCGACCATCCTGAACGAGCTAGGCTTCAACGGCGACTGGATCGAGAAGTGCCTCGCCCACGAGGACGGTCGCTCATCGCGCGGCGTCTATAACAAGGCGGAGTACGCCGAGCAGCGGCGCCACATGCTGCAGGAGTGGGCGGACATGATCGATGCGTGGGTGGCGGGGGAGACCCACACGCCGACGCTGTTGCCGCCAAGCATGAAGGTGGTGACGACGGCTGCGCCGGTGTGATTGGGGTGAGGCCGTTCTTTGTGGATGAGCGTCGATCGCAGTGGGACTATCCGATTTAGAGAAACACGGGTGAAACAAGTGGGCTGGAACGACCGCATGGACGATGGCGACGACCTCTCGAACTTGCCGCCGGAGGCGATGGGGAACACCTTCGATGTGGAAGGATCGTTTGACCCGAACGATCACTGGCTTCGGACTGCTGAGGAAGAGCATCAGTTGATCGCCATGCGGGCGTGGTTCCACGCTCGATACTGCGACCCGGCGCATGAGACCCCATACAACGGTCGTGAGGGCGGCTACCTGTTCGTCGACGGCGGGCCCTACAACCCATCCGAAGAGTTACAAGAGCGATTCGGCGGCATCGTTGACGACAACCTGATCGAGCAGGTCGTCGACGAGATGCTCAACGAGGTAGGCGATCAGTGGGCGCCGGTCAGGCGCGACCCGCCGGACGACTTTGACGCGCGATTCGACCTTGAGCTCGTAGATGCTGATGAACCACTTCGAAGAGTACGCAAGCGCTTGGCTGAATGTCGCCAAGTTCTTGACCTTCAGGGCGGAGCGGAAGCTGTGGCCCTCGCACGCCGCCTCGTCTTTGGCGCCGTAATCGGCGTCCTCGAATCATTCCTCTGGGAATTGTCTCAACACTGGATCGAATCGAGCGAGGAAGCCCTGAGAGGGTGCGTGACGAAGCTACCGGCAATCCGCGATGAACAAATCAAGCTGGGCGATGTTTTCGAACGTCACGATAGTATTCGAGCGCACGTCAAGGGGCACCTGCAAAACACGGTCTGGCACCGATGGGAAAAGGTTGGTGCGATCTACAAGATCGGTCTCGGAATCACACTTCCAAGCGTAAAGGTGTTCGACGATGCCCTCATCAAGCGACATGACATCGTGCATCGAAGCGGTCGGACAAAGGATGGCGAGGAAGTTGATGTGACGAACACAGAGATCGAGACACTAAGCCGAGCGGTTGAACAATTCGCTGAAGAGGTTTCGGATTCGGCCAAGAAGCGATTCCTCCGACGTCCGGACTTCTAGTTTGCGCTAACCGGCTGGCGCGACACAAAGGACGATCGTGGGATCGCCGAGGTGTCGTCCCGTGTAAAACCGGAGCTACCCTCATTACTGCCTGTAGATCGGCGTCCTGAACGTCAGCGATGTGTCCGAGCCTGGCCAGTCGATGCGCGACCGCAAATGGTCGCCACCGCTGCGATCCCGCCGGTCGTCGCGATCATCGAATACGGGTCCTCAGCCGATAGTCCGGAGCCGGCGCCTTCTTCACTCCGCCGTCATCACCGCGCCTCCGGCTATCCAGCCAGGCCATCACCTCCGCCAGATCCCACACCACGCAGCGTGCCGTGAGGAAGAACCGCTGCGGGAATTCGCCACGGCGCTCCATCTCGTAGATCGTCGAGTCGGCCAGGGGCACGATCTGGCGTAGCTCGGTACGGCGGATCATGCGGCGCAGGGACTTCGGGTCGGCCGCCGCCGATTTGAGCATCTCGCGGATCGCGCGAGCGTCGAAGTTGCCGCGAGTCTCCTGTTCTCGTTCGCCGGCTTGCCCGCCGGCGCTGCTCGTATCCGGTTTTAGCACTGCTGCCGGCGGCACGGCGCGCGCCGCTGTCTGCGCAATCGCCTGCGCGCCTCTCGTCACTGCGTAACCCCGTTTCATAGCCGTCCTCTCGCCGTCATCGGTAGCGCCTGTGCGGACAGTCGCGACTGTGCTGTCCGCACTGCTGACACGCCACCGGTGCATGAACACGTTCCCCGGAATGGCTATCGCCCTCTGGGGGACCAGGGCGGCTGCGTCCAGGGTTTTCTGCCAGGCAACGTCTGTCGCTGGGCGTCGGCACCTATCGGCATCCACCTTGGTATCGAGTTACGGATTCCGCGCGAAAAGTGTCGGGTCCTGCTGTCGAGAGGAGGCTCAGACCAAGGAAATAGACCCATTACCTAGGCCATCAGTCCATCTACCCCAATTGAATTTCGCCCGATCCCCTGTCCGTCAAGCCGACGGGAGGGGACATGGCTCTCAAAGAAGAGCAGGGGCTGGGCAATTGGGAAATTGCCACTGCCAAAAAGCTGGTCAGTGAATACCGGCGCAAGCACAGGATCCTGGAGCGTGAGCAGTTCGAGGATCTGATGCAGGAGTGCCTGGCGCACTGGATCGTGGCGCGGCGGCGAATACCGCCCGAGCCAGACCCACGACCCCCGGTGTCATACATGGCACAGGTACTCCGCAACAAACTCACGGACATGGTCCGTGAGATGACCGCAGACAAGCGCGCCGGTGACCCCGGCGCGCTTTCGCTTGATGCGTCGCTCGATGGCACGGAGGACGGCATCACGCTCGGCGACGTACTGGCCGACGAGCAGGCTGATCCGGCCGGTTCGGGCGATGTGGACAGTCGCCATGCTCGCATCGATCTCTCCCGCGTGATGGCGTTGCTGACGCCTGCACAGCAGCGCCTGTGCCAGTTGCTGGGCGAGGAGGGGCTCTCGATCAAAGAGGCCGCCGAGCGGCTCCGAATCCCGCGCGGCACGCTCTACGAAGAGATCAAGCGCATCCGCCGGATCTTCGACCAGCAGGGCCTGGGCAACTATTTGAAGGACTGACCCGACACTTTTGCGCTCGATTCCGTATGCCTGATCACCGTCCTGATTAGGCAAGGAATCGATGATCACCTTCACCATCGCGAGCACCAAGGGGGGTGTCGGCAAGACGACGCTCACCGCCAACCTGGGCGCACTGCTGGCCGACATGGGGCTGCGCGTGCTCCTCGTCGACGCCGACGTACAGCCGTCGCTGTCGAAGTACTTCCCGCTGTCACCCCCACAACCGGTCGCGGGGCTGACCGATGTCATCGTCCGCGGCGAGGTCGCTGCGGCGTCCATCACGCCGACGGTCTTTCCCAACCTGCATCTGGTGGCTTCCGATGATCCGGAGGGTCGGCTGCCGAACTGGCTGCTGGGGCGGATCGACCGGGGTTTCCGGCTGCGCCACGCGCTGCGTGCCGGGCTCGTTCCTTCGGCCTACGACTGCGTGCTGATCGACACACCGGGAGCCATCGGGCCTCTTCAGGATGCGGCCGTGATGGCGGCCGACGTGCTGGTGTCACCGATCACGCCCGAGATCCTCTCGGCGCGCGAGTTCCGCGACGGCACGATGGAACTACTCGCGCGGCTGGAACCGGGCAGTGCGCTCGGGGCGCCGCCAGCGCCGGTAAAGGCGGTGATCTACCGGCAGGATCGCACCGCTGACGCCCGGCTGATCGTGGCCGGCATTGCTCGGGAGTTCGACCGGCCGCACGAGCGGGTCTCGCTGCTCAAGACCGTGGTGCCGCACGCCAAGGCCTACAAGGAGGCCGCGACGCTGCGTGTGCCGGTGCATCAGCACGAGCGACGGCGCGAGGGCACGATGCCCAGCGCCTGGTCGGTGATGCACTGCCTGGCGTGGGAGCTGATGCCCAGCCTGCGCGGGGTGTTGGCCGATGGTCGCCGGGTGCAGGGGGTTTCGTCATGAGCGGCGCCAAGACGGCGCTCGATGAGCGCAGCCGCCGCGTGGCGGAGTCCCTGTCCGTCGGCAACCCGGGCAACAACGCACGCAGCCTTCCGCCGCAGGCCAGCCCGCACGCCGAATGCCAGATCGAACTCGGCATCGAGGAGATCCGCCCCTACGAGCACAACCCGCGCCGTACCCGCAACGCGAAGTTCGAGGACATCAAGGAGTCGATCCGCGCCTGCGGGCTGCGAAGCCCGATCACCGTGACGCAGCGGCCTGGCGAGACGCACTACATCGTCGAGGCCGGCGGCAACACCCGGCTGCTGGCCCTGCGGCAGCTCTGGGCCGAGACCAAGGATCCGCGGTTCCGTCGCCTGGTGGTGCTGTTTCGCCCATGGCGGTCGGAGACCCAGGTGCTCACCGCCCACCTTATCGAGAACGAGCAGCGCGGTGACATGAGCTTCTGGGACCGTGCCACCGGCATCGTGGCGCTGAAGTCCCGGCTGGAGGCCGAGCAGGGCAGGGCGCTGACCCTGCGCCCGCTGGAGGACGCCCTGCATGGCCTTGGGCTGGCGGTAAACACCGCCACGCTGGCGCTCTACCTGTATACGACCGACCGCTTGCGTGCGCTCGGCGAGGTGGTGCCCGACCTGGCGGGGCTGGATGTGAAGACGCTGCAGCCGCGCCTGAACGCGCTGCGGCGCTACGCTCATGCGCGCGGCGGCATCGCGGAGGACGCGCTGTATGGCGAGGTCTTCGAACCCGTCTTCCGGACGATGGCCGGGTCCTTCTCGGTCAAGGCCGCTGTCGAGGGCTGCGAAGTGGCGCTGGCGCGGCGGCTCGGCGAGCCTGTCGAGGTCTTGCGGCAGGCCACGTCGTCCGGGACCGCACGATCGGTCCGCGACCTGCCGCGCGATGAGGGCGAGCAGCGATCCGACTGCACCCTCGGCCCGGCCGTCGATGGGCCGGCAGCCGCCATTGCGGACTTCGCCCGTAAGGCGGGCTTCGATGCCGAGATTGCGCGCGATCCGGCGGCCGTCCTCGGCTGCCGCCTGCTCCCACTGCCGGAGTCGCAGAAGGCCGATGCGGTGAGGCGTCGCGCGTGGTCGGCGCTGGCCTTTCTGATCGAGCCTGATCGAAAGCCACCACCTTCGGACCCGCCGCCACCGCCACCGCCTGAGTTCATCCGGTGGCTCGCCGACCCTGAGGACGAGACCGCTGCCGCCTTCCTGGCGCTGCTCGCCGCGCTTCGGCAGTCGCGATCTGTACCTGCTGGGGAGGCCACCTGATGCTGCCGCTGCTCGACACGCAGGTACGTCTCGTCCTGCTCAACCACGTCACGGTGCGCCTCGCCGGTGCCGCGCCGGAGGAGCTTAGTGCTGCGGGCTTGGCCGGGGAGATGCTCGACAGCCTGAGGCGACTCTCCGCAGCGGACCTCAACCGCCTGGCCTCGATGCGAAGCGTCAAGATCGGGGTGGCCGTCGACGGTGACGCCCTGCAGGCCGGTCTGCGCATCGTGTCGCTGGTCAACGAGGCCCATGCGCTTCAGACCTACTTCATCCGACATGGCGCCTCCACGGCGCTGATTGCTCGCCTCTTCAAGGTCCGGCGCAAGCTGACCCTGCGGCTGCGCCGGGAACTCGGCGTGCGCCGGCCATCGGGCCGCGTCGCACTTCCCGACCATGCCACGCGCGAGCGCATCTACCTGGCGTGGCGGGCGATCGGTGAGCCTGCCCTGCGAGCGCGGTACTACCAGCTGCACCAGGCCTTCCCGTATCTGCCCATCGCCGTGCTGGAAGTGGTGATCCGCGACTTCGAGGCGATGGCATGAACGCCCGCGCCGAAGCCCTGGGGATCACCCCGGACCTGCTGCTCGACGTCTTCGACACCCCCGTGACCTTTCACCGCTGTCTGGTGCCGGTGGCCGGCGGGGTCCACGCCGCGCTGCTGCTGTCGCACGCGATCTGGACCACGCAGTCGCTCGACGCCGATGCCGACGGCTGGTTCCTGAAGTCGCAGGAGCAGTGGGCCGAGGAGACGGGCCTGTCGCGCTGGGAACAGGAGACCGCACGTCGGGCGCTGCGGGAGGCCGGTCTGCTGGAGGAGCGCCGGGTCGGTATGCCGGCCCGGTTGTGGTTCCGGGTGCGTGCTTCAGCGGTCTGGGCCGCCTTGAAGGCCCAAGCAGGAAGGCCCCGGCGATGAGGTTGCCGACATGACGGCCCCGGGTAGCCCTGAAACCCCGCCAGAGCGCTTCGATACCGCCGGGGAAGGGCAGACCCCCGCCGATACGGCGAGCGCGCTCCTGACCACGATCTGGCCGCTCCTGGGCCGTCACATCGCCTTCCACCGCCGACTGGTCGACCTCACCGGCAACGTGAAGGCAGCCCTGCTGCTGTCGCAGGCGGTGTACTGGACTCGGCACGGCCGCGACATTGCGCAGCGCAACGGCTGGTTCCACAAGACCGCCGAGCAGTGGGAGCTGGAGCTTGGCTTGTCTGCCCGCGAGCAGACGAGTGCCCGCGAGTTGCTGCGCGCCGGTGTCCTGCTCGAAGAGCAGCGCCTCGGCCTGCCCGCCCGGATGCACTTTCGCCTCAACCTCGAGGTGCTCGGTCGGCGGCTGGCCGAACGGGTGGACGGCCGGCTTCTGACCGCCCCCAGCACCGACTGGCATGACCGGATGCTGATCGCCGAACTGCTGGGCCCGGCAGTGGCCTTCCATTGCGCCTTGGCGGCGGTGGCTGGCGGCATCCACGGCGGGTTGGTGTTGTCCCGTGCGCTGCACCTCACCCGGGTTCAGGCGCGGCACCAGCGCGACGTCTGGATTGCCGACTCGGCCGCCCACTGGTTCGAGGAACTGGGGCTGTCGCGGCGGGAGCAGGAGGCCGCCCGCCGCGACCTGCTGCAAATCGGCGTGTGGGAGGAACGGATGGCGGGCATGCCGTCGAGCCTCTTCGCACGGGTGCGGCTCGAGGTTCTGGTGGCGCTGCTCGGTGGCCGTTCCGACAGCCTGCTGCCCGTTCCGGCGGGTTCCGCTGCAGTCCGTGGCAACGCCACAGCCAGCGTGTCACCAAACGTCGAAACAAGAGTGCGGCGTTCCCACAGTCTTGTTTCGACGAAACCGCCAGGCTTGATTCGACGAAACCGCCATGAGTGTTCCGACGAAACCGCCATCCCCCATAAAGAACAGAGTACAGGTGATTCACTACAACCACAGAACGCTGTGTCACTGCCGGCCGGGGAGCCACCGCTCTCGGCGGCCGTGGGTGGTGGTGAAGCACTGATCTTCCCGGATCGGCTGCTGCCCCAAGAGCGAAACGCAGCCCAGCGGCTGCTGAGCCAGGTGGCCGACCAGCCCCAGGCGCTCCTCGACGAACTCGCCGGCCGGCTGCAGACCGAGCGGGTGCGCAGCCCGGTCGCCTACCTGCGGGGCCTGATCCAGCGCGCCGTTGCTGGCCAGTTCGTGCCAGAGCTTGCGCCCCGCATTGCCGCCGAGCGCGATCGCCTCCACCGGGAAGCAGAAGCGCGCCGGGCGCAGGACGCCGAAGAACGCCGGCTCGCCGCCGAGCGTGCAACCCCCGAATACCAGGCGCTGGAACGTGAACGACAGCGCGAGCGCAGGCAGCGCATCAGCGAACTGCTGAGCGACATGCGCCGCCGCATCGGCACGCCGCCCGGGCGGTGATGCCTGCCGCGGCACGCCCTTCATCCAACAACGCCAATCGCGCCCCTGTCCCCGCAACCCATAGCCCTGAGGACCACACCATGCCCACCGAAGACCTTCGAACCACCGTCGGCGCCGACATCGCAACGAGCGCGAAGCCAGCAGGCGAACCCGCCCCGGAATCCCTCGCGAGCGGTAAAGCGCCCACCAGCACGCGCAGCCGCACCCGAAGCGCCATCGGCCGGCTGGACGAGCAGGCGCCCGACGTGATGACGCTGCACACCCGCGAGGCCTGGCAGATGTTCACCGGCCGAAGCGCCGACGCCAGCGGCCAGACGCCGGCCATCCCGGG
>CAIKLM010000031.1 GCA_903828235.1 uncultured beta proteobacterium | reverse complement strand
GCCTTCTACAACCACCGGCGACTACATTCCACGCTGGGCTACCTGAGCCCAAGGCAGTACGAGGAACGCTGGGTCGCGGCACAGCTCAACAAGGCCGCGTGACAAGGGCGCTAAGAGCTACGGGATTCAGGGGCAAGGTCATTGGCAAGGTCCTGCGGATGCACCACCGCGAGAAGAAGTCGGTGCGGGAGATCGCCAAGGCCACGAGCCTGGCGAGGAACACGGTGCGCAAGTACCTGCGCATCGACAAGGCAGAGGCGCCGAAGTACAGACGGCCTGAGGTACCCACGAAGCTGGCCCCGTTCGTCGAGGCGGTGCAGCAGGCACTGCTGGCCGATGCCCGGCGGTCGAAGAAGGAGCGTCGCACCGCCAAAGCCCTGCACGCGCAGATTGCGGCCGCGGGCTACCAAGGCGGCTACAGCCGGCTGACCGACTACATCCGGCATTGGCGGGCTGCACGCGGCGGCGTGCAGGTGGGGGACGCCTACGTGCCGCTGAGCTTCGAACTCGGCGAGGCCTTCCAGTTCGACTGGAGCGAAGAGCCGCTGGTCATCGGCGGGCAGTACCAGCGGCTGCAGGTGGCGCACATGAAGCTGTGCGCCTCCAGGGCGTTCTGGCTGGTGGCCTACCCGGGCCAAGGTCACGAGATGCTGTTCGATGCCCACACCCGCTCGTTCGCGGCGCTGGGCGGCGTGGCCCGGCGAGGCATCTACGACAACATGAAGACGGCGGTAGACCGTGTCGGCAAGGGCAAGACGCGGGAAGTCAACCTGCGCTTCACGACCATGTGCGCGCACTACCTGTTCGATGCCGACTTCTGCAACGTGGCCTCGGGCTGGGAGAAGGGTGTCGTCGAGAAGAACGTGCAGGACAGCCGGCGGCGCATCTGGCTGGACGCCCGCGAGCAGCGCTTCAGCAGCCTGGACGAACTCAACGCTTGGCTGGCCGAGCGCTGCAAGGCGTTGTGGGCCGAGTTGCGCCACCCCGAGCACAAGGCCTTCAGCGTGGCGGAGATGCTGGAGCTGGAGCGGCAGCACCTGATGCCGATGCCGGCACCCTTCGACGGCTACGTGCAGGAGTTCAGCCGCGTCAGCAGCACCTGCTTGGTGACGGTGGCGCGCAACCGCTACTCGGTGCCGTGTGAACTGGCCCGGCACACGGTGAGCACGCGGCTGTACCCGAGCCGGGTGGTGATCGTGAACGAAGAACTGGTTGTCGCCGAGCACCCGCGGCAAAGCGGCAAGGGCAAGACGATCTACGACTGGCAGCACTACGTGCCGCTGGTGCAGCGCAAGCCCGGCGCCCTGCGCAACGGTGCACCCTTCAAGGACCTGCCCGAGCCGCTGGCCAGGCTACGCCTGGCCCTGCTCAAGAACGCGGGCGGTGACCGGCTCATGGCTCAGGTGCTGGATCTGGTCAAGGTGGCTGGGTTGGATGCCGTACTGGTCGCAGCCGAGTTGGCGCTGGAGCGGGCCGGGCCCAGCGGCCGGGTCAGCCCCGAACACGTCGGCAACGTGCTGGCCCGGCTGACTGCGCCACCGCGGCCAGAGAACGTGGCCACCGAGCTGGGTGCGCTGACCAAGCCCGTGGCCGACACGGCGCGCTACGACCGGCTGCGTCGCATCCAGGCTGAACAAGCCACCGAGCAGGGAGCCGAAGATGCGTGACGTCATCACCGAACTGAAGGCGTTGCGGCTGCACGGCATGGCTGCGACCTGGGCCGAGCTGGGCGAGCAGAACAGCGACGAGCTGGGGCGCTCGCGCTGGCTCATCGAACACATGCTCAAGGCCGAGGCCAGTGACCGGACCACGCGATCGGTCAGCCACCAGATGAGCACGGCCAAGTTCCCTGTGCACCGCGACCTGGCGGGCTTCGACTTCGATGTCTCGCCGGTGGATCGCAAGCTCGTCACGCAGTTGGCCAGCTGCGAGTTCACGGTGGCCGCGCACAACGCGGTGCTGGTGGGTGGGCCCGGCACGGGCAAGAGTCATCTGGCCACGGCCATCGGCGTGGCTGGCATCACCGACTATGGCAAGCGGGTGCGGTTCTACTCGACGGTGGACCTGGTCAATGCGCTGGAGCGCGAGAAGGCCGAAGGCAAGGCGGGTCGAATTGCCGGTAGCTTGCTGCGCATGGACCTGGTCATCCTCGACGAGCTGGGCTACCTGCCGTTCAGCCAGGCCGGCGGCGCCTTGCTGTTCCACTTGTTGTCCAAGCTCTACGAGCACACCAGCGTCGTGATCACGACCAACCTGGACTTCGCCGAATGGTCCACAGTCTTCGGCGACGCGAAGATGACCACGGCGCTGCTGGACCGGCTCACGCACTGTTGGCGCCGACTGAAATTTGACCCACTTCCGAGGATCGTGCCGACCGAAAACTGACCCAGGTGTTCAACCTACCCTGCCCGACTTATCCACAGCGGGGCGGGGTGTGAGGAGTGATCACCATGGCCATGATTGGCAAGG
>CAIKLM010000030.1 GCA_903828235.1 uncultured beta proteobacterium | reverse complement strand
GGCGGCGCGGCCGGCGGCGGGCCGGCGCGCACCCGGCCGCGGGCGGGTGGCCGTGGCGGCGCGCGGGCGCGTCACGTCGGCGATCAGCATCAGCGCGCGCACGGTGTCCTGCACGGCCTCGGCCAGGTCGGCCGGCGGCTCCAGCGTCTCGATCATGGCCACCAGGGCGTCGGCGTCCTCGAGGTCGTCGGGGTCCACGTGCATGAACAGCAGCGCCAGCGGCTCGACCAGGTCCGGGTGGTCGAGGGCGGTGAGCTCGGGGAACAGCTCGGTGGCGGTGGCGAAGCCGGCCACCCAGGGCAGCAGGCAGTCCGAAGGCGGCGCGGGCTCGCCGTCGTCGCCCTCCAGCGGGTAGACCCAGGGGTCGAACCAGTCGCGGCGGCCGATGGCGGCGTCGAGCTCGGCGTGGCGGCGCGTGGCCAGCGCGCGGATCTCGTCGGCCGCCGCCCCTGCCGGCGGCGCGCGGCCGTCGATGTCGAACACGTGCGGCAGCCAGCGCGCCGGCGGCACCGGCCGCGGCTGCAGCAGCACCCCGCACAGGAAGCCGTCGAGCGCGCTCACGTCCAGCGGCTGCAGCGGCGCGGGCAGCTCGTCGAGCAGGGTCTGCAGGCGGGTGATGTCGTCGTCGCTGAGCGCGGCCATGGGCTGGTGGGGCGGAGAAGATCCCGCATGGTGGCAGAGCCGGCGCCCGCGAGCGACCGTCGCGCCGAAAAATCTCGGCCGGCCCCGCGGGGCGCGACGGGCCTTCGCGAGCGGCGGCGCGGCCGACGGCATAGACTGCCCGATTGCCGTCACAACACAAGACCACGCGGAGACCGCCATGGGTGCCCCCGAAGCCTTCACGCAGAACCTCGACGTCGGCCACTGGATCGCCGGCGCGCCCCACCGCGGCAGCGGCAGCCGCTCGCAGACGGTGTGGAACCCCGCCACGGGCGCCGCGGCACGCCGCGTGCTGCTGGCCGAGACCGCCGACGTCGATGCCGCCGTGGCCGCCGCGGTGGCCGCGCAGCCGGCCTGGGGCGAGATGCCGCCCATCCGCCGCGCCCGCGTGCTCAACCGCTTCCTGGCGCTGATGAACGAGCACAAGGACACGCTGGCCGCCATGATCACCGCCGAGCACGGCAAGGTGTTCTCGGACGCGCAGGGCGAGGTCATGCGCGGCATCGACATCATCGAGTTCGCCTGCGGCGTGCCGCAGCTCCTGAAGGGCGACTACACCGAGCAGGTCTCCACCGGCATCGACAACTGGACGATGCGCCAGCCCCTGGGCGTGGTGGCCGGCATCACGCCGTTCAACTTCCCGTGCATGGTGCCGTGCTGGATGTTCCCGGTGGCGCTGGCCTGCGGCAACGCCTTCATCCTGAAGCCCAGCGAGCGCGACCCCAGCCCCAGCCTCTTCATGGCCGACCTGCTCCGGCAGGCCGGCCTGCCCGACGGCGTCTTCAGCGTGGTGCAGGGCGACAAGGTCGCGGTCGACCGGCTGCTGGAGCACCCGGACGTGGCCGCCGTCAGCTTCGTCGGCAGCACGCCGATCGCGCAGCACGTCTACGAGACCGGCGCCCGCCACGGCAAGCGGGTGCAGGCCCTGGGCGGCGCCAAGAACCACCTGGTGGTGATGCCCGACGCCGATCTCGCGCAGGCCGTCGACGCCCTGGTCGGCAGCGCCTACGGCAGCGCCGGCGAGCGCTGCATGGCCATCAGCGTGGCGGTGCTGGTGGGCGACGTGGCCGAGCGCATCGTGCCGCTGCTGGCCGAGCGCGCCCGGGCGCTGAAGGTGAAGAACGGCCTGGAGGCCGACGCCGAGATGGGCCCCATCGTCACGAAGGAGGCGCGCGATCGCATCGAGGCCGCCATCGGCCGCGGCGTGGCCGAGGGCGCCACGCTGGTGGTCGACGGCCGCGGCCTGACGGTGCCGGGCCACGAGGCGGGCTTCTTCACCGGCGGCACGCTGTTCGACCACGTCCGGCCCGAGATGGCGCTGTGGCGCGAGGAGATCTTCGGCCCCGTGCTGGCCTGCGTGCGCGTGGCCGGCCTCGACGACGCGCTGGCGCTGATCCGCTCGCACGCCTACGGCAACGGCGTGGCCTGCTTCACGCGCGACGGCGCCGTGGCGCGCGAGTTCGCGCGGCGCGTCGACGTCGGCATGGTGGGCATCAACGTGCCCATCCCCGTGCCCATGGCCTGGCACGGCTTCGGCGGCTGGAAGAAGAGCCTGTTCGGCGACCACCACGCCTACGGCGAGGAGGGCGTCCGCTTCTACACCCGCCAGAAGAGCGTGATGCAGCGCTGGCCCGACCGGGTGGCCGAGGGCGCGAGCTTCGTGATGCCCACGGCGCGCTGAGGGCGCCGGGACCGGAGCAGGGTCAGCCGCCAGGTTCAGGCGCCGATCACCCCGCCGTCGCGCCGCCGCACCACCACGGTGGCGCTGCGCGGCCGGCCGCCGGGCCGGAAGTCGGGCCAGTTGCCGTGGCGGCGAGGGTCCGCCGGGTCGTTGCGGCCGCGCGGGGCCTCGCCCGGGTGCTGCACGTTGACGAACATCGTGCGGCCGTCGGGCGTGAAGCACACGCCGGTCAGTTCGCAGTTCGCCGGGCCCACCATCAAGCGCCGCGTCGTGCCGGTGGCCACGTCGCAGGCCAGCAGCGCGTTGTTGCCCAGCCGGGCGTGCTCGCCGCGGTTCAGCGAAGAGTTGCCGACGTCGCTGCAGATCCACAGCACGCCGCGCGGATCGAAGGCGATGGTGTCGGGGCTGGAATAGGCGTCGCCGACGATGGTGCCGCGGGCCTCGGGGCGCTCGTTGGCCGGGTCGCCGGCCAGCGCCAGGTGGTTCCACTCGAAGGTGGCGCCGTCGAAGTCGCCGTCCTCGCGCCAGCGGATGATCTGGCCCATGGTGTTGCGGGCGCGCGGGTTGGCGGCGTCCACGTCGGCGCGGCCGCCGGGGCCGCGCGCGCTGTTGTTGGTGAGCGTGCAGTACACCCAGCGGCTCGCCGCGTCGACGGCCAGCCACTCGGGGCGGTCCATCATCGTGCCGCCCAGCGCGTCGGCGGCCTGGCGCGCCTTGATCAGCACCTCGCCCTGGTCGGCAAAGCCGTTGGCGGCTCTCAGCGGGCCCTGGCCGTGCACCAGCGGCAGCCAGCGCCCGCGGCCGCCGGCCTCGAAGCGCGCCACGTACAGCGTGCCGTGGTCGAGCAACTCGCGGTTCGCCTTGAAGCCGCCGGGCTGGATGCGGTCGCGGCTGACGAACCTGTAGATGCACTCGAAGGCCGCGTCCTCGCCGCTGTAGACGACGGCGTGGCCGTCCTTCGTGACGGCCACCCACGCGCCCTCGTGCACCGCCCGGCCCAGCGCGGTGCGCTTGACGGGCGTGCTGGTGGGGTCGAAGGGATCGATCTCCACCACCCAGCCAAAGCGGTTGGGCTCGTTGGGGTGGCGCACGGTGTCGAAGCGGCTGTCGTGCGCGGCCCAGCGGTACCAGCTGCTCCGGTCGAGCCCCCAGCGCTGCTCGTGGCGCGTGGGCGTGTCGGCGGTGACGAAGTAATCCTGGAAGTTCTCCTCGCCCGAGAGGTAGGTGCCCCAGGGCGTCATGCCGGCGCCGCAGTTGGCGAAGGTGCCGAGCACGCGGGTGCCGGCGGGGTCGGCCGCGGTGCGCATCAGCGCGTGGCCGGCCGCCGGGCCGCCGACGGCGAACGGCGTCGTCGCGGTGATGCGGCGTGCCAGCGCCGAGGGCCGCACCGGCTGCCAGGTGCCGCCCTTCAGCTCGATCTCGACCACCGAGATGCCGTGCGCGGCCTGGCTCTTGGCCACCTTCTCGGCGCTCCAGTCGGCGGCGCCGGTGGCGTGCAGCAGGCCGTCGTCGACGTACTCGTGGTTCATCACCAGCAGCCCGCGGCGGCTGCCGTCCAGCGGGAAGTAGTGCATGCCGTCGTGGTGCATGCCCATCTGCAGCGCCTGCTCGGCGGCGCTGTTGCCGGCGTCGTCGCGCCAGGGCGGCATGGGCTGGCCGGCGATGCCCAGCGGTTCGCCCCAAGGCATGAAGGGCGTGGCGACGTAGCCGTCGGCCACCACCAGCGCGTCGGCGCTGGACGGCGGCACCGACGCGAAGCCCAGCACCGGTGCGCGCGGCGTGGCGGCGCAGGCCCCGAACAGCGGGGCCAGGCTGCTGGCCAGGCCGCCGCGCAGCAGCACGCGGCGGTCGGGGTCGGCCGGCAGGCGGCGATGGGGCGGGGATGTGGCGGTCACGGGGCGGAGCAGTGGCGCTGCGGCAGCGCCGGATTCTGCGCCGCCACCCCGGGCGCGCGCCGCCTCAGGTGCCGATCAGCCCGCCGTCCGCCTTGGTAATGACCACGGTCGCGCTGCGCGGCCGGCCGTCGGGGCGCTGGTCGGGCCAGTTGCTGATGCGGCGCGGGTTGACCGGGTCGCTGCGCTCGCTGGGGCTCTCGCCGGGGTGCTGGATGTTGACGAACATCGAGCGGCCGTCCGGGCTCATCGTGGCGCCGGTGACTTCGCAGCCCGCCGGGCCGGTGAGGAAGCGGCGGACCTCGCCCGTCCTCGGGTCGGCCGCCAGCATGGCGTTGTGGCCCAGGTTGGCCAGGTCGCCGCGGCCCATGGCGCTGGTGGACATGTCGGTCTGGATCCACAACACGCCGCGCGCGTCGGTCCACAGGCCGTCGGGGCAGGCGAACGCGTCGCCGCGCACGTTGCCGCGCGCCTCCTCGCGCGCCTGCCGGGGGTCGCCGGCCAGCACGAAGTGGTTCCACTGGAAGCGCTCGCCGTCGAAGTCGCCGCGCTCCTTCCAGCGGATGATGTGACCCATGGTGTTGTTGCCGCGCGGGTTGGCCGCGTCGGTGTCGTAGGCGCCGGGCCCGCGGTTGCTGTTGTTGGTCAGCGTGCAGTAGACCCAGCCGTCCTTGTCGATGTCGATCCACTCCGGGCGGTCCATCTTCGTGCCGCCCAGCGCATCGGAGGCCTGGCGCGCCTTGATCAGCACCTCGCCCTGGTCGGCGAAGCCCATCTGCGGGATCAGGAAGCCCTCGCCGTGGCGCAGCGGCAGCCAGCGGCCGGTGCCGTCGGCGTCGAAGCGCGCCACGTACAGCGTGCCGTGGTCGAGCAGCTCGCGGTTGGCACGCGCAGCACTCACGCCAGCGCCGCCGGGCTTGATGCGGTCGCGGCTGACGAACTTGTAGATGTACTCGAAGCGCGCGTCCTCGCCGCTGTAGACGACGGCGCGGCCGTCCCGCGTGACGGCCACCGTGGCGCCCTCGTGCGCCGCGCGGCCCAGGGCGGTGCGCTTGACGGGCATGCTGCTGGCATCGCTGGGGTCGATCTCGACCACCCAGCCGAAGCGGTGCGGCTCGTTGGGGTGCCGGGTCGCGTCGAAGCGCTCGTCGTGCTCGTGCCAGCGGTAGCCCACCGGGTCGCCCGGGCGCAGGCCCCAGCGCGCCTCGTGCGCGCTGGGCTGCTGCGGCCCGCGGAAGTAGAAGATGAAGTTCTCTTCGCAGGTCAGGTACGTGCCCCAGGGCGTGATGCCGCTGCCGCAGTTGTTGAGCGTGCCCAGCACGCGGCGGCCGGTCGGGTCGGCCGCGGTCTGCATCAGCCGGTGGCCGGCCGCCGGGCCGCTGACGGCGATGGGCGTGCTGGCGGTGATGCGGCGCGCCCAGGGGCTGGGGCGCACGATGTCCCAGCGCCCGTCCTTGCGCTCGACCTCGATCACGCTGACCCCGTGCGCGGCCTGCGCCTTGCGCACCTTGGCGGCGTTCCAGGTGGCCATGCCGTCGGGGTGCAGCAGGCCGTCGTCGGCGTACTCGTGGTTCATCACCAGCAGCCCGGTGGACGGGTCGTCCGGCGTCAGCGGGTGGCGGTGGAAGTGGATGCCGTCGTGGTGCATGCCCATCTGCGCCTCCTGCTCGGCGGCGGTGTTGCCGCCGTCGAAGCGGAAGGCCGGGTTCTCGCCCGACAGGCCCACGGCCTCGCCCCAGGCGGCGATCACCTGCACGCGGTAGCCCGGCGGCACGGCCACGGTGTCGGCGCTGGACACCGGGATCGACTGGAAGCCCAGCAGCGCCGAGCCCCGGCCCTGCGCCTGCACCGGCGCGGCCAGCGGCGCCAGCAGCGCCGTCACCGCGCCGGCCAGGCCGCCGCCGAGCACGCGCCGGCGCGCCGGGTCGGAGACCTCGTGGATGCTCGGGTTGGCCGAGCGGTTGCTGTCTTCCATCGCGTCGAAGTTCTTGGCCACGGTGGGGCGCTCCGTCTGGGGTGGTGGTTCGGGGCGGCACGGGCCGCACGTTGCAGCGCACCAGATTGCGAAGCGCGCGTGACGACGCGATGACGGGGCCTGCATGGCCCCGTGCCGTCACCGGCCTGTCACGGAACCGTCGCACCATCCCCGCATTCCTGTCTTTACGCCGCCGGCGCCGCTGGCGGCCCGTGATGAGCGCATCCACCAACCGCGCGCCGCTCGACGCCGAACTCGGCCACCTCAGCGCCCAGTTGCTGGCCATGGGCGGGCTGGCCGAGTCGCAGCTGTCGCAGGCCGTCTACGCCATCACGCGCGCCAGCGGCGAGACGGCGAGCCAGGTCCTCGAGCTCGAGCGCCGCCTGAACAGCAGCGAGGTCGACCTCGAGCGCGAGCTGTGGGCCCTGGTGGCCCGCCAACAGCCGACCGCGCGCGACCTGCGGCTGCTGATCGCCGTCTCGAAGATGGTGCGCGACCTCGAGCGCATCGGCGACGAGGCCTCGCGCGTGGCGCGCGTGGCGCACCGGCTGCTGAGCCACGGCGTGCACGGCCCGCTGCGCGAGCCCATCCAGGCCATCGCCGCCACCGGCGCGCTGGCGCTGCGGCAGCTGCGCCAGGCGCTGGACGCCTTCGCGCGCCAGGACGTCGAGCTGGCGCTGGCCGTGCTGCGCAGCGACGAAGTGCTCGACGCCGGCTTCGAGCAGCTGGTGCGCAGCCTGGTGCAGCTGATGGGCGACGACCCGCGCACCATCTCCAGCGGCATCGACCTGGTGTTCGCCGCCAAGGCGCTGGAGCGCGTGGGCGACCACGCCAAGAACCTGGCCGAGCAGGTCATCTACTGCGTCAAGGGCGCCGACGTGCGGCACACGCCGCTGGGCGGCGTCGAGGCGCTCGTGAACTGAAGGTAACCACCATGCCCCGCATCCTGATCGTCGAGGACGAACCCGCCATCGCCGAGCTCGTGGCGCTGAACCTGCGCCACAGCGGCTACGAGACGCAGTGCGTCGGCAGCAGCGCCGACGCCGACCTCGTGGTGCGCACCGCGCTGCCCGACCTGGTGGTGCTGGACTGGATGCTGCCGGGGGAAAGCGGCGTGGCCCTGGCCCGCCGCTGGCGCGCCAACGCACGCACGCGCAACCTGCCCATCGTGATGCTCACCGCGCGCAGCCAGGAGGCCGACTTGGTGCAGGGCCTGGACGCCGGCGCCGACGACTACCTGGCCAAGCCCTTCGGCAACGCCGAGCTGCTGGCGCGCATCCGCGCGGTGCTGCGCCGCAAGGCGCCCGAGAGCACCGACGTCGCCGTGCAGGTGGGCCGCCTGGCGCTGGACCCCACGACGATGCGCGTGGCCGCCGAGGGCGTGCCGGTGCACCTGGGCCCCACGGAGTTCCGGCTTCTGCGCTTCCTGCTGTCGCACCCCGAGCGCGTGCACACGCGGGCGCAGCTGCTCGACCGCGTCTGGGGCGACCATGTCTTCATCGAGGAGCGCACGGTCGACGTGCACATCAAGCGCCTGCGCGAGGCGCTGGCCGCGGTGGATTGCGCGGCGATGATCGAGACGGTGCGCGGCGCGGGCTACCGGCTGGCGCGGCCGGCGGCCGAGGTGGCGTCGGGTGCGGTGCCGCCCGCCGCGCGCCCCGCGGCCTCGGCCGCCTGAGCGCGGCCCTCGAGCAGGCGACCGATCAGCCACAGCGCGCCCACCAGCGCCGCCGCCCCCGCGGCGCGCTGCGGCGCGGGCATGGCGTGCGCGAACCACAGGAAGCCCGAGGTCGCGCCCAGCACCAGCAGGAACAGGCCCGCTGCCAGCACCTGCACGCGCCGCGGCACCGCGGTCTCGAAGCGCCGCACCTGCGCGATGTCGAAGGCCGGCCTCGGGAACCGCGCCGCCACGTCGGCCGGCCGCCAGCCCGGCGGCATGAACCACAGGCGCAGCTTGTCGGCCCAGCGCCGCGTGCGCCGGCTGTCGGCCCACAGGTCGCGGTAGACGTCGAGGTTGGCCGCCAGCGGGCACCAGCGCCGCAGCGGCGCGCGCGTGCCGTAGACGATGGGCTCGGCGTCGTCTTCCTCGGCGAAGGTGCCGAACAGGCGGTCCCAGACGACGAGGATGCCGCCGTAGTTCCGGTCCAGGTAGCGCCCGTTCACGGCGTGGTGCACGCGGTGGTTGCTGGGGCTGACGAACCAGCGGTCGAACCAGCCCAGCCGGCCCACCTGCTGCGTGTGCACCCAGAACTGGTAGAGCAGGTCGATCAGCGCCACGGTGGCAAACACCACGGGCGGCACGCCGGCCAGCGCCAGTGGCAGGTAGAACACCCAGCCGAGCAGGAAGCCGCTGCTGGTCTGGCGCAGCGCGGTGCCGAGGTTGTAGTCCTCGCTCTGGTGGTGCACCACGTGCGCGGCCCAAAACACCGCCACGCGGTGGGCGGCGCGGTGGTGCCAGTAGTAGCAGAGGTCGTAGGCCAGCAGGGCGCCCAGCCACACCCAGGGCGAGTCCACCGGCAGCTTCAGCAGCGCCACCTGCTCGAACAGCAGCACGTAGATCCCGATGCGCAGGAGCCGCCCGAACACCCCGGTGACCTGGCTCATCACGCCCAGGCCGATGCTGGTGAGGGTGTCGGCCAGGCGGTAGGTGTTGCGGCCGCGCGCCAGGCCCACCGCGAACTCCAGCGCGATGAGCAGCAGGAACACGGGCGTGGCGAGCACGATGATCTGGGCGCCGGTCATGGGCGGCAGCGTACGGCCTACGATGCGGGCATGGCAACGGCACAGACCCAACCCCTCCCCGGCGGCGCGCGGCGCCGCCTGCTCGTCACCGGCGCCGGCCGCGGCATCGGCGCTGCCGTGGCCGTGATGGCCGCGCGGCGCGGCTGGGACGTCGCCCTCAACTACGCCCGCGACGCCGCGGCCGCCGGGCGCACCGCCGAGGCCGTGCGCGCCGCCGGCGGGCAGGCGCTGCTGCTGCCGGCCGACGTGGCCGACGACGCTGCGGTGGTGGCGATGTTCGCCGCGCTCGACGCCGCCTGGGGCGGCCTGGACGGGCTCGTCAACAACGCCGGCGTCGTCGACGTGGCGCAGCGCGTGGACGAGTACAGCGCCGAGCGCGTGCAGCGCATGTTCGCCATCAACGTGTTCGGCAGCTTCTCGTGCGCCCGCGAGGCCGTGCGCCGCATGAGCACGCGCCACGGCGGGCACGGCGGCGCCATCGTCAACATCGGTTCGGTGGCCAGCAAGCTGGGCTCGGCCGGGCAGTACGTGGACTACGCCGCGGCCAAGGGCGCCATCGACGTCTTCACGGTGGGCCTCAGCCGCGAGGTGGCGGCCGAGGGCGTGCGCGTCAATGCCGTGCGGCCCGGCATCACCGACACCGAGATCCACGCCAGCGGCGGCCAGCCCGATCGCGCCTGGCGCCTGGCGCCGCAGATTCCGATGCAGCGCCCCGGCACGGCCGACGAGGTCGCCGAGGCCGTGCTGTGGCTGTTGTCGGACGCGGCGGCCTACACCACCGGCGCGCTGCTGGACGTGACGGGCGGGCGCTGAGCGGCACTGAAGGCCCGGCGCCCCTCGTCAGGCCTTCGCGTAGCCCTCGAGCACCGCCAGCAGCGCCTTCGCGGCCGCCGCCTCGGCGCCGCGCGTGCGCTCGGCGTGCGCGTCCAGCACCAGGGCGGCGTGGTCCGCCACCGAGCTCCACATGCGCACCGACTTCACGCGGTCGGCCAGCGCCGCGAAGCGCGCCTCAAGGGCCGCACGCTCGGCCGCCAGGCGGCGGCCGGCCAGGGCCAGCAGCAGGTCGAGCTCGATCAGCGCCGCGTGGGCCCAGAAGTCCGGCTCGTGGGCGATGCTGGCGTGCAGGCTGCGCATCACCGCCGCCACGTCGGCGGCGTCGAAGGCGATGCCTCCTGGGCCCGTGCCCAGCACCAGCTCCAGTGCCATGCGGTTGAGCGCGGGGTAGAACAGCTGCGGGTCCTGCCGCGCAGCGGCCAGCGCCTCGGCCCCGCGGTAGGCCTGGGCGGCGCTGGCGAAGGCCTGGCGCGCGGCCGCCTGCTGGCCGGCCTGGCGGTGGATCAGCCCCAGCCGCTTGTGGGCCGAGCCGACCAACGACCCGCGCTCCACGCTGGGCTGCAGCGCCGCCAGCACCGCCAGCCGCTCGGCGGCGTCCTGCGCCTCGGCGCGTGCGTGCTCCCAGGCGGTGCTGCCCGGCTTCGCGGCCCGGCAGCGCTGCCAGCCGCGGCGGGCCCGCAGGTTGTGCAGCTGTTCCTGCGTCTTCAGCGTCGCGCTGCCGTCGGCGGCGAGTTGCGCGCGCTCGAACCAGGCGATGGCGGCGTCGATGTCGCCGGCCTCGCGATAGGCCACCGCGAAGGCCTCGGCCACCGCGCCCATGCCGCCCCACAGCGCGCCGAAGCGGCCCTCCAGGTGGCGCACGCGCTCGAGCTGCTCGGTGCGGTCGGCGCCCATCCACTGCACGCGCACCGCCTGCTCCTCCAGCGCCAGCGCCAGGCCCAGCGGCGAGGCGATGCCCTGGAACTCCTCGCGCGGCGGCAGCGGTGCTACGACCTCCTCGTCGGCGTTGCGGCGGTACACCCAGTTCGGGTCGCCATAGGCCTGGTAGGCGGCCCAGCTGTTGTCGGAACGGTCGGCGTTCCACGCCGCCTCGCGCGCCGTGGCCACCGCCAGCACGAAGGGCCGGCGGCGCAGGATCTCGCGGTAGAAGGTCTCAGCGAACACCTTCGCCGGCAGGTCGCCCACGGCCCAGCCGGCTGCGATGACGCAGCGCACGCCGATCTCGATCAGCGAATCGGCCACGCCCGCGGCGAAGGCGGCGCGGTCGAAGCGGCGCTGCGCCAGCGTGCCGCCGGCGTCGCGCCCGGCCAGGTGGCAGCAGTTCACGAACACCAGTTCCGGCACGGTGCGCATGGCGCGTATCTCGCTCGGGCCCAGGAAGGTGCGGTCCGAGAGCACGACGCCGCCCGTGCGCTTGAGCGCGCCCTGCGCGTCGCGCTCCACCGGCTCGCCGTGCCCGGCCACGTGCACGATGCGGTAGCGGCGCTCGAACAGGGCGTTGATCACCGCCGTGGCGTCGGCGCCGGCCGGCACCGCCCTCACGCGCGCCGCGCCGACGCCGCCGGTGCCGCTGAAGGCCGCCGCCACCGCCTCAGCCTCGGCGCGGGCGCCGGGCAGCGGCGGGTAGACCGCGGGGTCGCAGGCCGGCTCGCCGATCACGAGCACGGCGTCGTCGGGCTGCGCGTCCTGCACCTGCTGCCGGAAGCTGTCGGTGCGCAGCTTGCGCAGCAGCGCGGTGCGAATGGCCCACGGGCGCTCGTCGGCGGCGGCGCTGCGGCCGCGCGCGCCGGGGCCGGGCGTGGTGTCGAGCAGCTCCCAGGGGATGGGCGCGGTCGCGTCGTCCAGCTCCAGCAGCAGCCGCTCGCGGCCGCCCAGGAAGGGCTCCACCTCGGGCGGCACCAGCAGCTGCAGCAGGGTGCGGCCCAGACGCGGGTCGTCATCGGCCTCGCTGGCGGCCTTGCGCACCAGCTCGCGGATCAGCGTGCCCTGCGTGCTGACGGCGCGCACCTCGGTGCGCGCGCGCCGCGTGTCCAGCGCGAAGGTGATCACGCCGTCGGCCCCCGAGGTGGCCGAGATGAAGTCGTAGCTCGCGCCGCGGTAGCCGCTGTCGACCTGCCGGCGCAGCGCGCCCACCCCGCTGGCGATGGTGGGCGCGATCTCGTACAGCCCGCGCGACGACTCGGCCAGCACCTGCAGGCCGTTCCAGGCGTCGGACGCGCGCTCCAGGTACAGCTCCACCAGCGTGAGCGTGCTCACGCGCGGCCAGCCGGCGCGTGCCACCGCGGCCAGCCGCTCGTTGGCCTGCTGCACGCCGGTGGCGATGGCGCGCGCCGCGCCGGCCGGCGTCATGCCGGCGCCGCCGCTGCCCATCAGCGTGGCGCTCAGTTCCAGCGTCACGCCGGCGCCGTCGGCGCTCTGCGCGATGCGCTGCACCCAGGCGATGGTGCCCTGGCGCACGGTCTCGGCCAGCGTCGCCTCGGTCAGCTTGCCTTCCTCGCCCAGGCCCACCACCAGCACGCGCTGCGGCTGCGGCAGCCGCCAGGGGTTGTCGGGGTCGACGCGCGTGTTGACGAACAGCTGGTGGCTGCCGACGCCGTCGGGGTACAGGCCGGCGTCGAGCGAGTCGCGCATCGCGTTGCCGACCAGCCGGTTGACGACGGCCTCGCTGCCGGTCAGCGTGAGCGAGCTCGAGTGCCCCACCATCAGCGTGCTGCGCACGAAGCCCAGGTTGCCGTTGAGCAGCTGCACCTTCAGCGGCGTGGCAGCGGCCTGCAGCGGCGCGTGCGCGGCGCCGCCGCTGGCGAAGACCTGGCTCTGCAGCGAGGCCGGCCGCGCCGCGCGCCGCCCGCGCGAGGGGCGGCT
>CAIKLM010000029.1 GCA_903828235.1 uncultured beta proteobacterium | reverse complement strand
CACGTCACCCGACACCGAGATGAAGGGGCGCGGCACGGTGCAGGTGGTGGCGCTGCAGGGCGGGGCGTCCTCGCCGATGGTCAGCAGGAAGGTGGGCGCGGCCTCGACGCCGTGTCGCTCGAAGGCCTCGGGATCGATCACCCAACCCGCTTTGCGCTCGCCGAGCAGGTCGCTGACGGCAGCGACCGTCTGGCGCATCGACTGGTTCTTCAGGCCGCGCAGCACGAGCACCGCGCCGGAGCGCTCGGCCTGGTCGACGAGGCGGCGCAGGCTGCCCTGGGGCATGTCCAGGGTGACAAAGATGCGAAGCGCGGGCTCCTGGGGTGGGAGGGCGCCGGGGCCTATGGCGCCGCCGATCTGGCTGCCCTGACGTGCCAGGGCGCCGATGTCTATGCCGGCGCCGCTTGCGGGAGGGCGCTGGGCTGCGCCCGGTCCCTCGCCAGAGCCTGGGCCGATGCGGGGCAGGGCGCGCGGTGCCGGGATGAGGGTGTCCGGTGCGGGAAGCGGGCGATCGGCTTTCGCGCGCTCGATCTCCTGGGCGGTAGGCCAGCGGGGGGCGGTCGGTTGCTCCTGGGCAAAGGCGTCGAGCGCGAGCAATGCGATGAGACTCGACGCAGCGAGGCATGCGGCCGGCCAGATGGGCGCGACTGGGCGCCGCTGCGCCCGCGGATCACCAGGCGCCGACACAGCAGTTCCTCTTGCGGAAGATCTGGTAGCTGAAGTCTTCCCCGCTGACCGGGAAAGACTTGCCGGAGCCCCAGATCATGGTGGTGCGCCCGTAGGGCTGGCAGCACTGGCCCCCGACCTTCGCGGTAGCGGGCACCGGGTAGGTCATCTGCAGCTTGTAGTGGGTCTTGTCGAAGATGGGCAGCGGGTACGGGCCGCACAGGCCCCGCGAGCCAGCCGTGGCGAAGGTGGTGAGCTGCCGGTGCATCTTGGCGGTCATGCGCTGGGTCAGCAGCACCGAGGCCTGCACGCCGCCGATGTGGGTGGTGACGTGGCCGGTCATCGGATAGATCGAGCCCTGGCAGCCGGCGCACCAGAAGAGGCTGGCCACCGGAAAACCCGCGCTCGCGGCGACGCAGTCGGCCGCGCAGGCGGCCTTGGCCACCGGGTTGGCGAAGAGCACCGCCTCCGGGTTGAGGATGGCCGAGAGCTCGTCGTCGGACCACAGCGGGTCCACCTCGGTCAGGTAGGCCAGATCGAGCGATCCCTACTCCAGACAGGGGAAGTCCAGCAGCACTTCCAGCCAGGCGAGGATGGGGTTGGCGTACCAGTGCACCTGGTAGAAGCTGTTGCGGGTCTGCGAGTCGTGCCCGACCTGCGCGCCGCGCGGGGTGCCGATGCCGGGGTCCAGCGACAGGCCACCCAGCCCGACCATGCAGAAGGGCGTTCGGGTGACGTCCACCATCCGCACCGGCTCCCAGAATCCGATGGAGATGCCCAGACGGGGCGGGTTGTTGCAGTAGCAGACCGGCGAGGACGGGTTGCCGATATCGGGGTGGCCGTCGGAGACGATGCCGATGCCGCCGATCGTGAGCGGGAAGAGGCAGCTCCAGCAGATGTCGGTGATCGGGTTGGCGAAGCGCCCGTGGCAGGTGGCGCCGCCGGTGGGCACGGCGGCGTGCGCCGAGGCGAGCAGCATGCTGATCAGCAGCAGCATGGCCAGCAGGCGGGGTCGGATGTCAGCGCAGTTCATCAATGCGCAGCCTTCGGCCGTCCTGGGTGACGCGGGCGGGCACCTGGCGGATGCCCAGCCGGGTGGTGAGCAGGCCCTGCTGGTCGTAGTAGACCGTCTGCTTCCAGCGGCGCATCAGGTCCAGGTAGGAGCCGCCGGTGAGGATCAGCTTCACCTGGCCGCGGTGCTCGGCAAGCTCACGGCGGGCACGCTCGACCTGCTCGGCGTCGCGGGCGTCGAAGAAGAAGAGCGGACGCGACAGCGAGACCACGTCCAGCGGGTTCACGCGCGTGCCCGGCGCCACGATCAGGCGGCCGTCGGCATCGCTGATCGGGTAGGGCACTTCGATGCTCGGGTCGAAGTGAAAGGTCCGAGCGGTTGCCGTGCGAGTGATCCCCGCTACCGGAGCGGGATCTTCGATCTGGCGCCGGATCCGCGCCTGGCTCTCGCGCTGCAGGCGCTCCAGTCCACCGTTGGCGGCGAGTTCGCGCAGCTTGGACTCGATGAGCGCGAGCAGGCTTGGCTCGGCGATCGGGTATACCGGGCCGATCACGCCCAGGTGCTGGGCGTGGGCCGAGGGGCAGATTGCCGCGGTTGCGGCCGCGAGCAGCAGTGCCGCAAAGCGGGCCCGGTCAGAAAAACGCACGGGCCCGTCCGATGATCTGCTCGCGTGCGATCCAGCCGGTGAGCGCGTAGCGCGAGTCCAGGCTGTCGGGGTGCGGCGCGAAGACGAAGTAATGACCCTCCGGCAGGGTGCCCGTGGGGCCGGATTCGAGCGGCTCGCCGCGACGGTTCGTTGGCTTGGCCTGGCCGAGCGCGGTGCCGGCAACGACGAAGGTGGCGCCATCGCGGGTCACCGTATCGCCGGGCTGTCCGGCCAGAACCTTGATGAAAGTGACGCCGGCTGGGTAGGGGCCACCCCCCGCCCAGCGGAAGGCGACATGCTCGCCGCGCTGCGGCAGCGCCCTGCGCTCGATCAGGTAGAGCGTTCCGGGCAGGCTGTGGGTGGCGTTCAGGCCGAGCGCGTAGTGACTGTGAAACCAGAACGTGCCTGTCAGGGCGGCCGCGTAGGCCAGGCCCCAGCGGCGCAGGTGGATTACGGCTCGGGACCGGAATCGTGCAGCGTCGAAGCGCTCGCGCATGGTTGCCAGTTGGAAGCGCGGCGCCAGCCCGAGGCGGAGCGCCTTCGTGGTTGGGGTCGGACTCATCGTGCCTCCTCCAGTCCGAGTTGCCGCCGCAGTTGCGGCGTGAGGTCGGCGATCCGGCGACCGGCACCGGACCCGATCAATGCACCCTGGGTGAAGACGAGACAGCGACAGTCGGCCGGCAGCCTCGCGACCAGCCGGTCGAGCTGCTCGCCGAAGGCAGCGGCCTCGCGCAGGGCGGCGGCGCGATCGGTGTCGCTGGCGTCCCGGCGCAGCAGTTGTGCGGTGACCTGGCCTTCCTTGGCGCGGTAGAGCGAGGCGATGTCCACGGTGGCCAGGCGCTGTCCGGAGGCGGGCAGCAGCCAGGAGGCGGCCAGCACCAGCGCGAGGCTCAGCGCGGCGTTGAGCCCGACGATCAGGGCGAGTTCGCTGCGGCTCACGCCTGCCCCCGCTCGGTCAGCACCGCGTCGATGGCCTGTGACACTGACAGACCCTCTGCGCGCTTCGCGTTGATCGCGCTGAAGTCCTCCGCCCGGCTGGAGAAGAGCAGCAGGCTGTAGGGGTCGACGATCAGACGCCCGACGCCGTTGCCGGCCGGCGAGTGGATGAAGACCTCGGAGTACGCGCCATGCTCGGTGCGCAGCGACTGCAGCAGCCGCTTCATGGCGTCGTCCATGGTGAGCTGACCGAGCTTGTCCATCATCTCGATGGACTCGGGCTTCTGGCGCAGCAGGAACATCCAGTCGGAGTTGTCCAGTGCCGCCTTGGCCGCCGGGTTGCGGTAGTAGTCGTCCACGCCCTGCGTGGCGGACATGAAGGCGCCCTTG
>CAIKLM010000028.1 GCA_903828235.1 uncultured beta proteobacterium | reverse complement strand
GGCCCGGCGCTGGTGGCGGCGGGCCGCGCCGCGGTGGCCGCGGGCGACCTGCCGGCGATGGTGGCGGCCGACCAGGCCTTCCACCGCTTCCTCTACGAGCTGTCGGGCAACGCGCTGATCGCGCCGGCCATGGCCGCGCACTGGACGCAGCTGCGGCGCGCGATGGCCGAGGTGCTGGTGCGCGACGAGCAGCCGCGTGACATCTGGGCCCAGCACGCCGCCATCCTGGCCGCCGTGGCCGCCGGCGACGGCGCCGGCGCCGAGGCGCTGGCGCGCGAGCACCTCACGCAGGCGGCGGGCTACATGGTGGCGCGGCTGCGGGCACAGCCGCCAGCCTCAGCCTGAGGGGCGGCCTGAGGGGTGGCCTTCAGCCCCCCTGCGCCGCCTTCTTCTTCAGCCGCCACGCGTGCAGCAGCGGCTCGGTGTAGCCGCTGGGCTGCTGCTCGCCCAGGAACACCAGGTCCAGCGCCGCGCGGTAGGCGAAGCTGGTGTCCCAGTTCCCGGCCATCGGCTCGTACAGCGGGTCGCCGGCGTTCTGCGCGTCCACCACTGCGGCCATGCGGCGGAAGCTGGCGTGCACCTGCTCGGCGCTTACCACGCCGTGGCGCAGCCAGTTGGCGATGTGCTGGCTGCTGATGCGCAGCGTGGCGCGGTCCTCCATCAGGCCCACGCCGTTGATGTCGGGCACCTTGCTGCAGCCCACGCCCTGGTCGACCCAGCGCACCACGTAGCCCAGGATGCCCTGCACGTTGTTGTCCAGCTCCTGCTGCGCCTCCGGCGGCGTCCAGAACGGCACCAGCGCCACCGGCACCTGCAGGATGGCGTCGAGCAGCCGCGTCTCGAGCTGCGGCGCGTCGGGGCGCCGCGCGAAGGCCTCCATGCTCAGCTGCAGCGCCGCCACGTCCACCTGGTGGTAGTGCAGCGCGTGCAGCGTCGCTGCGGTCGGGCTGGGCACCCAGGCGGTGTTGGCGCCGGCCTGCGGGTGCGAGACCTTGTCCTTCATCATCTCGGCCATCAGGTCGGGCATGGCCCACATGCCCTTGCCGATCTGCGCGCGGCCGCGCAGCCCGCAGGCCAGGCCAACCTGCACGTTGTTGAACTCGTAGGCGCGCAGCCAGTTGGCCATCTTCATGCGCGGCTTGCGCACCATGGGGCCGGCGCGCATGGCGGTGTGGATCTCGTCGCCGGTGCGGTCCAGGAAGCCGGTGTTGATGAACGCCACGCGGCTGGCCGCCGCGGCGATGCAGGCGCGCAGGTTGACGCTGGTGCGGCGCTCCTCGTCCATGATGCCCAGCTTGACGGTGTCCTGCGGCAGGCCCAGCAGCTGCTCGACGCGGCCGAACAGCTCGCAGGCGAAGGCCACCTCGGCCGGGCCGTGCATCTTGGGCTTGACCACGTAGACGCTGCCGGTGCGCGAGTTGTGCAGGCCCGGCGTGCCCAGCCGCTTCAGGTCGTGCAGCGCGATCGTGCTGGTGATGACGGCGTCGAGGATGCCTTCCGGGATCTCGCGGCCGCCGTCCCACAGGACGGCCGGGTTGGTCATCAGGTGGCCGACGTTGCGCACGAACAGCAGCGATCGCCCGTGCAGCACCAGCGGCCGGCCGTCGGCGCCGGTGTAGCTGCGGTCGGCCTCCAGCCGCCGCGTGAAGCTGCGGCCGCCCTTGGCCACCTCCTCGACCAGCGTGCCGCGCAGGATGCCCAGCCAGTTGCGGTAGGCCAGCACCTTGTCGGAGCCGTCGACGACGGCCACCGAGTCCTCGAGGTCGAGGATGGTCGACAGCGCCGCCTCGACCACGAGGTCGGCGATGCCGGCGGCGTCGGTCTTGCCGATGGGGTGGTTGCGGTCGATGCGGATGTCCAGGTGCAGGCCGTGGTGGCGCAGCAGCACCGAACCCGGCGCGGCGGCGTCGCCCTGGTGGCCGACGAAGGCGCCAGGGTCGGCCAGGCCGGCGCTGCCGCCGTTCTTCAGCGCCACCACCAGGCGCCCCCCCTCGACGCGGTAGCCGGCGGCGTCGCGGTGCGAGGCGCCGGCCAGCGGCACGGCCTGGTCCAGTACCCGGCGCGCGTAGTCGATGACCTTGGCGCCGCGCGCGGGGTTGTAGCCGGTGCCCTTCTCGCCGCCGCCCGACTCGGGAATCACGTCGGTGCCGTACAGCGCGTCGTACAGCGAGCCCCAGCGCGCGTTGGCGGCGTTGAGCGCGTAGCGGGCGTTCAGGATCGGCACCACCAGCTGCGGGCCGGCGAGCCGAGCGAGCTCATCGTCGACGTGGGCGGTGGTGCAGGCCACGTGGGCCGGCGCCTCGACCAGGTAGCCGATGCGCTTGAGGAAGGCCTTGTATGCCGGCATGTCGCCGATCGGGCCCGGGTGCGCCTCGTGCCAGGCGTCGAGCTCGGCCTGCAGGCGGTCGCGCTCGGCCAGCAGCTCGGCGTTGCGCGGGGCCAGGTCGCGCACGATGGCGTCGAAGCCCGCCCAGAAGCGGGCGGGGTCCACGCCGGTGCCGGGCAGCACCTCGTCGTTGACGAAGGCGGCCAGGGCGGTGTCGACGTGCAGGGAATGGATGGCGGTGCGCATGGCAGGGTTCGTGGGCATCGTGGGCGGGGTTTCAGGGAACGGCGGGAAAGTGCTCCAGCACCGCGCGCAGCGAGGTGCCGGTGAAGGTGGGCGGCGGGCCCAGGGCCTCGGCCGGCGCGCCGCCGCGGTTGACCCACAGCGTGGTGTAGCCGAACCAGGTGGCGCCCAGGGCGTCCCAGCCGTTGCTGCTGACGAACAGCACCTCGCGCGCCGGCAGGCCGAGCGCGGCGGTGCCCAGCGCATAGGCGGCGGGGTCGGTCTTGTAGCGGCGCGCCGGGTGCACGCTGATCACGTGCCGCAGCAGCGGCTCGAAGCCGGCGCTCTTGACGGCCACGGCCAGCATCTCGGGATCGCCGTTGCTCAGGATGCCGGTGGTCACGCCGCGCCGCGCCAGCTCCGTCAGCACGCCGTGGTTCTCGGCGAAGGCGCTGAGGTGGCGGTACTGGTTCATCAGCCGCTCCTCGGCCTCGGGCGCGAGCGCCAGGCCCAGCTTCGCTGCGGCGTGCCGCAGCCCGGCCCGCGTGAGCGCCCAGAAGGGCTGGTAGCGCTCGCCGCCGCTCATGCTGACCAGGCGCGTGTACTCGATCTGCTTGTCGCGCCAGGCCAGCGACAGCCGCTCGCCCTGCCCCGGGAACAGCTGTTCGGCCAGCAGGCCGACGCTGTGCACGTCGAACAGCGTGCCATAGGCGTCGAAGAGGACGGCTTTCAGGACCATGACGCGAACTCTATTCAGCAATCCAGGGACGATTAAGTGGGCTTGAAGGCAGGTATTCCTGCGCTGCGTGCGCATAATCCGCGCCACGATGGACCGCCTCAAGCAGATCGAATCCTTCGTTGCGGTGTCCACCAAGGGCAGCCTCACGGCCGCTGCGCTGGCCGAGGGCGTGGCGCCGGCGGTCATCGGCCGCCGCATCGACGCGCTGGAAGAGCGCCTGGGCGTGAAGCTGCTGGTGCGCACCACGCGGCGCATCACGCTCACACACGAAGGCAGCGCCTTCCTCGAGGATTGCCAGCGCCTGCTGGCCGACCTGGCCAACGCCGAGGCCAGCGTCACCGCGGGCGGCGTGAAGGCGAGCGGTCACTTGCGCATCACGGCCCCGGCCGGCTTCGGCCGCCGCCACGTGGCGCCGCTGGTGCCGGCCTTTCTGGCGCAGCACCCCGAGGTCAGCCTGAGCCTGAACCTCTCGGACCGCGTGGTCGACATCGTCAACGAGGGCTTCGACTGCGCCATCCGCGTCGGCGACCTGCCCGACAGCAGCCTGGTCAGCCTGCGGCTGGCCGACAACCGGCGCCTGTGCGTGGCCGCGCCCGACTACCTGGCGCGCGCCGGCACCCCGGCCTCACCGGCCGACCTGACGAAGCACCAGTGCCTGACGCTCAGCAGCGACGCCAGCCAGACCCGCGGCTGGGCCTTCCTGGTGGACGGGCAGGTCACGCACCTGCGGCCGGGCGGGCGCCTGGACTGCAGCGACGGCCAGGTGCTGCACCGCTGGTGCGTGCAGGGCCTGGGCATCGCGTGGCGAAGCACCTGGGAGGTGGAGGGCGACATCGCGGCCGGCCGGCTGGTGTCGCTGCTGCAGGACTATGCGGCGCCGCCCAACGGCATCTACGCCGTGTTCCCGCAACGCCGCCACCTGCCGCTGCGCGTGCGGCTGTGGATCGACTTCGTCAAGCACAGCTTCGGCGACCCCGGCTACTGGGCAGGGGCAGCCTGAACGACGAAGACCCTCCCGCGTGAAGTCGCGGGAGATCCCTCGTCAGGCGTTCGCCGCCTTCCGGCGGCTCACGTCCTCACTCAGCCCTTCTTCGCCTTTTCGTCGGCCATGCACTTCTTGAGGTGGCTGGCCTTGGCGGCGCCGGCCAGCTTCTTGTCGGCGGCGCTCTTCTCGCAGGCGGGGCTGGCGGCGGGCGAGGCGTCCTTCTCGCACTTGGTGATGAAGCTGGTGCGGGCCGCGCCGGCGAGCTTCTTCTCGTCGGCCATCTTGGCGCAGTCGGCGGCCCAGGCGCCGGTGGACATGAGCAGGCCGGCACAGGCGGCGATCAGCGTGGACTTCAGCATGGGGTGCTCCTCGTTGGATGGGGTGGGTCGAAGGCCCGCCCGCAGCCAATTGCAGCAGAGCGCCGCGCGCCGGACCACAGGGACAACGCGGGATACGGCCCACCGGACGACAGCTTCCTGCCCGGGGCATGCCCCTGGCGTGACACCGGGCGGCCGCCCGGCCCTCAGCGCCGCTGCGCCGCGGCTTCCTGCGCGTCGTGCAGGCGCCGCACCAGCACCTTGATGAAGGCCTTGTCGAAGCGGTGCCGCGTGCCCAGGCTCAGCCGCTCCAGGCTGTCGGGCGTGAACGACAGCGTGGTGGCCGGCTCCGACACCAGGATGTCCACCGTGTGCCGGCGCAGCGCCGGGTTGGGGGCGAGGTAGGCCATCTCGCCCACCGTGCTGCCGGCGCCCAGGCTGGCGACGTTGCGGCCGTCGCGGTAGACGTCCACCCGGCCTTGCGTCACCACGTGGAAGCTGCCCCCCTCCTGGCCCTTGCGGTACAGCGCGTCGCCGTAGCCGTGGCGGTGCCAGGCGGCGCGGTGCACCACCTCCCAGAGCTCGACGTCGCCGAAGTCGACGAAGAACTCCAGCCCGCGCAGCAGCGTGAAGCGCTCGGAGTCCAGCACCTCCTGCAGCGCGTGGCGGTCGTCGGCCGCGCTGACGCGGTGCTCGGCGCCGGCGGCGCTGAGCGCGCGGGCGAACTCGTCCCAGTCCGCGGGACGCTGCTCGCGCGCCTTGGCCAGGCACCGCTCCACCAGCGTCACCAGCGCCGCGGGCAGGCCCTCGCGCAGCGTGGCCAGCGGCGGCGGCTTGGCGTGGTAGATCTGGTGCATCAGCGCCTGCTGCTGCTGCGCGTCGAAAGGCGGCCGGCCGGCGAGCAGGTGGTACAGCACCGCCGCCAGCGAGTAGATGTCGGCCCGGCAGTCGAGCACGCCGCCCTCGAGCTGCTCGGGCGACATGTAGGCCAGGCTGCCCACGCGGTAGACCTGCGTCTGGTCGGTGGCGGTGTTGAACACGCTGCCGAAGTCGGTGACCTTGACGTCGGCGATGCGCTCGCCGTCGAGCTTGACCAGCAGGTTGGCCGGCTTGACGTCGCGGTGGATCAGCCCCTGGCGGTAGCAGTAGCCCAGCGCCATCGCGCACTTGAAGCCGATCTCGATGATCTGCTGCACCGGCAGCAGCCGGTCGGCGCGGCAGTAGCGGCGCAGCGTCACGCCGTTGACGTGCTCCATCACCAGGTAGGGCGCCTCGGCGTCGGCCACCGCGTCGAGGATCTGCACCACGTTCGGGTGCTGGAGCTGCCCCACCAGGGCCGCCTCGGCGGCGAAGAAGCGCTGCTGGAAGTGCTGCTCGCGGCTGTCGGCCAGCACGTGGCTGCGCGCGCGCTTGATCGCGACCTTGCGGTTGTTGAACGGGTCGTGGCAGAGGAAGACCTCGCTCGTGGCCCCCTCCCCGATCTTGGACTGAACGACGTACTTGCCGATGCGCGACGGCAGCACCAGCGACGTGGGCGCCCGGTTGGCAGGCGCGGGGGGCAGGGCCTGGGCGGGCAGGGCGTGACGGGAGGACATGGCCCGCCGATGGTGCAGGCGCCCGCGCCGCACGATGCCCCGAACAGGGCGGGCAAGCCGGGCCTGTTCGGCGGGGCGGCCCGCCCGGGTGCCCCGGGGTGCCGGCACCCGCCCCCGTAGAATCCCGCGTCATGATCGAAGCCACGCAGGCGCTGCGCGACGCGCTGCAGACGGTGTTCGCGCAGATCGTGGCCGGCACCGGCCTGAACCCGCCCGACGCCACGTTCGAAACCCCCAAGCAGGCCAGCCACGGCGACCTCGCCATCACCGGCGCCATGGGGCTGGCGCGCGCGCTCCGCAAGAGCCCGCGCGACATCGCCACCGACCTGGTTCAGCGCCTGCAGCAGCAGCCGGCCGTGCAGCGCTGGGTGCAGTCGCTGGAGATCGCCGGCCCCGGCTTCGTCAACCTGCACCTGGCGCCCGCCGCCCGGCAGGCCGTCGTGGCCGAGGTGCTGGCCGCGGGGGCGCGCTTCGGCACCAGCGAGCGCCACCGGGGCCAGCGCGTGATGGTGGAGTTCGTGTCCGCCAACCCCACGGGGCCGCTGCACGTGGGCCACGGCCGCAACGCCGCCCTGGGCGACTGCATCTGCAACCTGATGCAGAGCCAGGGCTGGGAGGTGCTGCGCGAGTTCTATTACAACGACGCCGGGGTGCAGATCGGCACGCTGGCCACCAGCACGCAGGCCCGCCTGAAGGGCCTGAAGCCCGGCGACGACGGCTGGCCCGAGTCGGCCTACAACGGCGAGTACATCGCCGACATCGCCGCCGACTTCGCCGCCCGCCGGACGGTGAGCGCCGACGACCGCGCCTTCACCGCCAGCGGCGACCCGGCCGACCTCGACGGCATCCGCCAGTTTGCCGTGGCCTACCTGCGCCACGAGCAGGACCTGGACCTGCAGGCCTTCGGCGTGCGCTTCGACCACTACTACCTGGAAAGCAGCCTGTACACCGACGGCCGCGTCGACGACGCCGTGCGGCGCCTGGTGGCCAGCGGCAAGACCTACGAGAAGGACGGCGCGCTCTGGCTGAAGACCACCGACGACGGTGACGACAAGGACCGCGTGATGCGCAAGTCCGATGGCACGTACACCTACTTCGTGCCAGACGTCGCCTACCACCTGGCCAAGTTCGAGCGCGGCTACGCCAAGGTCATCAACGTGCAGGGCACCGACCACCACGGCACGGTGGCGCGCGTGCGCGCGGGACTGCAGGCGGTGGGCCTTGGCATCCCGCCGGGCTACCCCGACTACGTGCTGTACAAGATGATCACCGTGATGCGCGGAGGCCAGGAGGTGAAGATCTCCAAGCGCGCCGGCAGCTACGTGACGCTGCGCGACCTGATCGACTGGACCAGCCGCGACGCGGTGCGCTTCTTCCTGATCAGCCGCAAGTCCGACACCGAGTTCGTGTTCGACATCGACCTGGCGCTGAAGGCCAACGACGAGAACCCGGTGTTCTACGTGCAGTACGCGCACGCGCGCATCTGCTCGGTGCTGGCGCAGTACGGCGGCGACCGCGACTTCGCGCGCGCCGACCTGTCGCTGCTGACCGCGCCCACCGAGGCCGCGCTGATGCTCAGGCTGGCCGAGTACCCGGCCATGCTCGGCCGCGCGGCCGCCGAGTTCGCCCCGCACGACGTGGCCTTCTACCTGCGCGACCTGGCCGCCGCCTTCCACGCCTACTACGCGGCCGAGCGCTTCCTGGTCGACGACGCGGCGCTGGCGCGTGCCCGCATGGCGCTGCTGGCGGCCACGGCGCAGGTGCTGAAGAACGCGCTCGGCGTGCTGGGCGTCTCGGCGCCCGAGTCCATGCACCGCGAGGCGCCCGCCGCCGAAGGATCCCTGGCATGAATCAGAGGGGCGGCTTCGCGCTCGGGTTGGTGGTCGGGCTGCTCGTCGGCCTGGTGCTGGCGCTGGGCGTGGCGCTGTACATCACCAAGGCGCCCGTCCCGTTCATCGACAAGGTGCCGCAGCGCACCGTCGAGCAGGACAAGGCCGAGGCCGCCCGCAACCGCGACTGGGATCCCAACGCGGCGCTCGGCGGCGTGGCGGCACAGCGCGCCGCCAGCGCGGCCAAGGCGGGGCCGGCCGCGTCGGCGCCCGCGGTGGTCGCCTCGGCGCTCCCGGCCGTGCCCGCGCCGGCCGCCGAGGCGTCCGTCCGCCGCCAGGCCAGGGCGGCCTTCGGACATCCGATCGGCCCGGACCGCCCGATACCCCGCTGGTCGAAGAAGACGAGGT
>CAIKLM010000027.1 GCA_903828235.1 uncultured beta proteobacterium | reverse complement strand
GCACCAGCATTGTGCCAACACCCTTAATGCGACTACGTGCCACTACAAGAAAACCGGCGCGACGCGTATAAGTTGTTGATTCAAAAAGGACCAGCCGGCGGAAAACGCTCGAAATGGTCGTTTGGTGTCGAACTCGGGGGCATGGTGCGTGCGGCAGCGACCCCTGTGTTTGCAACCGTCATCGGCTGCGTGCTCGACCGCCACTACATCCCCACTACCGGGACGCCGGTTCGCGCTCTCGCCGCCGACGGACGGTTGCTCGGCAGCGCACAGAGCGACGGCCAGGGCCGGTTCTCCCTGCGCTTGCCGGCACACAGTGACGTGACGCTGCAGATCGACCGGCCGTCAGGCGAATCGCTGCCGATGCGCGTGGACGCCGCGCCAACAGCGTGGGAGAAGTGCCTGCTTGACGACCAGGCTTGATGCACGGCTGCGGCCGAAGGCGGCAGGCGTTGCAGGCGGTCGGAGGTCCGTCGCCAGGCGACGCATTGGTGAATCCAGGTGCTGGCTGAACTCGGTCTGGTCGAGCGCGGCGAGGCCGGTGGTGTCCTGTGTCCGTATGCGGACGTTCACATCGACATGCACGTCCAGCAGGAGTGCGCCGCCGCCTGAGCCGGTCAGGTGTTCCGGGCGGGGCAACCTGTCAGCGCGTGATGCCGCCAAGCCGACGGCGCCACTGCGGATTGCTGAGCGGGGATGCGCGCCCGACTGTGTCTGCATTTGGCGCGCCCGCGAGGGGGACTAGGAGGGGACTGGGGCCAGGAGGATGGCCTCGAAGGCCCCGCCAGCATGGATCGAAGAACTCACCCCCAGGTACTGCGCCATCAGGGGCGTGTCGGCGGAGAGGTCGCCGCGGAGCAGTTCGGCCATGCCGGGCGTGGCCAGCTCGATTCCGTCGTGAAGTCGCCGCTGGCCGCCGTCCGGTGGAAGACGACGCACCCCCAGGCCCGCTCGCGCGTGACCATCACGGTGCGCATCTCGTGAGGAAGTCCGACGGGCGCGAGGAAGTCGTTGTAGCGGGCGCTGCGCTCCGGGCGCCCGCGGGTCGTCTCGCTCAGGATCGCCGAGGGAAGGCGGCGCCCGGCCAGCGCTGCGAAGGTGTTCACGTCCGGGCGCTGGTACTCGCTGGCCAGCACCGACCGCGCCGCCGCCATCTCGGTCTGCGGGGTCAGGAAGCCGTTGGCCAGCAACTCGACCGGATTCGCCGTGGTCGGCAGCCGGTTGTCGGGATCCAGGCCGTGCCAGCACGCGGCGTCGATGCGCAGCACCTGCCGAAGGCGGTCGGTGATCTCGCGGTGCAGCTCGGCGTAGGGCAGCGCGCGTGTGCCCAGGCGCTCCACCTCGGCCACCAGGTGCCGGACAGGGTCGTGTGGCATCGCCGGATCATTCACGACCGCCCGGGGCCTGTCCACCCGCATGCACGAGAAATCCCAGATCGGCTGGGATGGGCAAATGGCTCGTGCGGACGGATGCTGGCGTCCACGCACCGCGGTGTGCGTCAACCCGATCCAGAAAGGACCCCGTCATGCCCCAGACCATCTGCCTCGCCCTCCCGCTGCTGCCGGGCACCACCGACATCGATCGCGACGAGATGCTCGACTGCTGGCGCGGCGAACGCGCTGTCGAGCACCGCGCGTCGCGCGCCCGCTGCGGCATCACGCGCGAAGCCGTGTGGATCCAGCCGACCCCCACCGGCGACCTAGCGATCGTGCTCCTGGAGTCCGACGACCTCGCCGCCTCGATGTTCCGCATCGCCACGTCGAACGAGCCCTTCGATGCCTGGTTCCGTGCCCACGTGAAGGCGGTGCACGGCGTCGACCTGGCGGCCGGGATGAACCTGCCGGAGCAGATCCTCGACCACGTGGCGTGACATTCGGAGCGGCGGCAAGAGGTCGAGCACCGCGGCCGCGCCGTCCCGGTCAGGGTGCTCGGCAGTGCGGGGCCGCTCCCCGAGGCGAGGGGAGGCGCAGGGCCCCGGTCGCCGCGTCACCCCGTGCCGGTTTGAACCCGCAGGGCCCGGCGCGTCAGCGCCGCCCGTCGGGGGCGCCCGGCTGGGCCGTGCCCGGCGGCCAGCCCAGGGCGGGGGCGGCGCTGCCCTGCTGCGCCGCCAGCACGCCGCGCACCAGCGCGTTGCGGTGCAGGAACGCGTCGCGATACTCGTCGGGCAGCAGGGCGGCCTGCTCGCGCGCACGGGCGGCCGCGCGCTCGAGCAGCGGCTGGGCACGCGTCGGCACGCCGCAGCGCCACAGCGCCTCGGCGCAGGCCAGCGCCACCCACGCCGGTTCGGCGAAGGGCTCGTGCGTCTGCGCGAGCGCCGCGCACTCGGCGCCGGCGATCGCCGCCTCGGCCACGCAGCCGGCGCGCGCCAGGATCAGCGCCTGCGCCGCCAGCAGCGGGATCACCGCGCCCAGCGCCTGCTCGGCGCGCATCGGCGGCAGCAGCCGGTCGATCTCGCGCAGCGCGCGCTCGGGCGGTGCGTGCACGGCCAGCAGCGGCAGCCAGCGGCACCGCATGAGCACGTTGGGCACTGCCTTCTCGAAGTCCGGATGGCGCTCCCAGAACGCAGCGCTGTCGGCCGGGTTGCCTTGCAGTTGCAGCAGGTCGGCGTGGGTGACGGCGCGCTGCGGCACCGACAGCGCACGCAGCCGCGCCAATGCGGGCGCGGCCAGATCGGCGCGGCCGAGGCCCAGCATCAGCAGGGCCTGGGCGAAGCGCAGCTCGGCGCTGTCGCCGAAGCGCTGCAGCAGCAGCGGCGCGCCGAGTTCGGTGTAGCTCCGCAGCGCGGTGGCGGTTTCGCCGAGCAGCACCCAGTTCTGCACGCAATCGAAGACCACCTGCACGTGGTGACCTTCGTTGATGCCGATGCCGGCATCGGTGATGGCCGACGACCCTTGCGCCTGGGCGGTGCGTTGCCGGGCGCCGTCGCCGTCGCCGGCCAGCAGGCAGTGCGTCCCCCAGGCGCTCAGCAACACCGGCTCGCTGGCCTTGATGTTCAGCGCCTGGTAGCGTTCGAGCGCGTAGGCATGGGTCCGCAAGGCGTCCTGCAGCCGGCCGAGATGCACCTGCGCTGTCGCGAGCGAGATCAGCTTGGCGGCTTCCGACACCAGCAGGCCTTCGGCGTGGAGCAGCTTGACGGCCTGCTCGAGCGCCTCGACCATACCGGGCCCGTCGCCGGCCTGCTTGTGGAAGTGGGCGTAGGCCAGCAGCAGTTCCGCTTCGAGGTCGCGCCGCTGGGCGCGCCGCGCCGCCGCCAGCGCCCGGTCTGCAGGCGCCCGGGCCGCTTCGTACTGGTCGCGGGTGAGCAGCACGTGGACCTGCGCGAGCAGGGCTGCCGCCTGCTGCGCGTCGGTGCGGGCGCGCGCCAGCAGTTCGGCGGCCAGCGGTTCGAAGTCATCGATCGACACCGCCAGCGACAGCGCGTCGGCGGCGCGGAACAGCAGGTCGAAGGCGCGGTCGGCCTCGCCCAGGCGCTCGCAGGCGCCGGCCGCCTCGCGCAGGAAGCGGCCGCTCTCGGCCTCGCGCCCGGCAGCCAGCGCCTGCGCCGCGGCGCGCTCCAGCGCCGTCACGGCCTCGGCGTCGCGGCCGG
>CAIKLM010000026.1 GCA_903828235.1 uncultured beta proteobacterium | reverse complement strand
GTCGTCCTTGTACAGCGGCAGCCGAACCGTCGTGGTGGAGCCCGCCCCGTCGAAGAAGCTCGCGCTCAACCCCTCGCGCCGAACATGCGCCGGGCGTCCGTTGCTGCCCAGCACCGGTGCCTCGGAAACCGGACACGCCGGGCCCTGTCGGGCTTCATACGCCCGCTCCAGCGCGCCCTTCAACCACGAACCAGGCTTGAACTGCGCCGCACCGAGCTGCCCCGTCAGCGGCGCCTGCACCGTCACGCCGCGCCACGACACCTCGTACAGCGTCCGGCCCTTGCTGTCCGGCAGGCCCAGCGGCACCGCCCTCACCGGGTGCCCACCCAGCCGCAACTCCACCGTGCGTGCACCCGCCGCGCGCTTGGCCGCAGGCGGCTTCGTACCAGCCTGCGCTTGCAGCAGGTCGCCGCTGCCGGACCGCACCACACCACCGGGCAGCTGAGCGTTTCGGATCGTCCAAGTCATACCTGTTGCTCCTGCCGTCCTGTTTCTTGTTGTCACCGGATGCGGCGCCCACGGACTCAACGTGCCTGCGGCGCCGGCTCGCGAGGGGCGGACTCGGTGGGCGCACCCACCAAGTGGCCGAAGACGTCACGCACCTCCTTGAGCCCCTTGTCCGACAGAGCCTGCATGAGCTTCCAGTCCGCGGCATCGGGGGTGAAGGTTCCGGCTCCCACCAGCGGAAATGCGGGCACTACACGGCTGGAATGCGGATCCGTGGTTAGGTTGATGCCCTTCTTCAGTTCTCCGCCCCAGCCCAGGGTGAGGCGCTCGGCTTGCGGGTTGCGGTAACGCTCACCCACGATCGCGATCGGCCCGATGTTCACGGTGGTCGTGAAGAACGTGGACAGCGGATCGGCGATGAAGATGCTCCACAGCCGGTTGGTCGTCGGACCATCGGGCTTCATGGGGCTGTCGGGGCCCGAAGTGAAGGCAGCGATGTTCAGAAGCCCCCGCAGGGCTTGCAGGTCGGCCCGACCCGAGGTGTTGAAGTTGGTGGTGCCGCTGCTGAAGCCGACCAGGCCCCAGCCGCCGGCTGCCACCGAGCTGGACGCCATCGTCAGCCGCTTCGATTCAGTGTCGTAGCCGATCCATGGCTGGGCACCCGGCTTGCCAAGCCCGGTGGCCGGCAACAGCACCACGTTCTGACCGCCGGCGATGGCGACGAACGCCCGGGTGGGAACCTGGTAGACCTTGCCATCGACCGTGACCGGCTGCTCTCCTCGGGTGATGAAGTAGGTGACGTGCGTGCCACGTGGCACGTTGATGGCCCGCTGAACTTCCGACTGCTCGGGAGTCAGCTTGCGGCCATCGATGACGAACGACTCCATTCGCAGCGCGCCACTCTGATGGGCCGCCATGACGGCCGCCATCGTCGAGGCGAATCCGGCCTGAGCCGTCGTTCGGGCAGCGCCACCGAGTTGGCCCGCGGCCTTCCACAGCGACTCGTTGCGAACGATGTTCTGGTTCAGGAACGCCAGGGTGTTGCCGACCGGCGTTCCATCGGCGCTGATCGCGGTGAAGGCCTTGGACGTGGCGCCCGACACGTCGAGCGTGAAGCGTCCGAGTGGCGTCGCGGCGAACTGCTGCCACGTGGCATCGAGACCCTTCTGAACCGGCGCGACCACGGTCTGGTTCACCCACGCATTCGCAGCCGTGCCGACCGCCCCTCGAGCCCCAGCCTGCACCACGTCTGCGGTCTCCAGCGGCCCGCCCGGGCCCTTGGCCTGCACCGGCCATTCCGCCGGCTGGCCCACGGTGGCCTGCCGGTCGGAGGGACCCGGTGCCGTGCGCAGTTCCGGGGGAACCTGCAGCTGGAGCGGCGGCTGAGCCTGGGTGGGCGCGGCCTTCACCGAAGGGTTGGGGACGACTTCGCCAGTCGCCGCCGGCTCCACTGCGGCTGCCGGGGCCAGCAACGGCGTCGAGGAGGCTGGTGCCGGCGCCGGCGCAGCCGCACCCGGCGCCTTGCTGGGCCCCGTGCCGCCCTGCGCGCCCGTCGAGGCGGGCACAGACACATAGTTGCCCTGCGCGTCCTTGAAGACGTGGACGGGCCAGTACTGCGGTGTGGCGTTGGGGATCTTGTGGCCCGTCTTCACGAAGTCGCCGGCCTCGAGACCCGGCGTCATCGGCCCGGGCTTGTAAAGGTGCTCGGTCAGGATGCCCATCACGAACTGGTGGCTGACGAGCAGCACGTTCTTGCCCTGGGCCAGCAAGGGAGCGATGTTCTGATCGTAGGCGCTGGTCACCCGGGCGTTCATCTGGTTCCAGCTCTCACCACGGCCGTCGCTCAGCAGCGTGGTTCGCGGAATGTTGTAGGCGTTGGGATCGTTGGACGGCACGTAGTCCTTGCCCAGCGGGTTGATGTCGAAGCCCGGATCTCCCCGGTAGTCCGGCCCCGTGGGAATGCCGCTGCGGGCCTCGCGCTTGGTCTGCGGCGGCTTGTTTAGGCCGAACAGCCCGCCGATGCCACGCTCGCGCGCGCCATCCAGCACGATCGCAGGCGGCATCGCCGGCCCGGCTTGCTCCGTGCCCGTCAGCGTGGTTTCGATGGCTCGGTCCACCGGCGAGACGAACAGGACATCGACGCCCGGCGCGATCTTGGCCAGCTCGGGCGCCACCGCGGCGGCCTCGTCGCGGCCCCGGTTGGTGAGCGGGACGTCGGCCCCGTTGCCCGCGAAGTGGCCGCCGGGAACCCGGTTGCCCGCGCTGTGGCCATGCCGTTCAGCCGCGAGCACACCCGTGCCCTGGTACTCGAGCCCGGCCGCGCGGGCTCGATCCAGGAACTCGGGCGTCACTTCGGCCTGGGCGGCCTGCCGCAGTTCCCGCAGATCGGGGACGTGCGACAGGTCGACGGCGCCCATGCCGGGATCGGCTGGCCTTGCCGCGGGTGGGTTCTTCAGGTTCCTGGCGCCGGCCAGGCGGGCAGTCCCCAGGTCGACACCCTCGTGCCGGATTTCGGACAGGTTGGCTCCTTCGAAGGAGGCACCGGCCACGGTGGCCTCGCTCAGGTCGACCTTGCGCAAGCTCGCGCCCTGGAAACTGGAGCGGTCGAGCCTAGCCCCCCTCGCCACGGCATTGTTCAGGTGAGCCCCCTGTGCCTCGGCGGCGGTCAGGTCGGCCTGCGAGAGGTCGGCACCCTGCATGCTCGCGTCGGGGAACCTGGCGCCCGTCAGGTCGGCGCGGTGAAAGTGCGCACCGTCCGCTCGCACCCAACCATGCGCCTGGCGCAGATTGGCATGGTCGAATCGGCCGTTCGACATCTCGACCCCGGTCAGGTCGGCCCTTTCGAGCCGCGCTCCGTTGGCCGAAGCACCCCGCAGATCGCTTCCCGCAAAGCTGGTGCCAACGGCCTCGATACGGTCGAGGTTCGCCCGCGAAAGGTCCAGTTTCTCCAGCTTCAGGCCGCTCACGTCGGCACCCGTCATGTCGATGCGCACGCCGGGATGCGCGGACTGCAGCGCGCGGATCCGCTGGGCCAGGTCGGGCACGCCGCGGAGGTCGCGGCCTTGCAGGTTCAGCCAGACCGTCTCTGTTGCCGCGTTGCGCTTCACCGTCCCGGGTGACGGCGGCACGTACGGGCGGATGGAGACATTGGGCACCGGTTGTGCCGGTCCTCCCTCGGGCCCGGCCAAGGTGGGCGACCCGGCCATGGAAGGCGGAATGTCGACGGGAAGAACGCCGCCCCTGGGCACGGCACGCCGCTCCCATGGCGGGCGGGTGTCGATCACCGGCTGAGCGGCGACCGAAGCACCTGCCGGCGGGGGCGACGGCGGACCGATGCGCTGCACACCCAGCAACTGTTCAAGCGGCGGCAGGCCCTTCTGAATCACGGCCTGGGATCCCTCACGACCTGCCAGCGCCGTGACCTCGGCCTTGGGCAACTCGATATCCGCCCCAGGGCCCTGGGGCGCCTTTGCAGGCTCCTGGGGCCCCAGGGTGGGCCCCTGATTCGGCTGTTGGACGGGTTGCTGCTGCACGACCCACTGGCCGGCGCTGATGCCGTTGCCCGCTGCCGGCGTTGCAGGCGCAGTGCTGCGTGTAGCCGCGCCGGCCACCTCCAGACCCGGGTTGGTCGCAGCCGGCGCCTCCCGCACCGTCTGCGGCAGGGCGGGCGGCCCGCCTGCCC
>CAIKLM010000025.1 GCA_903828235.1 uncultured beta proteobacterium | reverse complement strand
CTGGTCGCGGGCGGCGCCTGGCAGGGCGCTGCGGTGGCGGCCGGCGGCGCGCTGGGCTCGCTGCTGCTGGCGGCCTGGCTGGCGCTGCGCGAGCGCGCGGCCGAGCCGGTGGACAGCGGCGCCCGCCTGGCCGAGCTGCAGTCGCGCATCCGCCCGCACTTCCTGTTCAACACGCTGAACACTGCGGTGGCCCTGGTGCGCGCCGACCCCGAGCGTGCCGAGCGCGTGCTCGAGGACCTGGCCGAGCTGTTCCGCACCGCGCTGGCCGAGCGCGACGGTTCGCCGGCGGGCTCGGTCACGCTCGCCGACGAGCTCGAGCTCGTGCGCCGCTACCTCGACATCGAGGCCGTGCGCTTCGGGTCGCGCCTGGTGGTGCACTGGGACCTCGACGAGCGCGCCGGCAGCGCCCGCGTGCCGCCGCTGCTGCTGCAGCCGCTGGCCGAAAACGCTGTGCGCCACGGCGTGGAGCCGGTGCCGGCCGGCGGCGAGGTGTGGCTGCGCACGCGGCGCCGCCTCGGCGAGGTCGAAGTCAGCGTCGTCAACACCGTGGGCGAGCAGGCCGGCTTTCCCGGCCAGGGCATCGCGCTGGCCAACGTGCGCGAGCGGCTGCGCGTGCTGCACGACGTGGCCGCGCAGTTCAGCGCCGGCCCGGCCCCGGCCGCGGCGGACGGCCGCCGCCGTTTCGAGGCCCGCCTCGTGCTGCCCTCGTCCTGACTGCCCGGGCCGCCATGCGCATCCTCATCGTCGATGACGAACCCCTGGCCCGGCAGCGCCTGCGCGGCCTGGTCGAGGCCCTGGCCGGTGGCGACGGCGGTCTGCAGGTGGACGGCGTGGCCGAGGCCGGCGATGCCGATGCCGCCGTGGCCGCGCTGCAGGCCGAGCCGGCCGACCTGGTGCTGCTCGACATCCAGCTGCCGGGGCGCGACGGCCTGCGCCTGGCGCCGGCGCTGCAGGCGCTGCCGCGGCCGCCGCTGGTGGTGTTCGTGACGGCGCATGGCGAACACGCGCTGCGCGCCTTCGAGCTGCAGGCGCTGGACTACCTGACCAAGCCCGTGCGCCGCGAGCGCCTGCAGGCGGCGCTGCAGCGCGCCGCGCAGCAGCTGGCCCTGGTGCGCGGCGTGCAGCCGCCGGTGGTGCCCGAGCCGGTGCTGGTGCTCAGCGAGCGCGGCCGCGTGCTGCGGCTGCCGGTGCGCGAGGCGCTGGTGCTGAAGGCCGAGCAGAAGTACGTGACGCTGCGCACCGCGCAGCAGACCTTCGTGCTGGACGACAGCCTGTCGGACCTCGAGCGCCGCCTCGGCCCCGGCTTCGTGCGCGTGCACCGCAACGCGCTGGTGGCGGTGGCCGCGATCCGCGAACTGCAGCCCCACGCCCTCGGCGACGAGGGCGACGGCTGGGCGGTGCGCGTGGCGCCGCTGGACGAGTGGCTGGCCGTGTCGCGCCGGCAACTGGCGGCGGTGCGGACCGCGCTGCAGGCCGGCGCAGCCCCCGGCTGAACGGCCGCGCCGCTCAGCCGGTGTTGCGCAGGCCCGCGGCGATGCCGTTGATGCTGAGGTGGATGCCGCGCTCCAGGCGCTCCACGCCCTGCTGCCCCTCGCGCCGGTTGCGGTAGCGGCGCATCAGCTCCACCTGCAGGTGATTCAGCGGGTCGAGGTAGGGGAAGCGGTGCTCGATGCTGCGCGCCAGCGCGGGGTTGGAGGCCAGCCGCTCGGACTCGCCGGTGATGAGCGCCAGCGCGTCCTGCACGCGCAGCCACTCGGCCTTGAGCAGCGCGAAGATGCGGCGCGCCGTGGCCTTGTCCTCCACCAGCTCGACGTAGCGCGCCGCGATGCGCAGGTCGCTCTTGGCCATCACCATGTCCAGGTTGGACAGCAGCGTGCGGAAGAACGGCCACTGCCGGTGCATGCGCTGCAGCAGCGCCGTGCGCTCGGCGCGGCCGTCCTTGCCGCCCGCGGCCAGGAAGGCCTCGACGCCGCTGCCGAAGCCACACCAGCCCGGCAGCGCCATGCGGCACTGGCCCCACGAGAAGCCCCAGGGGATGGCGCGCAGGTCCTCGATGGCGCGGGTGGCCTTGCGGCTGGCCGGGCGGCTGCCGATGTTCAGGCCCGCGATCTCGCGGATCGGCGTGGCCGCGAAGAAGTAGTCGGTGAAGCCCGGCGTGCCGTAGACGATGCGCCGGTAGGCCTGGAAGCTGGCCTCCGACAGCGCCTCGGCCGCGTCGAGGAAGGCCCTGGGCGCGGGCTTGGTGGGGTGCAGCAGCGTGGCCTCGAGCGTGGCCGCGACCAGCGTCTCCAGGTTGCGGCGGCCGATCTCGGGGTTGGCGTACTTGCTGGCGATGACCTCGCCCTGCTCGGTGAGGCGGATCTGCCCGTTCACGGTGCCCGGCGGCTGCGCCAGGATGGCCTGGTAGCTGGGCCCGCCGCCCCGACCGACCGTGCCGCCGCGGCCGTGGAACAGCCGCAGCGTGATCGGCGCGCCCGCGGCGCGCAGCTCGTCGAACAGCGCCACCAGGGCCGTCTCGGCGCGGTAGAGCTCCCAGTTGCTGGTGAAGAAGCCGCCGTCCTTGTTGCTGTCGCTGTAGCCCAGCATCACGTCCTGCTCGCCGCCGCTGCGCAGCACCAGCGCGCGGATGCCGGGCAGCGCGTAGAACTCGCGCATGATGGGCACGCTGCGCCGCAGGTCGCCGATGGTCTCGAACAGCGGCACCGTGATCAGCGCGGCGCGGGCGGCGCCGCCTCCGGTGCCGTCGCCCTCGCCGTCGAGCGTGCCGGTGAGCAGGCCGCACTCCTTCTGCAGCACCAGCACCTCGAGCAGGTCGCTCACGGCCTCGGTGTGGCTGATGATGTAGTGGCGGATGGCCTCGCGGCCGTAGCGCGCCAGCGCCTCGTGCGCGGCCTCGAACACGGCGAGCTCGCCCTGCGCCAGCTCGGAGTACGCGGCCCCGCGCACGCGCAGCGGCCGTGCGTCGTTCAGCAGCCGCAGCAGCAGCTCGCGGCGCTCGGGCTCGGCCAGCGCGCCGTAGTCGGGGCACAGGCGCGCGGTGCGCAGCAGTTCGGCGATCACGGCCTCGTGCTGGTCGGAGCTCTGGCGCAGGTCCAGCGTGGCCAGGTGGAAGCCGAACACCTGAACCGCGCGCATCAGCGGCGCCAGGCGCGGCGCCACCAGCGCCTGCGCGTGGTGGTGGGCCAGCGAGGCCTCGATGGTGCGCAGGTCGGCCAGGAACTGCCCGGGCGCGTCGTAGGGCTGCTGCGGCTTCACGGCGTGGCGCAGCGCCTCGGTGCCGGTGAGGCGCTCCAGCGTGGCCGCCAGCCGCGCGTACAGGCCGATCAGCGCGCGCCGGTAGGGTTCGTCGGCGCGGTGGGGGTTGGCGTCGGGGCTGGCCTCGGCCAGCGCGGCCATCGCCGGCGTCACCGGGGCCAGCGTGCCGCTCATCGAGAGCTCGGCGCCGAGCGCGTGCACCTCGGTCAGGTAGAAGCGCAGCGCCACCTCGGCCTGCCGCGCCAGCGCGTGGCGCAGCGTGTGCGCGCCCACGTTGGGGTTGCCGTCGCGGTCGCCGCCGATCCAGTGCCCCATGCGCAGGAACGGCGCCACGCGGTGGCCTGGCAGCAGGCGCTCGAGGTCGCGGTACAGGCGCGGGATCTCGCGCAGGAAGGTCACCGGGTAGTAGCTCAGCGCGTTCTCCACCTCGTCGGCCACCGTGAGCTTGGCGGTGCGCAGCATGCGCGTCTGCCACAGCTGCGTCACGCGGGCGCGGATCAGCGCCTCGTTGTCGGCGCGGCGCTCGGGCGAGGCCAGGCCGTCGCGCTCGGCCACCAGCGCGGCCACGGCGCGCTCGGCGTCGAGGATGCTCTTGCGCTGCACCTCGGTGGGGTGAGCCGTGAGCACGGGCGCGAGGTGGGCGTTCTCGAGCAGCGCCGCGATGTCGGCGGCGCGGTGGTCGGCGCGGTGCAGCCGCTCGAAGCTGAGCGCCAGGCTGCCCTCGTGCAGGTCGCCGGCGGCCTCGTGCACGGCGCGGCGGCGCAGGTGGTGCTGGTCCTCGGCGATGTTGGCCAGGTGGCTGAAGTAGCTGAAGGCCCGGATCACCGTCACCGTCTGGTCGGCGGAGAGGTTCTTCAGCAGGCGGTCGAGCACGCGCCCGGCCGAGGCGTCGGCCTTCAGGCGGTAGGCCACCGAGAGCTGGCGGATGCGCTCGATCAGCTCGAAGGCTTCCACGCCCTCGTGCTCGCGGATCACGTCGCCGAGGATGCGGCCCAGTAACCGGATGTCCTCCACCAGGGGGCGGTTCTTGGCGACCGCATCGCCCTGGGGCGCGTCGCGCCTCGCTTTGGTGCGTGGCAGGGGGCTCTTGGCGGCCAGAACGGGGCGGGGCATAGTTGGCTCCAGGCGATGTAACCAGGTTACCGATTCTGCTGCAAGCCGCGGGCCTGCCTATGATCGGCCGCATGAACGCACCGACCATCATCGCCACGCGCGAGAGCCGGCTGGCCCTGTGGCAGGCCGAGCACGTCAAGGCTGAACTGCAGCAGCGCTTCGGCCTCGCGGTCGAGCTGCTGGGCATGACGACCCGCGGCGACCAGATCCTCGACCGCGCGCTGTCCAAGGTGGGCGGCAAGGGCCTGTTCGTGAAGGAGCTCGAGACGGCGCTGGAGCGTGGCGAGGCCCACCTCGCGGTGCATTCGCTGAAGGACGTGCCGATGGAGCTGCCCGAGGGCTTCGCGCTGGCCGCCATCTGGGAACGCGAGGATCCGCGCGACGCCTTCGTCTCCAACCGCTACGCCAGCGTCGACGAGCTGCCGCAGGGTGCGGTGGTCGGCACCAGCAGCCTGCGCCGCGTGGTGCAGCTGCTGGCGCACCGGCCCGACCTGCGGATCGAGCCGCTGCGCGGCAACCTCGACACGCGGCTGCGCAAGCTTGACGAAGGCGGCTTCGACGCCATCGTGCTGGCCGCCGCCGGCCTGGTGCGGCTGGGGCTGGCCGGTCGCATCCGCTCGCGCTTCGAGCCGGCGCAGATGCTGCCGGCGGCCGGGCAGGGCGCGCTGGGCATCGAGGTGCGCGGGGACGCCGCCAGCCTGAAGGCGCTGCTGGCGCAGACCATTCACGGGCCCACCTTCCTGGCCTGCCAGGCCGAGCGCGCCGTCTCGCGCGGGCTGGGTGGCAGCTGCAGCCTGCCGCTGGCCGCCCACGCCACGCAGGGCCCCGACGGCGTGCTCACGCTCGACGCCGCGCTGGGCGACTCGCAGCAGCTCACGCGCCCGCTGCTGCGCGTGCGCGTGGCCGCCCCGGTGGCCGACGAGGCCGAGGCGCGCGCCCTCGGCGCCCGGGCCGTGGCCGAACTGCACGCCGCCGGCGCCGCCGGTTATCTGCCGGCCGCCTGAGCGTGCCGCCCAGGGCCCGCGGCGCATGCCCCGGCGTCTGATCGTCACGCGGCCGCTGGCCCAGGCGCTGCCGTGGGTGCAGGCGCTGCGGGCGCAGGGGGTCGACGCGGTGGCGCTGCCGCTGATCGCCATCGAGCCCGTGGGCGACCCCGCGCCGCTGCACGCCGCCTGGGCGGCGCTGTCCCGCTGCGACTGGGTGATGTTCGTCAGCGCCAACGCCGTGGAGCGCTTTTTTGCGGAGCGGCCGGTGGGGGCCGAGTGGCCATCGGCCCTGCGGGCCGGCTCGCCTGGCCCCGGCACCCGGCTGGCGCTGCAGGCCGCAGGCGTGACGGCCATCGACGAGCCGTCGCCCGGCCAGGCCGACAGCGAGGGCCTGTGGGCCACGGTGGCCGGGCGCGACTGGGCGAACCGCCGCGTGTGCGTGGTGCGCGGCGAAGACGGCCGCGACTGGCTGGCCGATCGGCTACGGGCCGCCGGTGCGCAGGTCAGCTTCTTGGCGGCGTATCGGCGCGCGGCGCCGCTGCTGGACGAGGCGGCCGGCCGGGTGCTGGCCGCCGCCGCGGCGGCGCCGTTGGCTCACGCCTTCGCCTTCGGCAGCAGCGAGGCCGTGGCGCGGCTGCGCCAGCTCTGCCCCGCCGCCGACTGGTCGGCCTCGTGCGCCCTGGCCGGCCACGCGCGCATCGCCCAAGCGGCGCGCGCGGCCGGCTTCGGCCTTGTGAAGGTGCTGCCGCCGCAGGACGACCTGACGTTGGGCGCGGCGGCACTGGCCGCGGCGCTGGCCGAGGCCTGACGAACCGGCCTCGCGCGCTGGCGCCCCACGCCGCCGGCGGGCCGGGCGCAGGCGGTACCTAAAATCCGCCTCGCCGTGCAGGATCCCCCCGCTTCTCCCGCCCCCGCCCCCGCCCCCGCCGCCAGGCCGGCCGATCCTGCGCCGGCCGAGGCGCCCACCGCGCCGTCGCCCGCCTTGGCCGGGCCGGCTGCGCGGCGCTGGGCGCCCTGGGGGGCGGCGGCGCTGGCGGTGGTGTCGGCGGCGGCGCTGATCTTCGCCTACACCACGCACCAGCGGGTGCGCGGGCTGGAGGCAGAACTTGTCAAGCGCCAGGCCGACAGCGGCACGCAGGCCGCCGAGGCGCGCCTGCTGGCGCGCCAGGCCGATCAGGCCAGCCGCGAGACGGCGGCCAAGCTCGCGCTGCTCGAGGCGCGCCTGGCCGAGACGGCGCTGCAGCGCACGCAGATCGAGGAGCTGATGCAAGGTCTGGCCCGCTCGCGCGACGAGAACGTGCTGGCCGACATCGACGCCGCGCTGCGCGTGGCGCTGCAGCAGAGCGCCATCACCGGCAGTGCGGAGCCGCTGGTGGCCACGCTGAGGCAGGCCGACGAGCGCCTGGCGCGCTTCAACCAGCCGCGGCTGGAGCGCGTGCGGCGGGCGGTGGCGGCCGATCTCGAGCGGGTGCGCAGCGCCGGGCTCACCGACTTCAACGGGCTGGCGATCCGCATCGACGACCTCATCCGCCAGGTCGACGAGCTGCCCATGCTGGCCATGCCGCACCAGCGCGGCACGCCCACCGCCGCGCCGGCGCCGGCGGCCGCCAGCGCACCCGCCACGGGCGACCTGGCCGCGCGCTGGCGCCAGCTGGGCCAGGTGCTGTGGTCCGAGGCGCGCAGCCTGGTGCGTGTGACCCGGGTCGAGCACGCCGAGGCTGTGCTGCTGGCCCCCGAGCAGGCGCTGTACCTGCGCGAGAACCTCAAGCTGCGGCTGCTGAACGCGCGGCTGGCGCTGCTGTCCCGCCAGTTCGAGGTGGCCGCGGCCGACCTGCGGGAGGCCCAGTCGCTGCTCGACCGCTGGTTCGACGGCGGTGCCCGCCGCGTGGCCGTGGCCGGCGCGACGCTGCGCGAGGTGGCCGCACAGTCGCGGCAGGTGGTGGTGCCGCGGCCCGATGCCACGCTGGCCGCCATCGCCACGCTGAGCGCCGTGCCGGCGCCGCGCTGAGGGCCGCGTTGCCATGCGCGGCGTGATCTGGCTGTTGCTGCTGGCCGTGGTGGCCGTGGTGGCGGCCTCGCTGCTGGGCCCCAACGACGGGCTCGTCAGCGTCTACTGGGGCGGGTGGCGCACCGACCTGTCGCTCAACCTCGCCGTGCTGCTGCTGGTGGGCCTGGGCGCCGCGCTGCTGCTGGGCGTGCAGGCGATCAATTCACTCGTCAGCCTGCCGCGGCGCGCGGGGCAGTGGCGGGCGCTGCGGCGCGAGCGTGCGGCCGAGGCGGCGCTGCGCGAGGCGCAGGCCGAGTACTTCGCCGGCCGCTACGGGCGCGCGCAGAAGGCCGCGCAGCGCGCGCTGGTGCTGCAGACCGACGCCGAGGCGCTGGCCGGCGACGCCCGCTTCCGGCTGCTGGCGCGCCTGCTCGCGGCCGGCAGCCTGCACCGGCTGCAGGACCGCAGGCGGCGCGACGCGATGGTGGAGCGGGCGCTGGCGGAGCGCCCCGGCACGGCGGCCACGGGCGGCGTCGCGGGCGACGACGCCACGCGGCTGCTGGCGGCCGAGTGGGCGCTGGACGACCGCGACGCCGGCCGGGCGCTGGAGATGCTCGACGCGCTGCCCCCGGGCGCGGCGCGGCGGACTCAGGCATTGCGGCTGCGGCTGCAGGCGGCGCGGCTGGCGCGGCAGCCCGTGGAGGCGCTGCGCACGGCGCGGCTGCTGGCCAACCACCAGGCCTTCTCGCCGCTGGTGGCGCAGACGTTGCTGCGCTCGCTGGCCGGGGACGTGCTCGAGACTGCGCACGACCTGCAGCAGCTGCGCCGGCTGTGGAACCAGCTCGACGCTGGCGACCGGCGCGACGCGCAGGTGGCGGCGCGCGCCGCGCAGCGGGCGGCGCTGCTGGACGGTGCCGACGACGCGCGCCAGTGGCTGCGTCCCTTCTGGGACCGCCTGGCCGAGCTCTCGCGCGAGGACCGCGACAGCGTCGCGCTGGCGCTGGCCGATGCGCGCAGCGGCATCGGCAACGACTGGCTGCCGCGGCTGGAGCTGGCGGCTCAGTCCTACGGCCACGAGCCCGCCGTGGTGGCCGCCGTGGGCCTGGCCCTGGCCGAGCGCCGCCTGTGGGGCAAGGCCCGCACGCTGCTGGAGCAGGCCGCAGCCAGCGCCGCGCTGGCGCCGGGCCTGCGGCGCCGCGCCTGGCGCGTGCTGGCCGAGATGGCGCGTGGCGAGGGCGACGAGGCCCGCGCCCTGGGCCACGAGCGTGCGGCTGCCAGCCTCGATTGAAAGGTGCTACAGTTGAGGGCTGCGCGGCTGTAGCTCAGTTGGATAGAGTACTTGGCTACGAACCAAGGGGTCGTGGGTTCGAATCCTGCCAGCCGCGCCAAGATCGTGCCGATGGGAAGACGGGCTGGATGCCGACGCATCCAGCCCGTTTTTCATGGTGCTGCGCCGATGACCTAGAAGCGGTAGCCCACCCGGGTCTCGAGGCCGAGGCCCTTGTAGTCGGCGCGGATCCCTCCGCCGGCCGCGGTGGTGCTCTGCAGGCGCACGGTGCCGGCATCGACGTAGCGGAGGCCCGCTCCGGCCAGCCAGCGGCTGCGGTACTGCCAGTTCACGCCGGCCAGCAACTGCCACGCCGCCCGGTTGCCCGAGAACTCGCGCGGCACTCCCCCGACGTTCAGGTCGGTGTCGACCTCCTGGGCCACGCCCAGGCCCACGCCGACGTAGGGCTTGAAGCGCGCCCAGCCCGTGTTCCAGCCCTCGAAGTCGCGCAGCACGTTGGCCATGATCAGCACCGAGGCGAGGTCGGCGTCCGGTTGCGCCGCATCCAGCCCGGGCACCGAGGTCGACCGCAGCTTGTTCGTGCGGTAGTTGTAGTCGGCCTCGATGCGGAGGTCCGGGCGCAGGTGCCAGCCGATGCTGCCGCCGGCCATGGAGCCGTTGCCCAGCCGGAGCGAGCCCCGGGCCAGTGGCCCGCCGGGAGGCGTGTAGCTCGCGCCGGGATCACTGATGAGCGAAGCACCGAAGGAGCCGGTGACGTACCAGCGGCCGGGGGATTCCGGGGACTGTGCCGCGCACAGCGGCGCGACGGTCGCGAGCACGGCGGCGGCGACGAATGCGTAGCAGTTCATGGTCGTTCCTTTCGAGAGAGGGTTCGCCGCATGGGGCGCGGCGCAGGCTGATACTATCCAGTCGTTTTTTGAACTTAGCGGTTTTATGCACCAGCGGTTCATCGGCTACACGAACGGCGGCCCGCATCGTGCCGCAGACCTGTCCCCGCGGGTCCAGCTCGGTCAGGCGGCGGCCTCTTCCGGCGAGGTCTCAACCCGCGGCGCGGGCGATGCCGCAGGCGGGCGGCCGGCCGGCTGATGCCGCCGGGCGCACGTCAGGCGTCGGCCACGGTGCGGCCCCGCCGGGCCAGCGCGCCGCTGTCCACCAGGGACTGAACCACGCGTTCGCCCCAGGCAGCCACCGTGCCTTCCGGGCGCCCCAGCCGCTGCCACACCTGGCCCAGCAGCGGCGTCGCGGCGATCCACTCGCGCAGGTCCGCCCCGTCCTGCTCGCGCAGTTCCATCAGGTGGTACTTCAGCAGCACGCGCGCACCGTGCTGCAGGTGGCGCGCGGGGTCGGCGTGGAAGCCGGCCAGGCGGCGCCGCGCCCGGGCCAGCGCCTCGGTCACGTCGTAGAAGGGCGCGCCGTGGCCGGGGATCACGTGCCGGGGCGACAGCCGCTCGATCAGGTTCAGCACCGCAGCCACGTCGTCGAAGCCCGGCTCGCCGTCGAGCTCGGGGAACACGACGCCGAAGCCGTTGCCCCACAGCGCGTCGGCGCTGATGAGCACGCCCTCGCGCTCGTCGAACAGCATCAGCGAGTGAGGGTCGTGCCCCGGCGCGCCCAGCGCCAGCCAGCGGCGGCCGCCGACGGCCAGCACCTCGCCCGGCGAGAGCACGCCGTCGGGGATGAAGCGCTCGCAGGTCTGGCCGGTGCTGCCGTGGCTGAGCGCGTGCGCGTCCCAGACCTGCGCGGCCCCGTGCAGGCCGGGCGGGATCTCGATGCGGCAGCCGAAGGCGCGCTGCAGCGCGGCGTTGCCGCCGCAGTGGTCGGAGTGCAGGTGGGTGTTCACGACGCGGTCGAGCCGCTCGGGCCCGAGCGCGGCGTGCAGCATCGCCACCGTCTGCGCGGCGTGCAGGGTGTGGCTGGCGTCCACCAGCACGGCACCCTCGCCGGGCTCGCCGTGCAGCAGCACGTTGTTCGACGACAGCCAGCCGCGTTCGAAGACCTGCAGGCCGTGGCGCCAGGCTGGCGCGTGCGCGGGGGTGGGCATGGTGTGGGTCGGTGGCGGGTGCGAACCGGTGCGGCGGGTGCACCACGCCGGACGCTACCACCCCGCGCGGCGGGGCCGGGCTGCGCGCCGCCACTGGAACCCGCCGTCGAGCTCAAACCATGGACAAGGGCAACGTCTGGTCGGTCATTTGGGGGTTGTTCCTGTTCTTGTCCAGGACAAAACTGGATATACCTACGGTCTGGAACAACCCCGACCCCTTCATGCAGCCCTTCCTGCCCGCCTACGAACCCCCGACCCATCGCCGCACGGCCCTGGCCGTGGGTCTGGCGCCGCTGATCGTGCTGCTGGTCTTCACGGGCATCGTCATCGGCTGGGTGCCTGTCGACATCGGGCTGGCCGCGCTGCTGGCCTGCACGCTGTGGGTGGTGCACGAGATGCACGGCTTCCAGCGCGCCGTCGACGCCTACAACGCCGACTACGTGCAGCGCCACCTGCAGTGGCGGCGCAGCGAAACCATCGCGGAGCTCATCGACAGCCCGGCCACGGACGAGCCCGCGCGGGCCTTCGCCGAGCGCTTCCTGGCCGCCGACCGCGTGCTGCTGCCCGACGGCCGCCTGCCCTGAGCGATCGCCACCGGGGCCCTCCTCGGTGGGCCCCAGCGGGCTGCCGAACGGCCTGGGCGCTGCGACAATCCGAGCTTCGCGCACCAACGCCGACGCCCATGACGCCCGCCGAGCCCGAACAAGACCGCACGGAGATCACGTCACCGCCTCCGGTTCCGTCGACGGACATCGAGCCCGGCTTCCACAAGACCGAGGTCTACGTGCCGCCGCCCAAGCCGGCGGCGCCCGACATGGGCAACGGCCTGCCCGTGGGCACGCGCCTGCACGAGTTCGAGATCACGCGGCTGGTCGGCGAGGGCGGCTTCGGCATCGTCTACCTGGCGATGGACACGATGCTCAAGCGCCGCGTGGCGCTGAAGGAGTACATGCCCACCTCGCTGGCCGCGCGCGACGAGACGAGCCAGGTGCAGGTCAAGAGCGAGCGCTACCGCGAGACCTTCGACGCCGGCATGAAGAGCTTCATCAACGAGGCGCAGCTGCTGGCGAGCTTCGACCATCCCTCGCTCGTGAAGGTCTACCGCTTCTGGGAGCAGAACGGCACCGCCTACATGGTGATGCCGTTCTACGAGGGCAAGAACCTGCGCGACACGCTGCGGGCGATGCCGGGCGCGCCTTCCGAGGACTGGCTGCGCACGCTGCTTCAGCCGCTGACCGAGGCGCTGCAGGTCATCCACGCGCAGAACTGCTACCACCGCGACATCGCGCCCGACAACGTGATGATGCTGGCCGACACGGGCCGGCCCCTACTGCTGGACTTCGGCGCCGCGCGCCGCGTCATCGGCGACATGACGCAGGCGCTGACCGTGATCCTGAAGCCCGGCTACGCGCCGGTGGAGCAGTACGCCGAGATCCCGGGCATGAAGCAGGGCGCCTGGACCGACGTGTATGCGCTGGCGGCGGTGGTGCACTACGCCATCACCGGCCGCACGCCGCCGCCGAGCGTGGGACGGCTGCTGAACGACACCTACCAGCCGCTGGCCCAGGTGGCGGCGGGTCGCTACAGCGCGGATTTCCTGGCCGCGGTCGACCGCGCGCTGGCGGTGCGGCCCGAGACGCGCACGCAGAGCGTGGCGCAGCTGCGCCAGGAGATGCGCCTGGACGGCGCGGCAAACCTTGAGGAACTCAAGTCGGAACTTGAACCGATGGTCAACAAGTGCCTTAGCTACTTCCCGGGAGTAGATCGCTCGGTTGGCGGCTGGGAAGGGTTAATGGCCGCACAACAATGCCTGCCGGATAACGAAATGCGTGACAAGTTCGCTTCTGACTTCTCTCAATTGGCGATTGTGTGGGAGGCACTGTCCCCAGACCCGATTCTCAGTCCATTTGAGGACGATTATCGCTGGCTCGTCCAGGTGTATGAATCTTTGAAGCCTCCCTCCGGCAATGGAAAGCTTCTTTGGCATGCCCTAGGCGCGAAGACAATCAAACTCATTCATGAAAATGTCACCGTGCAAGCAGTCAGAGATGATCTCGAAACTCTCGTAATGGATGCCGACGTCATTCAGGGCTTTATCGACGATCCAGAAACTGGAGTTCAAGAAGTTGAAATCCGTATTACGGCGCGTTTGCGTCGGAACATTCAAGATCCGAAGTTTGTAGCACTCTCTGAACGGCTGGAGTCGTTGCGTCTTAAGCATGAGCAAGGGTTGTTGGCTTCTCTCGACTTCTTGAAGTCGTTATTGGAACTTGCGCGAGATGTTGTTGAAGCAGAAAATGAAGTTCCTGAGGAAGTTCATGAGGAGCAGGGCAAAGCCGCGTTGACCGAGCTATTCGAGAGCGTTAAGACTGATGCAACACCTGTCATTGTGGAACGAGTAGTCGGTGACATTGATGAGATTGTTCGTCAGGTTCGTTTCCCCGGATGGCAGCAAACTGAGGCAGGAGAGCGTGAGCTCCGCAAAGCCTTACGTCGTAGCTTGCTGAAGTACAAGCTTCACACTGACCAAGACCTCTTTGACCGTGCCTACGGTTACATCGTTCAGTACTACTGAGAATTCTTTGGTGAATAGCCAAATAGACGTGGATAATGGTCACTGTTCGCGTGATTCCTTAGCAATTTTGAGTTTGATGTTTTAAAGGTGATACTCGGCCTGGCGCCCTTAAAAACCTCGGACCGATTTTGCCATAAGTAGTGAAGGGTTTGACACCGTAACTAACTTCGTTTGACCCAAATAGTACGATCAGACCATGGCTGAAAAAATCACAAATAATGCTGACGAAACGAACATTCAAGACCTTCTCGAAACGCAATGTCTTTTTGAAGTGCCCTATTTTCAGCGCCCATATAAGTGGAAACCTGCCAAACTTCGCAATTTCTTCGATGATCTAATTCGCTTAGCTGATGACGAATCAGACGAGACGCATTTTGTTGGGGCTGTCATAATTCAAGGTCAACAAGCTCCACCAACAGTTGCACGCTCTTACCAGGTGATTGATGGGCAGCAGCGAATAACCACAATGTTTCTGTGCCTTCTTGGATTTATACGAGCATATGTCGAACTTGGAGATCTCGACACGGCAAAGAGTTTGTTTGAGGCATACATCGTCACCACTCGAGATACCCGTGGTAAGTCCAACTTAAAGCTTCATCCTTCTGGTGCCGATCGAGCAGACTTGAACGAAGTTGTGACTGAAGTTTTGGAGTTGCACAACTTTAGAAATCGGATTGCACCAACTTCCGTGAGGCTTTTGGATGTTGGTGGGGCAAATCGAAGTAATCGAATATCTAAGAATTTTACTGAAGTGAAAAAGATACTCAAGGAAGAGCTACTCGCATCTCAGGATAAAGCTCGTCGCCTTGAACATCTCTACACCGCCCTACTTCAATCTGTGACTCTTGTTCAAATTGATATCAAGGATCCTCTCATGGGTCCAGTGATTTTTGACCGACTGAATTCTGGCCAGGAGCAAATGACAGTCGGTGAGTTGGTCAAGAACGACGTACTTTCCCGAGGTAGTCATCTAACAGACGCTCAACGCGAAGAGCTTGAAAGAGATTTATGGCAGCCATTCTTTCGGCAGTTTGGAAGTCCAGAAGCAAAGTTATTTGACACTTATCTATTTCCATTCGGTCTAATTCGACTGGACTCAAATGTAAGAAAAGGCGATGTTTACCAGCGTCTTCGTAAAGAATGGTCAGATCGGGAACTTACAATTTCTGAAATAGTTGATGATCTTGCGTCGCTCCAAAAGGAATTCTTGGACCTTTGTGATGGCCAGAATCGTTGCAGTTTTGGTGAGGATTTAGAGGAACAGATCAGTCGGCTAGTTGATGTCGGCCTACCAACCATGATGTTTTCTTTCGTAATGAAAGTTTTGAATGAGGTGCGACTTGCGAGACTCGATGAAGCTGTTGCAACCGAATGTTTGAAATACGTTGAAAGTTTTATTGTTCGGCGAGGCGCGTTCGGATTAGAACCCTCGGGTTTGCATGCAGCCTTTAAGGGGATGTGGTCTGATATTGAAGCAGAAGCAGAGAGAGCCATTGAGAATGGAAATACACCTGTGTCTCTTGCGCGTGGATTTGTCGCGAGTATTTCGAAGAGGGCAACTGTTAAGTGGCCCAATAAAGACGAGTTTGAAACTTCATTACGGGATCGAGATCTCTATGGTTCGAAGATAACGCGTTATCTTCTTTCGGAATTCAATCGAAGTCTTCCG